>JAGQXQ010000025.1:0-7067 GCA_020436535.1 Phaeodactylibacter sp.
GCTTTGTAGAAGCGGATGAACACCTCCTGGGCTACATCATCGGCCTCTGCGGTATCGCCCAGCATACCCGCTACAGTAGAGCGGACCAACCCTTCGTGCTGCTCTACCAGCTGGCGAAAGGCGGTCGGGTCGCCGCGCCGGGCGCGTTCTACTACATCGTGGCTTTTCTGCATAAACCGGGCTTCCAAATGGTGGTTTTGATAATTAGACAATAAAAATGGCGGTTTTTTTCCCGGGGCAGCAATTTTTTTCCGCTCTCTGTCTAATATTGTTATTCATGCTTGTCAATAAGTGTGTTAAAAAAATTATTTTACCCGGGCGAAGGTTGGTGAAGATTCAATTTAATGGAGGCCCGGCAACCTGAAATTAACCGGAATTTCAGCACTCCTCCTTCAATAAATTACCATCTTTGCATATAGGATTTAAGTAATAAATATATGGCAAATAAGAAATCAATAGCAGTTCTGACCAGTGGCGGGGATGCGCAGGGTATGAACCCGGCCGTAAGAGCGGTGGTGCGCGCCGCCGTCCACAAGGATTTCGATGTATATACGATCTACGAAGGATATAAAGGCATGATCCTGGGGGGCGATTACATTCGAAAAGCAGGATGGTCGGCAGGAGGAGGGATATTGCAGAAGGGCGGCACTTCCATCGGGTCCGCCCGGTCAGATGCTTTCCGGACAAAAGAAGGGCGCCGCCAGGCGGTCCAGAACCTGATCAGCCGGGGGATCGATGCATTGGTGGTGATCGGCGGAGACGGGAGCCTTACCGGAGCCAACGTGCTGCGGCAGGAATGGACCGAACATACCGATGCCCTACTCGAGGAAGGCAAGATCGACCATGCGTTTGCGGAAAAATACCGGTCCATTTTCATTGCCGGCCTGGTTGGTTCCATCGATAATGACATGTGTGGAACGGATATGACTATTGGCGCCGATTCTGCTTTGTTCCGGATAACGGAAGCCGTGGATGCGATCATCAGTACGGCCGCCAGCCACCAGCGGACCTTTGTCATCAAGGTCATGGGCAGAAACTGTGGTTACCTGGCATTGATGGCGGGCTTATCCTGTGGGGCCGACTGGGTCTTCATACCCGAAGACCCGCCCAAACCGGGTGAATGGGAGGAAAATATGTGTGCCTTACTAAAGGCCGGCAGGGATTCCGGCCGGCGCGACAGCATCGTTATCCTGGCGGAAGGCGCGCAGGATACCGAAGGCAACCCGATCGGCAGTTCCGATGTACAGAAAGTGTTGGAAGAGCGGCTGGGGGAAGATACCCGGGTGACCATCCTGGGGCATGTGCAGCGGGGAGGCGCCCCCAGTGCCTATGACCGGTATATGACCACTCTGCTGGGATGTACGGCTGTGGAAAAGATCGCTTCCAGCTCACCCGATGATGAGCCCCTGCTAATTGGAGTGCAGGAAAATGACGTCATCACCGCCCCACTGATGAAATGTGTGGCGGATACCCAACTGATACGGGAGCTGATCAAATCAGGCGATTACGACAAGGCCATGGAGCTGCGAGGTGTAGGGTTTACGGAAGCTTACGAAACGCTGAAAGTAATGCTCCGCACGTTGCCTTCTACTGCTGCTGCGGATCAAAAGCAATTGAGGATTGCCGTCTTGCATGGAGGGGGGCCGGCAGCGGGTATGAATACAGCTGCGCTCACAGCGGTGCGCATTGGGCTGGACCACGGCCATGTAATGCTGGGCGTCAGTGACGGGTTCCGGGGCCTGATCGAAGGGAAATTTAAGGAGATGGATTGGATGAGCGTAGGTGGCTGGGTAAATATAGGAGGAGCAGAACTGGGGACCAACCGGAAAGAACTTACAGGAACCGACTATTATGCTATTGCCAGAACGATTGAAGAGCATAAGATTGACGCCATCCTGATGATCGGAGGTTGGTCCGGGTATCAGGCAATATACAACATGTACCAAAAGCGGAAAGATTTTCACGCTTTCAATATTCCGATGGTTTGCCTGCCGGCAACCATCAATAATAACCTGCCAGGGTCTGAACGGAGTATCGGCTCCGATACCGCATTAAATAACATCGTCCAGGTTGTCGATAAGATCAAACAGTCGGCGGTAGCCTCTAAGCGCTGTTTCGTGGTGGAAGTGATGGGGCGGCATTGTGGGTTTCTGGCGTTGGTCAGTGGCATTGCCACCGGTGCGGAAAGGGTTTATCTGCACGAAGAGGGGGTAAAACTCATCGACCTGCAAAAGGACCTGGACCACCTGGTGGAAGGATTCTCCAAAGGCAAACGCCTGGGGCTGATGATCCGGAATGAAAGGGCCAATTCCCTATACAGTACCACGTTTATGGCCGCCCTGTTTGAAGAAGAAGGCGGTGACCTCTTCGATGTGAGGCAAGCCATTCTCGGCCACCTGCAACAAGGCGGAGACCCTTCTCCCTTCGACCGGATACTGGCCATCCGGCTCGCCAGGTTGTGCACCGAGCACCTGATAACCGAATGCCTCGAAGGCCGAAAGCCGGTTTCCTTTATCGGCCTGCAAAAAGGAAAGGTAGATTTTGTGGACATGGCCCGCTGGCCGGAACTGGTGGACGCCGAATTCCAACGGCCGGTGAAACAATGGTGGATGACGAACCTGCGCCACATCGCCAGGATTATGGCGGAAGCGCCGGAGGGGGCGGAGTATTGAGGGGCGGGGCCGCTCGATGTTGAGGGCTTTGTGCCTCGGACAGGACTTGAAAGGGCGGATTAAGCTTCTGTTAATCAGCGTTTTGTGGAATTTAAAAATGGATTTTGAAATTTGTTAAAAAAGTTGGGGGGAAGTTGTAGTTACTGCATCAGTTCGCACCTTTTTTCCAAGCCGGAGATCATACTACTGGACATTTTGTGGCAGGACTGAGTTTCTGTCTTCCTGGAACATCAGAATGGTTTATGACTTATGGGGCCAATTTCAATCTTTGCACAAACCCAGTGATGAAACCAAGAAAATTAAAAATCAACCTTTCCAAAGAAATCGGAACCGTTTCTTCGCTTTTGCTATTGCCCGAAGATGCATTCGCATTACTGGTATTGAGCCACGGAGCAGGAGCAGGCATGGAGCATCCTTTTATGGAAATGCTTGCCCAGCAACTGGCCGCCCATAAAGTGGGCACTTTGCGTTTTAATTTCGCCTACATGGAAAAGGGAGGGCGCGCGCCTGACCGGCCGCCCAAAGCTCATCTGGCGATTAAAGCCGCAGTGAAAAAGGCATTGAAATTTGCCGATGGGTTAACCCTGCTGGCGGGCGGGAAATCGTTTGGCGGCCGTATGACTTCCCAGGTGGCCGCCAAGGGGGAATTGGAGCCGGTAAAAGGGATTGTATATTATGGGTTTCCCCTGCATGCTCCTGGCAAACCGGGTATAGAAAGGGCAGCCCATCTATCCGATGTTAATGTGCCGCAACTGTTTTTACAGGGTACGCGGGATACCCTGGCGCGTTTTGATCTGATGGAAGCGGTTTGTGAAAAACTGGAGCAAGCCCGCCTGGTGAAAATAGAGGGCGGCGACCATTCCTTTAAAACCTTGAAGCGTTCAGGTATAACGCATGAGGAGGCGGTGCAGCGGTTGGCGGAAGAAACGGCTGGCTTTGCGGCAAAGCTTTGACCTTGCTAAACGTACTCTTACTTCAATTCATTCCTTTTCTGGAGACAAATCCAACCAGTCTGGCGTCTTCTCTACTCCATGTTCCCGAACCCGTTTGATCACACTTTCAAACACTTCCGGGGCGTATTCGATCCAATCTATTTGTTTTTTGATTTTCAAGTGTTCATCAAAATACAACCAGATGGTAAACTCCATGCCCCATTCCGCATCAACCAATTGGCCATAATAATAAAACGGGTTGATCCGTCCCCGCCCCACCGCTACACTATCGTTGGCCACCAGGGAGGTGAGGGTAAGGTGGTCCTGATCAGGGGTCAGTTTTTTGAAAGGCTCCCCTTCTTCATCCCATTTGTAAAAGCGCTTAAATTGCCAGAGGCTGTCGAGTTTAATTTGCAACATAACGTCTTCGAAAACCATGTCCTCCCGGTAAAAGGAGCAGAATTTTCTCCAGTTTTTCCTTTCTGCAAACGTAGCGAAGAATGCTTTGGCCGTTTTTTCCACCTGTTGTTGGCGAGCATCTACTTGTTCCCTTATTTCGGTTTTACAACCCATCAAGGCCAAAAAGGAAAATACAAGGGCTATGGCAATAGGGAGTCTTTTTTCCATGAAAGTAGGGTTGGTTGTGTTTCTGAGCTGTTTTTTAGCGAATATACAGCACATAAAGTTAATGGGTTGGTTGTCGCTCAACCAACTGGTTGTGCTTTTTGAGCGGGATAAATCCGTCCTTTCCCGCCATATCCGGAATGTTTTTCAAGAGGGTGAATTGGAGCGGGATTCAGTTGTTGCAAAATTCGCAACAACTGCCGGCGATGGCAAGACGTAGGCTACGCCGAAGTCGTAACGCTGAGCTCACGTCGAAGCCTGGCCGAGCGGATTTCGTTGACGGATCAGTCGGAGGAGTTTGCGTTGAGGGTGCAGGGGTGAAGATGAAAAGCAGGATCAAATTAGACTCTTGATCAGATTCGAAGAGAACCGATAAGACTACCCAAACGCATTGCCATTCGAAACACTACCCACCACCTCCGCCTCCTTCGTAATCGTATTCCTCGTCCCGCAGTGTTCACAAATCAGGTGGACATCCACTTTCGGCTCATTGTTTTCCCAGGGCACGATAAGGATTTGCAGGTAGCCTTCGCTGCAATTGGGGCAGGCGATCTTCACGAATGGATTGGCGGCGACTTGTTTGGCGATTGCTATCCAGTCAGCAGCGGTAGTACTCATCAGCGTATTGATTTATTTTCGTTTTATCCACTGATGTTTTTCTTTTCCTCCTTCCGGCTCATCCTATCTTTAGCCGGTAAGACAAGCAACTTTCTGTTTATGCGCAAATACAACCGGATAAAGGCCGTACTCGCCGACAAAGGAAAAACAGCCAAGTGGCTGGCTAAAGAAGTCGGCCGGGACCGGTCAACAGTTTCCCGCTGGTGCACAAATGACATGCAGCCTCCGGTCGAAGTGCTATTTCAGGTTGCCGAACTATTAGCAGTGGATGTGTGCGATTTGCTGGTGAGGGATCAACGGAATGATGCTACTCCGTGAGAGGCTGCATTATCGAAAGACATCACCTTCAAAGGAGTGAAACAAGGCCGGCCGGCAACTCATTTTTACATCCAAAACGCAATCAACTCCTTCCATCTGGCGATGGAGGCCCCCATACAATTTGGGGCCTATATCGTCCGCCGTTCGGTTCCTCATTTTCCCACGTTTTTCTAGACGAATTCCAAGATACCACCAAACTGCAGTATGATCTCTTGAAGACAGCATTTTTAAATAGTGGTAGCGTTCTCACAGCAGTAGGTGGCACAAAACAAAGGATTATGCTCTGGGCAGGGGCAATGGATGGTATCTTCAAGACTTTCAAAAATGATTTTTCTGCAATTGAGCTGCCCTTGTTAATGAACTTTCGTTCAGCGCCGCGCTTCTTCTCTTTTGGAAAACAATTACTTCTGTATCCGGGAGAAAGCAGCCGGCTTTACGAACTGTGGTCCACAACGAAACAGTAACGCAAAAAAAGCGTAAGTTTATAATAAAGTACTGGTAATAAGATCTTTCCGATGAATCTGGACCCCAACAACATGGCTATCTAATACCATACGATCGCCATCTTCCACCATGTTATCCTCGTTGCCTTTCTTGGGTTTAACAAACTGTATTCATATTAATGCAATTAAAGGTAAAAAGAAGCCGAATATTCCCCATCCGAATTGACTTTGATTTAAACTTTTAGCCCTTGTTACACAGTAAATTGTAATACCTATCCTGAATAAAGTCAGAATAACATTTAATATCGCCCGGTCTTCATCTCTCATTATTGAAAAATTATAAGGTCTAAAGTGAAGTTTAAGAGCCTTATTCTGATTCTGGATTATATATTTTGCGGATGGCACGTTAACAATGTTGCCAAGTGTGGCCGGTTTTTCTATCCAAAACGTGATCTACGCCTTCAAGCTGGCGACGGATGACCCGATACAGTTTGGCGCCAACATCCTCCGACTGGTGGAGCGGGCGTACCCGTATCCGCCAATACAGCGGCACATACACCAACGAGGGCTATGAGCAATACGATACAGCGTGGCGCGAACTAAAACTATTTGTCATTGATATCCTGGATGAGGAGGGACGGCTTGCCCGGACGGAACTGCCCATATACGGCTGCCGCTTCGATCAGGAACACTTATTCAGTTTATTGGAAAGTTATTTGTCAAAGCTGAAAATAAAAGATGCCGAATCTGTCCAGTTACTAGGCGACGGAGCACCCTGAATATGGAATAATGTGCCAGCCTTATTAAGGCGCTTGGGAGTTGCCGAGGATAAAATCATTGAAACCCTGTATGCCTATCATGGAACCGCATATGTCCACAAACTGGCATTTATAGCCCCAATGGCTACCTCTAAACAAGCTCTTAGCTCTTGGTTGACCTGCTGGATACTGGAAAAATTCATCTGGTAGCCGTATTTCTCCAGGATACATGCAATGAGCTTAGTCCTTCTTACGATATCCCACCTCGGATAAGGTTTCCCGAAGCATGATTTTCAACGCTTTTTTCCCAGCAGTGGTTTTGAAGTACATTTCCCGTCTTTTAGCATCTTTATCACTGAAGTAGTATTCACAGAATATCAACTTCAACGGACGTCGGTTGGCAGTACTGATTACCCTTCCTGAATTGTGTTCTTGTAGCCTACGATCAAGGTTTGTCGTATATCCGATATAGAGTTTTCGATCAGTTAGGCTGATCAACACATAAGTGCAATACTCGAGAGCGCGCTCCATAGAAAATGGGTTTTCGAAGAGCCTGAAATAAAAAAAGGGAATAAACCAATCTGTTGGTTTACTCCCTGTCTTTTAAGTAAAACGGATGAGCTGCAAAGTACAACTTTTGTTGACTTTACAGCCGTGAAGTGAACTCCGTTCTACTTCACGGCGCCTCAGATAGGACTTGAA
>JAGQXQ010000025.1:7082-7396 GCA_020436535.1 Phaeodactylibacter sp.
CTAACCAACTGAGCTACTGAGGCATTTTTCAAGACACTTTTGGTTAGTCATCGAAGCAGTAGATGAAAATCTACGGCCTACGGATTAATCCCGCTTCTTGGAGCGGGACCGCTCTAACCAGCTGAGTCATTGAGGCATTTTATGCCTTAAAAATCCTTTTCTTCAAAAGGCGAGTGCAAAGTTATCACATCCGGGATAAAAGTGCAATCTTTGTCGAATAATTTTCAAAAATTTATCTTCTTTGGCAAACGGCGTGAAAAGAGCGATCTTTCAAAGAAAGAGAAACGCCCACAGGCTAATGCCTGTTTTCAAGC
>JAGQXQ010000632.1:0-1200 GCA_020436535.1 Phaeodactylibacter sp.
GCGGAACCATTCTTCCGGATGAACACAGAACTTGGTAATACCCACCGTTTCTTCGTCCAGCCCCAGATAGGACAGCAACTCGGTTTGAGAAGGCACTAAGGAGATGATCCGCTGAGGCGGATAGGCTACCGATATGATTCGGCCCAGTTGGTCGGTGAAGGTTTGGTTCATGTCAACTTGCTTGGTGGGGAGTTTTAAACCTCAAAGGCCTTTTATACTCCTAAAACGGCAGCAGCGTCCCACCTGTTTCCGTTTGGGCTTTAAAATACCCTTGGATCTTTTCTAACGTAGATACTCCAGATTTGTTAACGATCTTTCGCCCGTCGATCTCCGATACTTTGGTGAGCTCTCCCATAGTGCCGGTAGTGAAAACTTCGTCGGCGATGTAAAATTCAGTAACAGAAAGATTTTTTTCCTGAGTCGGTATTCCCTGCTCGCGGCAAAGTTCCAGCACCAGTGCCCGGGTAATTCCAGGCAGGCAGCTATCGGCGTGTGGAGTGAAAACGGTATTTTTATAAATGCAGAAAAGGTTGACCCCGTTGGCTTCGGAAACGTATCCGTCCTTATCGAGCAGAATACCGGCGTCGGCGCCGGCGTGGTTCGCTTCAATTTTGGCCAGTATATTGTTGAGCAGGTTGTTGTGGTGGATCTTTGAATCCAGGGACATAGGGGAGTTGCGCCGTACCGATGAGGTGATGAGGCTGATCTCCGGCGGGTACACCGGGGGTTTCCATTCGGGAAGTATGATAAGGGTCGGGCCAGCTTGATTGAGGCGGGGGTCCATCCCGGATGTGATTTTCTCTCCCCGGGTCAGGGTCAGGCGGATGTGCACGCCATCGCGCATATTATTGGCCTGAAGGGTCTTAAACAGGGCCTGCGTGATGAATTGGCTATCCGGTACATCCTGGAAGGCCAGGGCATGGGCTGAGTTTTGCAGCCGTTCGAGGTGACGCTCCAGGCTGAAGGCCCGGCCGTTATACACGCGTAGCCCTTCCCAGACGGCGTCGCCGCCCTGCACTACACTGTCAAATACCGAAACTTTGGCCTCTTTGCGAGGAAGGAGCGCTCCATTAATGTAAACGAGGATGTGCTCATTCTTTGGGTCATACTGCTGAAGCATAAGCTGTTTTGTTAGTTTTCATGTTCCTGGGATGAGGTATCTGGCCTCTCTTTGGCAGCCATCTCATTGATGGCCGATGA
>JAGQXQ010000632.1:1250-3485 GCA_020436535.1 Phaeodactylibacter sp.
TTCGTATAATTTTTCGTAATAAGGCCGGCACTCAGAGGCCAGAGCCTGCAGCCGGGGCGGTAGTTCAAAGGAGCGTTCCCGGTAAGGCTCGAATCCCGACGATTGATGCACCCGGCTATACCAATACCGGGCCCAGACGCCATCTTCTGGCCGGGCGCCGGGCCGCCAACTCAACATGGCCTCATCAAAAGGAATAGCCAGTTGTTGGCACAATTGGCGAAGGACCGAAGGCGGATCAGCCAGCAGTTCCCGGCTGTCCACCACTGCCGCCAGTTTGCCTTGTCCGGAAAGAAACTTAAACAGGCTGTACATCTTTTGGATGCCGATATCTTCCATGGATGGATTGGGGATAACCTTATTATAGGAATGAATGATAGCTCCCGGGTCGCGGATGAGTAGTACGTTGTCCATTTCCAGGAGGAAGCCTTCATCCAGCCTGATCAGATGATGGGCCATCTGTTTGAAAAAAACAATAGGTTTATCGTACCCACCCAGCAGGGTTTGGCGAACAACCTTTTCACCATCCTGCTCCTGGCTGGAGATGATCTCGTCGGCGCCGGGATGCAGCACCCGGCTACCTGTAGCGGAGAGGTAATGGGCGTACAGCGGCTCATCAAAAACCTGGGTATCCTTTCGCTGTGCAAAAGCATACATCAGAGCGGTCGATACGTTTCGCGGGCTGGACCAGGTGTTGATGCGTTTGATTGTGCCGGGCATAGTTGAGTAGGTCAGTCAGGAAACAATGGGGGTATGGTTCCACTGGTTCATAGATACAACAAGCGCAATGAACCAGTGAAATCATGAAATCATACCCTTAAACCCTGCGGGTTTAGGCCTCGACGGTCAGGTCTTCAATGGTAGCTCCAGGGGCATTGGTTTGTACAGACTTAATGCCGTTTTCCATGCTGGCCTTGGAAGCGTACATCTGACTGCTACCTATTATTTGCTTGTTAGCAGCCAGGAGGTTGAAGTGGAATTTGCCGTTGGCGGCTTCCTTGCGTTCAAAGCGGCTATCATCTTCAGCGTTCTTCATTACGCTTTCGGCGCCATTCTTGGCACTGGCTTTGCTGGCGTAACCCTGGCTGGAGAGGATGATCTGCCCGTTTTTGGCCTTCAGGCGGAAATAAAACTTGTCGCTTTTTTCGCTTTTGAAAATCTCAAACTTCATAAAGCGTGTGGTTTGATGTTTTGGATAATTAATGAAAGCCTAAATTTATATGTTTTTTCACAAAATTCAGGCCTTGTAACGACCTTTTGACGAAATAGTATTTTGAAGTCACAAGACAAGTGCACCCTTTTTAGGGCTTTACCAATACACGTCCCCCCCCCTTTATCCCTGGGGCAATGTAAAATAAAAAGTAGCGCCTTTGCCCAAACCTTTTGATTTCACCCAAATTTCCCCTTTGTGTTGTTCGACGATCTTTTTACAAATACTGAGGCCCAGGCCGTTGCCTTCGTACTCATTAGAGGCATGCAGGCGTTGGAAGAGTCCGAAAATCCGTTGCTGGTTGTCCTTATCGATGCCGATACCATTATCTTTAATGGCAAAGCGGTAAGCTTCTCCGTCTGCTTGCACTTCGATTCGGATCTCGGGCTGCCGTTCGGCAGGCGTGAATTTAATCGCATTGAGGATCAGGTTTTGAAAAAGTTGCTCCATCGGGGCTGCGTGGGCAGGTAGGCAAGGAAGCTGCTGGATGCTGATCTTGGCCTGGCGCTGGTTGATAATGAAGGAATTGCGGGTTTTAATCCTTTCTACTATCAGGTTGAGGTCTTCCATGGGGGGCGTTTCTTCGGCAGAGGAGGAAGAAAGGCGGGCGTAGGTTAGCAGGTCATCGATGATGGTATTGAAGCGGTTGGCTTCCCGCCAGATCACATCGAGTTGCTGCTGGCCATTGGCGGGCAGGCTTTGCTGGTGTTTGGTTTTTAACAGCCGGGCGTAGCCCATGACGTTGCGCAGCGGAGCTTTGAGGTCGTGAGAAACAGCGTAGGCAAATTGCTCCAGTTCGGCATTGGACCGCAGCAGGTCGGCAGCTTTTTTTTCCAGCATTTTTTCCACCTTCCGGCGTTCTTCGACCTCCTGCTTGAGCTGTTCATTGACCCGGAAATTGTGGAGAAGGTATCCTACTTTGGTCGCCATAACTGTAAAAGCATGGCGGTCTTTGGGGTCAATAGAGTTGTAGAAACGCTGGTCTTCCTGCCTCTGGCCACAAGCCACCATACCCAAAAAAGCACCGT
>JAGQXQ010000155.1:0-1464 GCA_020436535.1 Phaeodactylibacter sp.
ATTGAATTTTGAACAAACTCTTAGTCAAAAATATAAAGCCGCTTTATGCTTCTGCTGAGAGCGGCAAGCGCTAAAATAAGAATTTTCAAATTCAAAGCCTTAACCTTCTAATTTTCAGCTCCTTTTTTCAGATTATTTTTTCTATTGCAGCATAATTGCCGTACCTTTGCCCCGCTAAAAAATATTCATTAACCAAAAAAAGCATTCTTTCAATGCTAGATGACAACAAAGATCTTGAACAGGAAGGGCAGGAAACGCCCGAAGAGCAGCCGGTAGAAGCCGCTGCTGAAGAAAAAACGACAGCGGAAACAACGCCTGCTGCCGAACCCAAAGAGGAATCTGCCCAAGCGGAAACGCCCGCTGCAGAACCCAAAGAAGAAGAGGTAAAGGAGACAGCCCCCACTGCCGAAGCCAAAGAGGAACCCGCTAAAGCGGAGGAGCCCGTGGTTGAAGCTAAAGAAGAAGTAAAGGAAGCTGCGCCTGTTGCTGAATCCGACGAGAATGAAGAGGATGAGGACGAGGCTGGGGACGATGAAGATACCGAAGACGAGGTAGCAGAAAGTTCTGATTCTGACGACGACGAAGGAGATGAAGACGAGGACGAAGAGGTAGACCTGGAAGAAGAAACGGTCGTTGCCGAAACTGCGCATGACGACTTCAACTGGGCTGTTGGAAATAAATCCGGTATGGTGAGTGTGTACAGCGATGATGAACTCGAACAGTACACCGAGCAGTACGAATCTACCCTGACTACCGTATTCGAAAATGAGATCGTCAAAGGTAAGGTGACCTCCATCAACGACGGCGATGTCGTTCTGGACATCAACTTCAAGTCGGACGGACTGGTTTCACTCTCCGAATTTCGTGACAATCCCGACCTTTCAGTCGGAGATGAAGTAGATGTTTACGTAGAGCAACAGGAAGACGCCCGTGGCCAGTTGGTGCTTTCCCGCCGCAAAGCCAAGCTCCTGCGCGCCTGGGAAAACATCGTCGATTCCTATGAGAATGGCACTGTTATAAAAGGTACCGTTATCAGTAAAACCAAGGGTGGCCTGATCGCTGATTGTGGCGGCCTGGAGACCTTCCTTCCCGGTTCTCAGATCGACATTAAGCCGATCATCGATTACGATTCATACGTTGGCAAGACCATGGAGTTCAAAGTGGTCAAGATCAATGAGCAGATCAAGAATGCCGTGGTTTCTCACAAGGCGCTTATCGAAAGCGACCTGGCCGAACAGCGCGAAGCGATCATCGCCAGCCTCGAAAAAGGACAGGTACTCGAAGGGCTCGTCAAGAATATCACGGACTTCGGCGCCTTCCTCGACCTGGGTGGCGTAGATGGCCTGCTTTACATCACTGATATCTCCTGGGGCCGTATCAGCCACCCCAGCGAAGTACTCTCGCTCAACCAGAAGATCAACGTCGTGGTGCTCGATTTTGACGAAAACAAGAAGCGGATTTCGC
>JAGQXQ010000155.1:1474-1610 GCA_020436535.1 Phaeodactylibacter sp.
AGCTGCAGCCCCATCCGTGGGAAGTTCTCAGCGAAGAGATCAAAGAAGGGTCTGTCGTTAAAGGCCGCATCGTCAATATCGAAGACTATGGTGCATTCCTGGAAATACAGCCCGGTGTTGAGGGCCTGATCCACGT
>JAGQXQ010000155.1:1620-12873 GCA_020436535.1 Phaeodactylibacter sp.
TCCGAAGTGAGCTGGAGCAATCAGCCGATCAATGCCCGCGAATTCTTCAAACTCGGACAGGAGTACGAAGCCAAAGTGGTGACCATCGACCGCGAGGACCGCAAGATGTCTCTCTCCGTCAAGCAGCTGTCTAAAGACCCCTGGAGTGAGATCGAAGTGCGCTTCCCTGAAGGCAGCCGCCATTCCGGCGAGGTCAAAAACCTCACCCCCTATGGTGTGTTTGTCGAACTGGAAGAAGGCATCGGCGGCATGATCCACATCTCCGACCTGTCCTGGACGAAGCGTTTCTCTCACCCCTCAGAATTCACTAAGGTAGGTGAGACCATTGACATCGTCATCCTCGAGATAGACAAAGACAACCGCAAGCTCTCCCTCGGCCATAAGCAACTGGAAGAGAACCCCTGGGATACTTTCGAAAACGTATTCCCCGTTGGTTCTTACCATGCCGCCACCATCGTCCGGCGCGACGACCGGGGCGCGATCGTACAGCTGCCCTACGGCCTGGAAGCCTTCGCTCCGATCAAGCACATCCGCAAGGAAGATGGCCAACTGGCCGAAGTGGAGGAAGAACTGACTGTTAAGGTTATCGAGTTCAACCGCGATGACAAGCGCATCCTGGTATCCCATCTCCGCTACCGCGAAGATGTGGAACGCGAAGCCGAAATTGAGGTTCGTAAAGAAAAGCAGGAAGAGCGTAGCCGCACCACTCGTGCCGTCAAAAAAACGCAGTCTTCTGTTGAAAAATCTACCCTCGGTGACCTGGCTGCCTTCTCGGATTTGAAGGAACAGTTGCAGGGGCAGGACGAAGATAATCAGGGTGATGAACCCACTGAACCTGAAGAGAAGGAATAATTAATCCTTCACCCTTTTTCAATAATTTAAACAGCCTCTCTTGAGTATCTTAAGAGAGGCTGTTTTTTGTACCTATTTCGCGTACTTTTTTGTTTTGAAAACCTAATACTGAAAGACAAGATTTCCCCTTTATAGAAAAATTCTCAATCAAAATATCCACTTCGGTTCGCCATTTTTTTCAAATTTGCTTATTTTTTGGGAAAAAAATGAGCAATCATCCCCTCTTATCCTTTCTTATTCTTCTCTTGCTTTCTTTTTTATCAAATAATCAGTTTGCTCAATATTACCCCACTATAAAAAAAATGCCCCCCACCTTTGATACACCTGTAGTAATTTTAAGCCCAGTGATTCAGGATTTAGCTCAAAATTCAAGTACGTCAGAAGTGCCCCAAAGTGAGTTACTTAACCTTCAGTGGGAAACAGCCACGGACTTATATGAGGAAAAAAAATATTCAGAAGCACTGGCGCTTCTTAGAAAGAATTGGAGCTCCCCTAAAGAACAGAAGACAAAGGAACATTTTGAAATTTGTAAATTATTAGGACAAACTTATTTGAGGTTGAATGAGGAAGATTCTGCATTAGTATATTTTAAAGAAGCAATAGCCATTTCAGAGAACCTCCAAGAAGAAATTGAAACCAGCAAGTTAATTTATATTCACAAAGTCCTAGGTGATAAATATAAATGGAGAAGTGATTACTTAGAGGCGCTGGAGCATTATAACAAGATATTATCAATAATTGGGACCAAGAATACATCTAATTTCACTCAACATGAGATTGATTCTCATTGCGGAATTGGAGAATGCTACAAGTTTCTTTTTAAAGAGGAAAAAGCTATAAAACACTTCAATATAGCCTTAAATCTCACACAGAAGTTACCGCAATCAAAAAGGCGGAAAAATCTAATTCAGGTGAATAAAGGTTTAGGTCAAACATTTAATTACTTCGATGACTATAATAATGCAATTATCCATTTTAAATCTAGTCTTTCCAATGGCGTAGAAGAATATGGATATTCATCAATTAAGGTTGCGCTCTTAATTGATATGTTAGGAAACAGTTATTACTATTTAAAAGATTATCAGAATGCCATTAAGTGTTTTAAAGAAGCATTAGAAATAATAATAAAAGTAAATTCCTTCGGCTCTTCTAACAATAAGGCTAATATTTCCAGCCGCTACTCAAAAATTGGTGCTTGCTACACAAATCTAAAGCAATTTGAGAGTGCTAACTACTATCTTAACAAATCAGTTGATTACTTACATTTCAATAACAAAAAAAAATATCCCTTTGGGGATATAACTTCTAACCGCACCCACCTCCTCATCACCCTCTATTTCAAGGCCAAGAATCACCAGAAGGCATACGAAGCGGGGCGGGGTATGGAGCAATTGTATGAGGCCGCTTATTGGTTTGGCCAGTGCATTGAGTTGATCGAATATATCAACAGCACTTTTGAGGAATCCGGTTCCAAGCAATATTTGCTGGACCGGTTCTACTACATTTTTGAGGCGGCGATCAATTGCAAGTATCATTTACACCAGGAGACGGACAGCCTGCAGTACCTGGAGCAGGCTTTTGGGTATGCCGAGCGCAGTAAAGCCTTACTGTTGAAGGAGGCCATGCAGATGGCGGATGCGAACTTTGAGTTTGGCATTCCGGAAAGCGTGCTGGAGGAAGAACGCCGCCTGAAGAAGGCCATCATAGAGCGAGAAAACCAGCGATATGAGTTGCAGCACGGCCAGGAGGGCCCGTACAACATCCACGACCTGAACAACGAAATCTTCAATCTGAAGCAGGAACACCATCGGGTTATGGACAGCATTCAGCAGCAATATCCAAAGGCGCACCGGCTCAGATATGCCGTGCACCCTATGGTTCCCGAGCAGATACAACAAGAGCTTTTGAATCCCAGCCAGGCCTTGCTACAGTATTTTGTGGGCGAGGAATATATTTTTCTGTTCGTTATTGACCGGGAAAAAGCGACGCTGATAAAACGCCCCATTGAGGAGGGGTTGCCCGATGCCGTCCGTAAGTTTCGCGAAAGTATTTATGGGTGGAGCCAGTCCCAGGGAGATTCTCTGGCCCGGCAGTATGCCGACTATGGTTATCAACTTTACCAGCGCCTGGTGCAGCCGGTGGCCCACTTACTGCCAGAACACCTGATCATCATTCCCGACGGCATTCTGGAATACGTACCTTTTGAAGCACTGCTGCGGCAAGCCACCCCGCCCGGAACACAATCCTATGCTTCCTATCCTTACCTCATTCGGGATCACCAGATCAGTTATGCCCATTCTGCCCAGCTACTTCAGGAGATGAAGGCTACGGACTACCAGGCGCCCCGACAATGGATCCTGGCATTTGCCCCTTCTTTTCAGGATCCACCCAGCCTGGAAAACACATTGGCCAGCCGCCGGCGCAGCCTGGGCCGGTTGATGAACAATGTGAAGGAAGTACAATCTATCAAGAGTCTCCTGCGGACGCGCATATATAAAGGAACCGATGCTACCCGGGAGCGCTTTCTTGCCGATGCTCCGCATTACAGCATCATTCATCTGGCCACTCACGCCAAGGCCAATGATGAGGAGGGGGAATATTCTTATCTGGCCTTCACCGAGATTCCCGATTCGCTTCAAAATGAATTGCTTTACGCCAAGGACCTGTATTCTCTGCGTTTGCAGGCCGAGATGGTCGTGCTGAGCGCCTGCGAATCCGGAGTCGGTGAACTGCGACGAGGGGAAGGGGTCATTAGCCTCGCCAGAGGGTTCTCTTATGCGGGGGCAAAGAGCCTGGTTACGACCCTGTGGCGGGTGAGCGATCGGGAGTCGGCTGTCTTAATGCAACTTTTTTACCGCCAGTTGAAAGAAGGGAAACCCAAAGATGAAGCCTTGCGGGTTGCTAAACTGCAATTCATTGATCAAAATAATGGAGCGCGGGCCCATCCCTTTTTCTGGGGGGCCTTCATCCTCAGCGGCGATATGGCGCCAATAGCTGTCGACCAGCCTACATTTACTCTTTTGGGATTCGCATTGTTAGGGGTTCTGTTTGTATTTTTGTCGGCGCATTTTGCCAAAAGAAAACCCAACTGATGCAAAGAATCAATATTGAGATCAAAGCCAGGTGTAGCCATCCCGAAGAGATTCGCGACTTGCTCGAAAAGCAGCAAGCCGAATTTATTGGAACCGACCCCCAGGCTGACACCTATTTTAACGTCCCTAACGGCCGGCTCAAACTGCGGGAAGGGCGAATCGAAAATGCTCTGATCCATTACCACCGAACCGATCAGGCAGGCCCTAAACGTTCTGACATTTCCCTCTATAAGACGCAACCCCGCTCTGGTGAGTTAAAGGAGGTGCTGACCGCAGCGCTGGGCGTAATCGCCGTAGTATCCAAACGCCGTCAGATTTACTTTATTGAAAATGTGAAGTTCCACCTTGACGAGGTGCAGCACCTGGGTAATTTTGTTGAAATAGAGGCCATCGACCGGGATGGCAGCATCGGAGAGGAAAAGTTGCGGCAACAGTGCCAGTACTACCTTGATCTATTCAAGATAACGGATAAAGACCTGGTGGAGGTCTCTTATAGTGACCTGGCTATGGGGAAGTAGTTGATTGGGAGTCCGTTTTTGCTAAAGCACGTCCGGGTAAAATTGGGTTGATTGGGGAGCCTGCTAAATGGCGCCCCCAACCAACCCAACCGCGGTTGTTAATCCAGCGTTTGTTTGATTTCAATAATTTCGAAGCCTTCGATCACATCGCCGACTTTAATGTCATTGAAGTTCTTGATAGAAATACCACATTCCAGGCCGAATTTCACCTCACGTACATCTTCCTTGAAGCGTTTGAGTGAAGCGATCTCAGCGACCTGCCCTTCTTTGGTCGGATAAACAACGATGCCATTCCGAATGAGGCGGATATTGGTATTTCGGGTGAACTTGCCCTCCTGCACATAGCAGCCGGCGACCGTTCCCACTTTGCTGATCTTGTAGACCTCGCGTACTTCCATCTGCCCCATGATCTTCTCTTCCTTGGTCGGTTCGAGCATGCCTTCGATAGCGGCGCGAACTTCATCAATGGCCTCGTAGATGATGGAGTACATTTTAATTTGTACGCCTTCTCGTTCCGCCAGTTTGCGGGCGCCGAGTGATGGCCTCACCTGGAAACCGATAATGATAGCGTCGGAAGCAGAGGCCAGCAGTACATCGGATTCGACGATCTGGCCAACCGCTTTATGAATAACATTCACCTGAATAGTTTCGATAGACTGTTTGATCAGGGAGTCGGACAGTGCCTCTACGGAACCATCCACATCCCCTTTGACGATGAGGTTGAGCTCCTTAAAGTTGCCCAGCGCCAGGCGCCGGCCGATTTCATCGAGGCTGATCCGCTTAGTAGCCCGGTTGGCTTGTTCGCGGGCGATCTGTGCCCGTTTAGAAGCGATCTGCCGGGCTTCCTGTTCGTTTTCCGTTATTTTGAACCGTTCCCCCGCCTGTGGCGCGCCGCTGAGGCCGAGGATCAGGATCGGCGTTGAGGGGCCTGCTTCCTTGACACGCTTGCCACGTTCGTTGAACATCGCTTTCACTTTCCCGGAATGTTCGCCGGCAACGACCGGGTCGCCGATATGCAGGGTACCTGTTTGCACAAGGCCTTTGGCAACATACCCGCGGCCTTTGTCCAGAGAAGCTTCCAGGATAGTACCGATCGCTTCCCGTTCAGGATTGGCCTTCAGTTCCAGCATTTCCGCTTCGAGCAGGATTTTTTCCAGTAGTTCATCAACCCCTTGGCCTGTTTTGGCGGAGATATCCTGAGATTGGAATTTACCGCCCCAATCTTCGACCAGGAAGTTCATGGAAGCGAGCTCCTGCTTGATGCGTTCGGGCAGGGCATCGGGTTTATCCACCTTATTGATAGCGAATACCATAGGCACATTAGCCGCCTGAGCGTGACTGATGGCTTCTTTGGTTTGGGGCATGATGTTATCGTCGGCCGCAATGATGATCACGGCGATGTCGGTCACTTTGGCGCCCCGGGCACGCATGGCTGTAAAGGCTTCGTGGCCCGGCGTATCCAGGAAGGTGATCTTGCGGTCATCAGCGCCAACGACGACTTCATATGCGCCGATGTGCTGAGTAATACCACCAGCCTCCCCTTCCACAACGGTGGCCTTTCGAATATAGTCAAGCAAGGATGTTTTACCGTGGTCTACATGGCCCATGACGGTAACGATGGGCGCACGTGGTTCCAGATCCTCCGGATCATCGATGATCTCTTCTTCTTCCTCGACGTGCTCTTCCGCGCTGATAAAGTCAACTTCGTGGCCGAACTCTTCTGCAACCAGTTCGATAATTTCGGCGTCGAGGCGCTGGTTAATGGATACCATCACCCCGAGGTTCATACAGGTAGTGATCACGTCGGTGACCGGTACATCCATTATATTAGCCAGTTCCTGTACAGAGACAAACTCGGTTAACTGGAGGTTTTCGGTTTGGAGTTCCTGTTCACGCTGTTCCTGGCGTTCGCGCAGCCGTTCGCGGTTATCGCGGCGCATTTTCTGGCGTTTTTTCTTTCCTCCGCCAGAAATACGGGCCATGGTAGCCTTGATCTTTTCTTCGATCTCCTTTTGAGAAACTTCCTTGGAATCGTCGTCTTTTCTGCCACTACGGGTGCGTCGTCCTTTCCCGGCATTGCTACTGGTGGAAGGGCCGCCGCTTCTTGCTCCACTTCCGGGAGTGGGAGAGACCTTCTTACGGGTCCGTCTGCGTTTTTTACGTGGTTGCTTATCTTTGTCCTTATCAGAAGAGTCTGATGAGGAAGAAGCGGGAGCGGGAGCTTTTTTCTTTCTATCCTCTCCTTTAACAACCTCTTTTTTATCTTTTTTCTTCTTGCGTTTAGGACGTTCCAGTTTGTTGGTATCGATCTTGCCAAGTATCTTCAACCCTCTGAGTTCCGGAGCTTCCGCACGGACAACATCATCTTTTTTAGCTTCTTTGGGCGCCTCTTCGACTTTGGCTTCCGCCTTCTCTTCAACCGGTTTTGACGGCTCCTCTTTAGCCTTTGGTGCTTCTGGAGGAGTCTCCTCTTTTTTCGGTTCTGGTTTCTTTTCCGCAGGCGGCTCTGCTATTTGCTGAGGCTGTTTTTCTTCCTTCTCTGGTTTCGCTTCCGCTTCTTCAACCGGAGCCTTCGCTTGCTCTTCGGGCTTTTTCTCAGCTTCGGGTTCCTTTTTCGGTTCCGGTGCTTTTTCCGCTTGCGGTTCCGGTTTGGACTCTGCTTTGGGTTCGGGCTTCGGCTCCGCCTTCTGTTCTGCCTTCGGTTCCGGCTGGGACTCCGCTTTCGGTTCCGGCCTCACTTCTTTTTCCACGTCCGGCTGAGTCTCCTTGGCTTTTGGCTTCATGCGGCTTTCCAGGTCGATCTTTCCGAGTACTTTGAGCTTGGCATGAGGGCGGGGAGCAGGCTCTTCGGCATGGTGATGCTCTTTGCCGTTTTCGACAGAGGCGCCTGATTCTTTGCCTTTCGGTTCAGAAACGGGTTCTTCCGGTTTCTTCCTGGCAAGTTCTTCTTTAGGTAGTGGTGGAAGGATGTCTTTTTTCTTTTCTTTAGGTGGAGCAGATGTTGGACGGTTGCCAATGACCAGTTGGTCGGCTTTCTCCTTGATAGCAATAGATTTTTGAAACTCCTTGAGCAGCTCCGCGTACATCTCATCTGTGACATTAGCGGTCGGCTTGTTCTCAATATCAAAACCACTATTGGTGAGGTGCTCAACAATAGTGGTTGTTCCCACATTTAACTCTTTTGCTATCTTAATTAAACGTTTCGCCATTATGAAGTTTTAGTACTTATCCAACGCTTACCGATAAGCAAAAGCTTCTCTCAGAAAGTATTATATTCCTTACATATCTTATTATCTTTTTGGATGAATAAAATAAAAGGCGATTTGGAGAAAACTTTTGCACACCAAAGTTGAAAATCCTTAAAAACTCTCAGAATACTCCAATATGGAATATCATGAGGATTTCTGCAAAGATAAGACGATTACTGTCTATTCAGTAACTCTGCTTGTATAAAAACGAGAAAAATACCTCGCCTGGCTTCCATTTTAAGCCAAAGGTTCTTCAATCGAACACCATCCTGTGAAAAAGAGTTCGATTATTCCGGCTTAATTCATACCCCAGGCTTCCACAATTTGCGTAATCTACTGTCCTTCCTCTTCCTCAAATTCAGCAGCCAGGATTTTCAGTACTTCGTCAACGGTCTCTTCTTCGAGGTCGGTCCGGCGGAGCAATTCGTCCTTTTTCAGTTCCAGCACGTTACGAGCCGTATCACAACCAATGCCTTTGAGGGCGTTGATCACCCAGTCATCGATCTCATCCTTGAATTCTTCCAGGTCGACATCGTCGATCTCGATCTCATCAACCGTATTGCGATAAACATCGATCTCGAACCCGGTCAGGCGGCTGGCCAGTTTGATATTGGTCCCTCCCTTGCCAATAGCGAGGGAGACCTGGTCTGGTTCCAGGAATACATTGGCATGTTGCTTCTCCACATCCAGGTCTATCGAAGTAACTTTCGCCGGTGTCAATGCCCGTTGAATAAAGAGGGTGGCGTTATTGGTATAGTTGACAATATCAATATTTTCATTGTGCAATTCGCGGACGATGCCGTGGATACGCGACCCCTTCATGCCGACACAAGCGCCGACCGGGTCAATGCGGTCATCGTACGATTCAACCGCCACCTTGGCACGGTCACCAGGGATTCGAACGATTCGGCGCACTGTGATCAGGCCGTCCTCGATCTCCGGCACTTCCTGTTCCATCAACTTCTCCAGGAACATACTGTCGGTTCGGGAGAGAATAACAACGGGGTTGTTATTCTTCATTTCCACCTTTTTGATCACCCCGCGCACCATATCGCCTTTGCGGAAGAAATCGCCTTTGATCATTTCCTGGCGGGGCAGCACCAGTTCGTTGCCCGTCGCATCGTCAAGAATGAGTAGTTCGCGCTTCAGGATCTGGTGTACTTCTCCGGCGATGATGTCTCCAACCCGCTCGCTGTAAAGGCGATAAACCTCGTCTTTTTCCAGCTCCATAATCCGGGAGATCAGCGTCTGCCGGGCAGCCATGATGGCGCGGCGGCCGAAATCCTCCAGATGGAGTTGTTCGTAACATTCCTCGCCGATCTCATAATCTTCATCGATAGCCATCGCTTCAGATATAGAGATCTGGCTGCGGTCGTCGGTCACCTCGCCGTCGGGAACGATCTCACGGACACGCCAGAGTTCAAGGTCCCCCTTGGTTGTGTTGACAATTACATCAAAATTTTCGTCCGTGCCGTATTTTTTCCGAATAAGCGTGCGGAATACATCTTCCAGCACACGCACCATGGTCGGACGGTCTATATTTTTCCCGGCTTTGAATTCCGAGAAAGTATCCACCAGGTTCATCATTGTATTGCAGATTTAAAATGATATTTTGACAACAGTCTTTTTTATGTCGGCAAAGGGAATCTTCACCTGTAAGACTTGCATTTTTTTTCGATTTCCTTCTTTTACACGCACCTTTTGCTCAATGGTGATATCCTCTTCACCGACCGCTAACAGTGTACCTTCTTTGCTCTCGCCCCCCTGGAGCCCAACTTCCACTTTGCGGCCGATGTTCCTCGGGTATTGCCGCCTGAGTTTTAACGGGCGGCTCACCCCCGGAGAAGAAACTTCCAGCACGTACTTTTCACCCAGCCAGCCTTCTTCGTCAATGTATTGTTCCAGGTATCGGCTAATCTTTCGGCACTGCTCAAAGGTAATCCCAGCGTCACTGTCGATGAATACATCAAGCTTATTATGGGCGTGTGATTTCAGCTCGATGAGGAAACAGTCCGTAAATTCATCTTCCTGAAATTTTGCCCCCAGGAGAGATTCGATCTTAGATTCTATCACAGTATTATATAGAATTAAAAAGAGGGAACCTTGGGTTCCCTCTTCTGAGTTCTTTCACTAACTGACGCAAATATACACAATTAATCGCTTCCAGGCAACAGGCCTGTAAAATTGTTCCTTGCCAATACAATATTTTAAACTTTCAGTATTTCTTGAACTTGACTAAACCTGACTTTCCTATCTTTGTTCCTTATGCGAACTCAAGCTCTTAAATAATTATAACAAGACCTATAATATGAAGATCGATGAGCTGCTTCACCGGGCGTTAAACCTGGAATTTCTGAGTGCGGAAGAAGGCGTTTTCCTTTTCGAGAATGCCTCTACCGCCGAACTGATGTATGTAGGCAACAAGCTGCGGCAACGGCATGTACCCAATAATGTCGTCACCTGGATCATTGACCGCAACTCTAATACAACCAACGTCTGCATCGCCAACTGCAAGTTTTGTAACTTCTACCGCCGCCCGGGCCACGAAGAGGCTTACACCACTACTATAGAACAGTATAAGCAAAAGATCGACGAGCTCTTCAGCTACGGCGGCGAGCAACTGCTGTTGCAAGGCGGCCACCACCCGGACCTGGGGCTGGATTTTTATACCAACCTCTTCCGCCAGCTCAAAGAGTTGTATCCTGCGCTCAAGCTGCACGCCCTTGGGCCGCCCGAAATTGCCCATGTCACCAAATTGGAAAAGTCTACTCATATAGAGGTGTTGCAAGCCTTGAAAGATGCCGGCCTGGATTCCCTTCCCGGCGCCGGCGCAGAAATCCTCAGCGACCGGGTGCGCCGCCTGATCTCCAAAGGCAAGTGCGGCGGCCAGGAATGGCTCGACATCATGCACGCGGCCCATCAGGTAGGCCTGACCACCTCCGCAACCATGATGTTCGGCCACATCGAGACCAACTACGAACGCATGGACCACCTGGTGCGTATGCGCGAAGTACAGGCCCGGAAGCCAGAAGGCGCCAAGGGCTTCATCGCCTTCATCCCCTGGCCTTTCCAGGACGAGGACACCATCCTCAAGCGCCTCAAGCGGGCCCGCAATACCTGCACGGGCGACGAATACGTGCGCATGATCGCCATGAGCCGCATCATGCTACCCAACATCACCAACATACAAGCTTCCTGGCTGACGGTAGGCAAACCGGTGGCCCAACTCTGCCTGCACGCCGGCGCCAACGACTTCGGCTCCATCATGATCGAAGAGAACGTCGTCTCCGCCGCCGGCGCTCGCTTCCGCTTTACCGCCCAGGGCATACAGGACGCTATCCGCGAGGCGGGCTTCACGCCCCAACTGCGCAACCAGGAGTATGAATACCGGAAACTGCCGGAGCATATGGTGCAGCAGGAGCTGGATACGGAAAGGATGATCGTGGATTGAGGGGTGGGCATAATGCTGAAATGTGCCGCCTCTGTAGTTTAGCAGCTAATATGGCCCTAAAGGAGGTTTAGGCGCTTATTGAAGGCCGGTTT
>JAGQXQ010000633.1 GCA_020436535.1 Phaeodactylibacter sp.
TCACCTCCATTATCTTTTTGTCGACCTCGAACAGGGTATTTTTGACGGCCGAGCGCTGGGAAATTCCCGCATTATTGATTAGTATGTGAATAGTTTCGAAGCGGCTAAGGGCCCGCTGCACCAGGGCGGGCATACCGGCGTAGTCGGTAACGTCCATAGGCAGCACCATGACCTCGGCCGCTTCCGGGCAGTTTTGCTTCACCCGCTGCAGCTCTTGCTCGTTTCGGCTGGAGAGAATGAGCCGGGCGCCCTGGTTGGCAAAGGCGTAGGCCAGATGTTCCCCAATTCCCGAAGATGCTCCGGTGATCCACACTACTTGGTTAGAAAAAGGCATTGATTTTTTTTGGGTGACAGGAAATGATGTGTTTCAATAATGTAAGGTAAATTTCCGTTATTTTTGCAAAAAATGAACCATACGGCCTATGAAAACCGTTTTTTTCGTCCGCCACGCCAAATCGAGCTGGGATAACCCGTCCCTGAGAGACATCGAACGCCCCCTCAACAAAAGAGGCGGCCGGGACGCGCCATTTATGGGCAAGCTTCTCCGTGGAAAGGGGATTAAGCCGGATCGGCTGATCTCGAGCCCCGCCAAGCGAGCCTTTACGACCGCCCGGCATTTTGCCAATGCATTGGGTATACCGGAAGAAGAAGTCGAGGTTGATAAGCGGATCTATGACGCCTATCCGGAAGATATCCTGGATATTGTCCAGGAACTACCTGAAGACTATTCCACTGTTCTGGTTTTTGGCCACAACCCCACCTTCACCGGGGTGGCCAACTTGTTTACGGAAGATTATATCTCGAACGTGCCCACTTGCGGCGTTTTCCGGATCGATGCGGATATTAATTCATGGACCGATTTCCGGGAGGGGAAAGGCAGCCTGGTTGAATATTATTACCCCAAACAATATTTTGATTGATGAATATTCGAAATAGGTTGTTGAGCAGCTCGGTTGGTGTTGCCATGGCCGGCCTGCTGTTGGCGTCGGTGGTTTCTTGTGGCCCGGAGCCAACCCCTATACCGATGGATGAAGATAAACTGGTAGAGGTACTCATCGATGTGCACGTCGCCGAGGCAGCTGTGCAGATGCTGCGCGGAGCCACCAAAGATAGCGTGATCAATGCCTATTACGATCAGATTTTCGAGATTCACGGCCTGAACAGGGAAGCCTTTGAAACAACCATGGAAATCCTTCGTACTGATCCCAAGCGGATGGAAGGGCTCTACTCCAAAATTATGAATGAAATGGAGCGCCAGGAAGTAACCGAGGAGGAGAAAGAAAAAGACTAAGCAGAGGAAGGCCCCATGATGTTATTGCAGCAATATTTTAATAAAGCCAGATGAGTTAACATATTCTTAATGTTGGGCTTTTAGCTGGAGCAATCAAAAGGCTTAACTTTGTCCTTGTATAAGAATATGTTTAAAGGTGAGAAGTGGCCTTCGTCGCCCAAAAATTGGCTTCCAAACATGATACTCTAAAACTTTTGGACAGACTCGATTGGAAGTCGGGCCATCTAAAATCCAGCCCTTTTCTCCGGGCAGAATAACAAGAACGCCAGTAATTTTGAAACATAATGGAATCTGTAAAAATCCTTGTGGTCGACGATGAGCCGGATATCCTGGAATTTCTGAGATATAATCTTGTCAAAGAAGGCTATAATGTCTTAACCGCCAGCAATGGTGAGGAAGGTATTAAAATAGCAGTGGCCGAAGTGCCCAACCTGATCATCCTCGATATTATGATGCCTAAGATGGATGGCGTGGAGGTGTGCCGCCAATTGCGCAATAGGCCGGAGTTCGACCGCACCGTTATTACCTTCCTGACTGCCCGTGAGGAAGATTATTCCCAGATCGCAGCTCTGGATGTAGGTGGGGATGACTATATTACCAAACCAATACGGCCACGGGTCTTTCTCAGCCGGGTAAAAGCCCTGTTGCGGCGCTCGGAGCGGGCGGAAGTGATAGAAGAGCCGGATGTTATCAATGTCGCCGGGCTGATCATTGATAAAGAACGCGTTACGGTAACCAAAGATGAGGAAGTGATCGAGTTGGCCAAAAAGGAGTTCGAATTGCTTCACCTGCTTGTTTCCAAGCCGGGAAAAGTGTTTTCCCGTGAAGAAATATTCAACAAAGTATGGGGCACCGATGTAATTGTTGGTAACCGGACCATTGATGTACACATTCGCAAGCTTAGGGAAAAGATCGGCGAACACTACATCAAAACCATCAAGGGTATAGGTTATAAGTTTGAGTTTTAATCAAGGGCTAAAGACAGTGTTGGATGTTGAAGAATCCTACTCCTCAGGAGATTGCCTTATTTGTTTCTCTTTATATCACAGCAGCGGCGCTGACTGCCTGGTTGTTGCTCGAAGCTTTAAAGCAATGGGCCGACCCGCCCTGGGTGGTGGAGTTGCTGGTAATGGGGATAGGCCTGTTCACTGCGGCCTACTTCACGACCATTTATTACCTCCGAAAATATATCTACCGGAAGATCAAACTTATTTATAAGACCATTCACAAACACAAACTGTCCACCCAGGAAAAGAGCAAATCCATTGATGTGCGCGCCAACATTATCGATGAGGTGGAAAAACAGGTGGCCGAATGGGCGGAACAACAGAAGGAGGAAATTGACAAGTATAAGGCCTGGGCGGAATACCGGCGGCATTTCGTTGGGGATATCTCCCACGAGCTGAAAACGCCCATTTTTAATATTCAGGGTTACCTGCATACCCTGCTTGACGGCGCCATTCACGATGAGGAGGTCAACGTCAGGTTTATCCGGAAAGCAGCTAAGAACCTGGAGCGCCTGCACACCATCGTAGAGGACCTGGAAGCCATCTCCCGCCTGGAATCGGGCGAACTCATCCTGGAGTTGCAGGCCTTCGATATTCGGAAACTGACAGATGAGGTTTTTGAAGACCTGGAGATCAAAGCCGCTCAGCGCAATATTACCCTGGAATTCAAGGAGGGCGCCGCCCAGAACTTCCGCGTGCTTGCCGACCGCGAAAGCATTCGCCAGGTGCTTACCAACCTGATCAGCAATTCCATCAAATACGGCAAGGAAGACGGCCATACCCGCATCGGCTTTTACGACATGGATAAAAATATCCTCATTGAGGTAGCCGACAACGGGCTGGGTATTCCCAAGAAACACGTCAACCACGTCTTCGACCGTTTCTACCGCGTGGATAAGAGCCGGTCGCGGGCGCAGGGTGGGTCCGGCCTGGGGCTTTCCATCGTCAAGCACATCATCGAAGCTCACAAGCAAACCATTAACGTGCGGAGTACGCCCGATTTAGGATCTACTTTTGGGTTTACTTTACAGAAGGCTTAACCGTTTTCCGATAACCTGTCCCTTACCCTATGGCCTTTTATTACCGGTGTTCGTGATGCACATCACTCCGCCACCTGAATTTTTTATGGAATTCCCTTATATCTGTTATTTTTGCAGCCAATTCAAAAGAAGCAATAAATAAACATGATAACAGCCAGCAATATATATATACAATACGGGGACCGTATTTTACTCGATCGCGTCAATCTGGTGATCGGCGAGCGGGACAAAGTGGGCCTGGTGGGCCGCAACGGCGCCGGCAAGTCCACCATGCTGAAGGTCATCGCCGGTACAATGAGCCCCGATGAAGGGACGATCGCCCGGCCTTCGGAGAGCACCCTGGGTTTTCTCCACCAGGAGATGAGCCTGCCCAAAGGCAAGACGGTCATGGATGAAACCCTTACTGCCTTTGACGAAGCCAAACGCCTGGATAAACGCCTCGCGGTGCTTAACGAAGAGATCACCATCCGCACCGATTACGAAAGCGATGGATACCACCGTCTGATCGAGGAGCTGTCGGAGGCGACGGAACGATTCCAGCTGCTCGGCGGCCATTCTATGGAGGCGGAAGCGGAGAAGGTGCTCAAAGGGCTGGGTTTTACCCAGAAAGATATGGGCCGGCTGACCGATGAGTTCAGCGGAGGCTGGCAAATGCGCATCGAGCTGGCCAAAATGCTGTTGCAACGCCCCGATTTCCTGCTGCTCGATGAGCCGACGAACCACCTGGATATCGAATCCATCATCTGGTTGGAACGCTTCCTGCGCGACTACAGCGGCGCAATTGTGGTCATTTCGCACGATAAACAGTTCCTGGATAATGTTACCAAACGGACGGTAGAGGTGGAGCTGGGCAAGCTCTACGACTATAAGGCAAGCTATAGCGCTTACGTGCAGCTCCGCAAAGAACGGCGGGAGAAGCAGCTGGCCGCCTACGAGAACCAGCAGAGGGTGATCGCGGAAAAGGAACGGACCATCACCCGTTTCATGGCCAAGGCGTCCAAAACGAGCATGGCCCAGTCGATGCAAAAACAGCTCGATAAAATGGAGCGGGTGGAGATCGACGACGAGGATGTTGTTGCTATGAACATCAGGTTCCCAGCTGCACCGCGTTCGGGGCAGGTTGTCCTGGAAGGAAAAAACGTGACCAAGAAATATGGCAACCTGCTGGTGCTGGAGGAGATCAACCTCAAACTGGACCGCGGCGATAAGGTAGCCTTTGTCGGCCAGAACGGGCAGGGCAAAACCACCCTCGCCAAGCTGATCGTCAATGAACTGACCCTGACCAGCGGAGAGATCATACACGGCCACAACGTCCAGATCGGCTACTACGCCCAGACCCAAAGTGACACCATGCACTCCAAGCATACGGTCCTGGAGACCATGGAAATGGCCTCGCCTCCCGAGATGCGAACCCGCTTGCGTGGTATTCTGGGCGCTTTCATGTTTAGTGGTGAAGACGCCGATAAGAAGGTCTCTGTCCTTTCCGGAGGAGAGCGCGCCCGACTGGCGCTGGCCTGTCTTTTGCTGCGCCCGTTCAACTTGCTGGTACTCGATGAGCCCACCAACCACCTCGATAT
>JAGQXQ010000634.1 GCA_020436535.1 Phaeodactylibacter sp.
TTGAATTTTGAACATACTCTAAAGTTGGGTAATAAAGCGATTGTAATAAGCGTATTCACTGACTTTAACCAGCCTTTATCCGCTGAAATTGTCAAAGAATCAAAAATAAATGATATGGCGTTTCAACAGACAATACTCATCACCGGCGGCGCCGGTTTTATCGGTTCCCACCTCGTCCGGCTGATGGTTAACAAATACCCGGCTTATCATATTGTCAACCTGGATAAACTGACCTATGCCGGCAACCTGGAAAACCTGAAAGATATTGAAGATAGCCCCAATTACACTTTTGTCAAAGGGGATATCACGGATGAAGCCCGGATGCAACAGCTCTTTGCCGACTACGATTTCGATGGCGTCATTCACCTGGCGGCAGAATCGCATGTCGACCGTTCCATCGCCAGCCCTATGAGTTTTATAGAAACAAATATAGTGGGGACAGTCGTTTTGCTGAATGCCGCCCGGTTCCACTGGAAGGAGTCCACCGGCAAGCGTTTTTACCATATCTCTACCGATGAAGTCTATGGCAGCCTGGGGGAAACAGGTTTTTTTACCGAAGAAACACCCTATGACCCGCGCTCGCCCTATTCGGCGTCCAAGGCGAGTTCCGACCATTTGGTGCGGGCCTATTTCCACACCTATGGTTTACCTATGGTCATTTCCAACTGCTCCAACAACTATGGCCCCTACCAGTTTCCCGAGAAACTGCTGCCCCTGATGATCAACAACATCCGCAACAACAAACCGCTACCAGTCTATGGCGATGGCCAATATACCCGCGACTGGCTGTGGGTGGAAGACCATGCCTCCGCCATCGACCTGATCTACCATCAGGGGAAGGTGGGCGAGACCTACAATATCGGTGGTAATAACGAATGGAAAAATATCGGATTGGTACATCAGCTCTGTGACATCGTTGATGAGTTGCTGGGCCGCCCGCCCGGCGCCTCCCGTCAGCTGATCACATTTGTCAAAGACCGCCCCGGGCACGACCGCCGCTATGCTATCGATGCTTCCAAGATCAAACGGGAGCTGGGCTGGGAGCCCACCATTCAGGCTGCCGAGGGCCTGCGGCTGACGGCGGAGTGGTACCTCGGAAATACCGAATGGCTGGAGCGGGTGACCTCCGGCGCCTATCAGCAGTATTATGAGGAACAATATGGAGAAGAATAGAGGTAAGTGCAAGGTACTGTGATGGGGCCTTTTCTGCCCTTGGCAGGGTGGATCGTCAAACCATTTTCTAATTCAACTGAATCTAACGTGGTTATCCTTTTTACTCCTGGCATGGTGAAACGTCACGCCATGGGAGTGAGCAGACTTTGTTCATCTGCCGTTTTTTACTCCTGCTAAGCAAGGCGTCATAATTGATTTTTTCTAAAATTTATTTTACTCAGTTAAAATTTTCTTCTCATTTAATTTTTCTCTGAAATAGTCAAACCATTAAGGTTTCCGAAACTTTTTTTCCTGGAGCGGCCCGGCGTGTTTTTTTAGAGAGGAAGAAGTATTTTTGCCAAAAAAAAATATGGTACCAGAAAGATGGAAAGCTTTCTTAAATCGGCTACGGCGCATTTTTCTCACTTCCGTCATTGGTGGAATGGTGGTAGTGTTGCCCATCACGATCTTCGTTGCGTTGGTGCGTTTTGTCGTGAATTTCACTGCTGGTATTTTGTCGCCGTTAGTGCTCTTATTTCCTTTCTCTGAAAACGTCGCCCTTTGGCTGATCGACTTACTTTCCTTCGCCATTGTGGTCGCGCTTTTCTTTACGATCGGCTTGGTAGTCAGGACGCAGTATGGCAACAAGGCGATCAACCGTTTTGAGCAGCGCTGGCTGATGCAACTGCCCTTTTACCCGGTTCTCCGGGATACGGTCCGGCAGTTCTTCGGCGGCAAAAAGACGCCCTTCTCCCAGGTCGTACTCTGCGACCCTTACAACAGCGGCGCCCTGATGACCGGCTTTATCACCGACGACGAGGTCGGGCATGGCCTCATCACCATCTTCGTGCCTACTGGCCCCAATCCAACCAACGGCTTCATATTCCACATTCCGGAAGATAAAGTCTACCTGGTGGACACTCGCCCGGAGGATGCGATGCGGACGATCATCGGGGTAGGGACGGGGTCGAAGGTGTTGTTTGAAGGGTGGAAAGGGGTCGGTGCGCCTTGAGGGGAGAAGACAGACAACGGATCTTAAGGTGAAGAAAGCGTGTTGTTTTTGCAAATCAGGAGGCTTTTCCAGCTTGAACCATTCCAATAATAACCTCCATCTCACATCATCAAAAAAATAGCCTGAGCAGCGTGACCCGCTGACTCAGGCTGTTTTTTGGGCAAACGCTAACTTAAACCTCGTCTTTGACGGCTAGGAGAAAGATCGCCCAAAACCTACGCTTCACCAACTCCTTCAGTGTGCATTGATCCAATCTAGCATCGGCCGCCAGGCGTATTCCTCGGCGTTGTTGGCGATGAAGATATCAATGTGCGCAAAATCGTACAGTGCTTCTTCATCAGGTAATAACTGGATAATATGATGAGTCACATCGGTGCTACCAACCTCGGAAAAGGCAGGTTCGGACAAGTATCCCAAGCCACCGTAGGCTCCAAAATTCAGTATCGGAACCGTGATATCGGCAAAATGGTCGTCAAACGGCGAATCCTGGACACCAGTAATCAAAACACTGTAATCATTAATGAACAGTGCCGGTTCGTATTGCGGTGACGACTCCATGAAATCGAACCACTGTT
>JAGQXQ010000635.1 GCA_020436535.1 Phaeodactylibacter sp.
ATTCTTTATTGTAACCCGTAACTCCGGGTCTTATTTTTCTCCATCAATATCCAAATAATCTAGCGGGCTACAAAGCGTCGCCTGTGCTTTTTGTGTAATGTGTGTATAAATTTCCGTCGTTTCGCTACTACTATGTCCAAGTAATGACTGAATGTAACGCAGATCCATTCCCCTCTCAAGCAAATGAGTTGCAAAAGAATGACGAAGAGTATGATCCGCTTTTCTGAGTTTTATACTTTCACCAATCCGTAATCAACTGCTATAGATTAGCATTAGAATGGTGGGGTTTTCGGCCACTCAATGAGCGTCCACCAAAACGGCCCTTTTATCGAACCCTACCCCTATCCAGCCCCATAGATCAATGAAAAGACCTTATAAGCCCAGAAAACTCGTTCAGGAAATCAACGTCCAAAAAACCCAATTCGACTACGTTAAATCAAACTTTGGCGGGCATTTCCTTGCCCTTAAAAAGCAATAGCGCTTGCCGGGGGCTTTTCCCCCACAAGCGCTATCATTCATGCAATGTGGTTAAAGTGGGTACCTGGATAGAATAGCCGAATGCGCCATTCACTCACTCCGCAACGCCTCCACCGGGTTCGCCCGCGCGGCCCGCACCGATTGCAGGCTCAGCGTCACGAAGGCGATGAGCACCGCCAGCGCTCCCGCCAGCAGAAAAACCCACCATTGTATATCGATGCGATAGGCGTAATTCTTCAGCCAGGCCTGCATGGCCAGCCAGGCCAGGGGGGCGGCCACCAGGATGGCCAGGGCCACTATTTTTAGGAAGTCGCGGGAGAGCAGGGCGACGAGGCCGGCTACGGAAGCACCCAATACTTTGCGGATACCGATCTCCTTGGTGCGCTGGCCGATGGCCAGCACCGCGATACCGAACAGCCCCATGCAGGACAAGATAATGGCCAGGGCGGCGGCGGTAATAAACAGTTGCCCCATGATCTCTTCCACCTTGTAGAGCCGATTGGTATTTTCATTGAGGAAAGACGCGATAAAAGGCGCTTTGGGTGCGATGGCCTTCCAACTGGCTTCCAGGGCCTGCATCGTCGCCGGCGCTTCATCCGGGCTGATGCGGACGAAGATGTAGTTCATCGGGAAGTCGCCGCCGGGGCGGGCCAGGGCGACGGACAGGGGCTCGATCGGCTTTTCCAGCGACTGGAAGTGGAAGTCCTTCATTACGCCGACGACTTCCCTCCGGGGCTCCATTTCCAGGACTCTACCGGCATAGGGGCCTTCGCCCAACTGTCTGGCAAAAGTTTCGTTGATCAGGATGGCCTGCACCGTATCCGTTGAATAATCTTTGGAAAAGCCACGCCCTTCCACCAGGGGTATTTCCAGCGCTTCGGTGAAACCGTAATCGGCCACTTGCCAATGGGTATAGTATTCCCGGTCGTCCTGTGTGAAGGAAATGATCGAGGTATAGGTGGAGCCATCCATACCCAGCCCGAAATTGTTATAGCCGGCCGAAATGCTTTTCACCCGGGGGTTGGGCGCCATTTCGTTGCGCAGGCGTTCCAGCACCTGGGGAGCGTCGAGGCCCGGGGGCAGCGGAATGCTCACTACTTCTTCTTTATTGAACCCTAACGGTTTATGCCGGAGGTACTGTAGCTGCTGCCCGATAATGATGGTACAACTGATGAGCAACACCGAAATGGCAAATTGCGCCAGCACCAGCAGGTTGCGCAGGCGCCCGGGGCGAGGCCCCTGCATGTTGCCTTTTAGCACTGCCGCCGCCTGAAACCGCGACAGCACCAGGGCCGGATACCCGCCTCCCAATAGCCCGATGCCGATGAGGATCAGCCCAATGGACAGAAAGAGATGAGGGTGGTTGAGCTCAATCTCAGTACGGAATAGGCGGTTGAAATCGGGCAATAAGAACTGGCTCACCGCCAGGCCCAGTACCAGGGCCAATCCCGTCACCAGCAGCGCTTCGCCCCAAAACTGGCCGGCCAGTTGCCGCCGGGTGGCGCCCAGCACCTTGCGGACGCCCACTTCCCGGGCCCGCGTCATGGAGCTGCCCATAGTGAGGTTGACAAAATTGATGCAGGCGATGCCCAGAATGAAAAAAGCCCCGATCAACAGGCCGATGGGAAAGGCCCGGCTCATGCCATCCCCGGAAACATCGCGGTCGAAATGCAGCTCATGCAGCGGTTGCAACTTCAGCCGGAGCACCGGGCCGCCATCCGGGGCGGAAGCGCCCTCCTGTTCGATCCGCTCTATGTCGTTTGAAAAATATTTTTCGGTGATGGCCGCCAGTTGCTGTTCTACCTCCTGGGGATTTTGCCCTTCTTTTAACTGCAAGAACAAGGCGTGGTTGAAATTATTCCAATTGTCCTTGCCTTCCTGATAGTCTGGCGCATTTTCATAACGGGTGACCATCTCGTAGTTCAGGCTCGAATTGTAGGGCTTGTCTTCCACTACCCCGGTAATCTGCAGGATTTTCGGTACCCCCCCCGTAATGACCTTCAATTCGCGGCCGACGATCCCGGCTGTGGCGCCGAAGAATTTCAGGGCTTCACTTTCTGAAAGCACCAGGCTGTTCGGGCTGGCCAAAACCCGG
>JAGQXQ010000636.1 GCA_020436535.1 Phaeodactylibacter sp.
AAGCCTACCTTTTACTACTATTGCAAGTACAAAAAAACATTGGTTATGTCACACAGAATTACCCTACTGTTAGCCGGCCTGATACTGATCGCAACGCAGGCCGTATTTGCTCAAAACACCTGGTCGCTGGAAAAATGTATTCAATACGCGCAGCAAAACAACCTAAGCACCAAGCAGGCGCAATACAACGTTCAGGACGCCCAGTTGATGGAAAAGCTCAACCAGTTCAGCCGCCTGCCCAACCTTAGTGCACGGACCAGCGCCGGTTATCAGTTCGGCCGCACCATCGACCCGACTACCAACACCTTTAATAATGAGGCCATCTTTTTCAACAGCTTTGCAGTCGATGCCGGCATGACCGTTTACAATGGCAACCGGATCACCAACTCGGTTAAACAAAGTAAAAAAGACCTGGAAGCTGCCCGCCTGGAAGCCCAGGCCACGGTCAATGACATCTCCCTGAATATTGCCGCCGCCTACCTGAGCATCTTGCTGGCTGAAGAACAACTGGGAAATGCTCAGAAGCGCCTGGAGTTGTCGCAGGGACAACTGGAACAAACCGACAAGCTGATCCGTGCCGGCTCTCTGCCCCCCAACGACCGGCTGGATTTTCTGGCACAAATGGCATTGGACGAGCAGGCCATCGTAGAGGCTCAAAACCAGGTGGCGATCGGGTACCTCAACCTCAAGCAATTGATGGAGATCGACCCCAATGAAGAGGTAAGCATTGTGCGCCCGGAAATTATAAATATTCCGGCCGACGCCGGCCCAATCGTCTATCGTGTCAATGAAGTATATACAGCTGCCTTACAGACCCAGCCCCAGATAAGGGCGGCTGACCTGCGGCTGGAAAGCGCCCAACTGGAAGAAGACATCACCCGCGCCGGCATGCTGCCTACCTTAAGTATTTTCGGTAGCTTGAACACCAACTATTCAAGCATTTCTCAAGCCCCTATCTTTGGGCTCGTTCGCTCAACGGAAACCGTCTTTATTAATGATATGCCTGTTGATATTCAGTTCGAAAACGAAGTTCCGGTTGATTATAAAAAGGTTTCCTATTCTGACCAGATCAACGAAAACTTCGGACAAACCGTCGGCGCCAGCCTGAGCATCCCTATCTACAGCAATCACCGCAACCGCATACAGATGGAACGCGCCCGCCTCAATGCCCTGAACACCGAAGTCGTTAACCGGCAGCAGCGCAATCAATTGAAAACGGATGTGCAGCGGGCCATCGCCGATGCCCGCGCCGCACGCGAAAGTTACCTCGCCACCCAGAGATCGGTAGACGCCGCCCAGGCTGCTTTCGACAATGCCGAAAAGCGTTTCCAACTGGGCGCCATCAATACGCTGGAATTCACCACTGCCCGCAATAATCTCGACCGCGCCGAGGTGGACCTCATCCGGTCGAAGTATCAGTATGTCTTCAACCTGAAAACCGTTGACTTCTACCTTGGCAAACCAATTAAATTAGATTAACAGAACTATAGTCCCACCGTGAAGAGGGGCCTTTTAGCTTCTGCTTCCCGGTTGGAAAAACCAACTCAGAAAAGCTCTCAAATCATATGGCAAAATCGAAGCGCAACAACACGATCATCTTTGTTCTCCTGGCCGTCATTGTAGCCTTGGTGGCTTTCCTGATATGGCGGAACAAGAGCAAACCCAAGGGCGAAAAAGTCGCCATCGAAAAGGCGGAAAAACGCACCATCACGGAAAAAGTGTCGGCCAGCGGCAAAGTATTCCCCCAAACGGAAGTCAAGATCAGTTCTGACGTATCCGGGGAGATCGTGGAGCTGCTGGTTGAAGAAGGGGACTCCGTGGTCAACGGACAACTGCTGGCACGGATCGACCCCGACGCCTACCAGTCGCAGGTAGAACGGGGTGTCGCCGGAGTGAACACCGCCAAGGCCCAGGGGGCCAACGCCCGTTCGCAGATCGAGCAGTTCAAGGCCCAGAAGCAACAGATCGAAGCGCAGCTGATCAACGCCCGGGAGATCCATGAGCGCAACGCGAAGCTTAACAAAGAAGGGGTCATTTCCGAAGCGGACTTCCAGCAGTCGCTGTCCAGCCTGCGTGCTTTGGAGGCTAACCTAAAGGCCGCCGAAGCTAACATCAAGGCCGCCGAAGAAAGCGCCCGCGCCGCCAAATTCCAGGTGCAAAGCTCGGAAGCAACCCTGAAAGAGCTGCGCACCAGCCTGCGGCGCACCGACATCTTTGCGCCCATGAGCGGCATCGTCTCCCGCCTCAATGTGGAGGAAGGGGAACGGGTCGTCGGTACGATACAAATGACCGGCACCGAAATGATGCGCATCGCCAACCTCAACGCCATGGAAGTACGGGTGGAGGTGAGCGAAAACGACATCCCCCGCGTCACCTTCGGGGATGAGGTGGAAATCGAAGTGGACGCCTACCTCGACCGCATCTTCCGCGGCAAGGTCACCCAGATCGCCAACTCGTCGACCAGCACTGGAACCACTACCGCCCTGACCAGCGACCAGGTCACCAACTTCGAAGTGCGCATCAACATCGAACAGGAGTCTTACCAGGACCTCATCACTGCCAGCAAACCCTACCCCTTCCGCCCCGGCATGTCGGCCTCTGTGGACATCAAGACAGAGAAAGTCACCGGCGCACTGTCCGTCCCAATCCAGGCAGTAACCACCCGGGAGAAGGATGCGGACAAGAAGAAGGCCAAGGCCCGGCAGGTAGCGGAAAAGGAAGCGGAAGAGGAAGAAATTAAAAAGGACCTCATCGAGGTGGTGTTCATCGTTCGGGGCGATACGGTGCAAATGGCGGAGGTCAAGACCGGAGTACAGGATGACACCTACATTCAGGTCACTTCCGGAATACAGGAGGGCGATGAAGTGGTCGTGGCGCCGTATGCCGCCATCGCGCGGAAACTGGAACAGGGCGGCGAGGTGCAGGTGGTGAAGGAGGAGGAATTGTATAAGAAGGATTAAGCTGAGGTAACGCCTTCCCCCCTGGCACAGCTTTGACAAAGGTGTCGCCTTATTAAAACTACTACGCCATCGAAGAAAAAGCACTGATCCTATTCATCCGTAACCCGGAGAAAGGCAAGGTCAAGACCCGCCTGGCCCAGGGCGTGGGCGACGAAGAAGCCCTGCGGATTTACAAGGCCCTGCTGGAGCATACGCGCCGGCAGGCTCTTGTTGTTAATGCCCGGCGGCTGTTGTTTTACTCCGAAACCATCAACCGGAACGACGAGTGGCAGGAACCGGATTTTAAAAAATACCTCCAGGAGGGCGAAGGGTTGGGTGAGCGGATGAGTCATTCTTTTGAAATAGCCCTTCGGCAGGCGCGCGC
>JAGQXQ010000637.1:0-443 GCA_020436535.1 Phaeodactylibacter sp.
ACATAGTCCTGCCATTTTCTGCCCGACACCTGCTCGATGATGAGCGCCAGGCCGTTGAAGGCGGGGTTGGAGTACTGGAATTTTTCGCCGGGCTCGAAGTTCAGCGCCTGGGCCCTTTTGATGGGCTCCCAGTTCTCCCGGTCTTTGGCGGTGAGGTAGAACAGGCTGTCTTCCTCTGTTTTGCGGAGGTCGGGCAGGCCGGAGGTATGGGCCAGCAGGTGTTTGATGCGGACTTTCCTGGCAATCTCCACATTGTCGAAATCGGGGAAGTACAGGCCGAGGCTGTCTTCCAGCGACAGGGCGCCTTCATCCCGCAGCTTCAGGATGCCGTACGCAGTGAAGGTCTTGCTGATGGAGCCGGTATTGAAAAGGGTATTTGGCGTGATCTTCTCCCCGGTTTCAAGATCCGCCAGGCCATAGCCTTTGGTGAAGATCGTACTGTC
>JAGQXQ010000637.1:549-2534 GCA_020436535.1 Phaeodactylibacter sp.
GGGCGCTTCCGTACAGGCCCAGAGGCCGAGCGCAAGGGCGAGGAAGAAGAATTTATTCATTGTTGCTTTTTGTCTTCCAATGTTAACTGAAAAATAGCAAATCGCGAAATGCAGCAATCGAAAAAATGCGGTGGTTGGGCTGCTTTTCCAGCCCACCTCTCTGCCATTTCCATTCGGCTTTTTCAATCAGCCTCCTCTATCGTATATAGTGGAACCCGTTCGGCTTTGCCGCGCAGCTCCACTTGTCCGATGGACCGTTTCCGGAATTCTGAACTTGCCAGGGGCAGTTGTTGCAGCAGGGTTTCCGACAGCAGGATGTCTACCTCCAGCTCGTTGCATTTGGATTGTATGCGGGCGGTGGTGTTGAGCACATCGCCGGAGTAGGCAATGTCGCGTTTGATGACGCCGATCTCACCGGTGACTACTGTTCCGCAGTGTATTCCTACCTTGAAGGAAGGAATGACACCGTACTTCTGCTGGTAATGCGGCGCCTTTTCCTTTATGGACATAAGCGCTTCGAAAAAGGCATGGATACAATTGTTGTCTTTGATCCCTCTGTCCAGGGGCCAGCTCACTACGATCTCGTCACCGACGTACTGGTAGATTTCCCCTTTGGTGGCCAGGATAGCCGGGGTAACGTCCTGAAAAAAATCCTTGACGAATTCAAAATACTGGACTTCCTCCAATTGTTCGGCAATAGAGGTGGAAGAGCGGATGTCGAGAAATAGAAATACGCGGACCTCCGTTTTGGGATGGAAGTACCGGCCCATGATAAAGGCCCACAATACCCCTGGCCCATATTTATCGTTGATCTGCAGGGCGAGAATGGTGATGGTGGCGACGAATAGCCAGAAGAGAAAGTTCTTCAGGTTTTCCACACCCGTGAGGTATTCAACGACAGAAGGCAGGATAGCCGGGTCAAAAATGCTGACGTTCAGCCGCAGGGAATTGTAGATGAAGGTGCCGAGGAGGCTGGTCAGAAAAAAAAGCGCCATAATGCTGAGCAGAGACATCAGCAAAGCAGCGCCGTAGGCGTGGGTCCTGAGCCAGGAATTGACCAGGGGCAGGACCAGTAGCCCCGCCAGCAGGCCGCCGATAAAAACGGCCGGCACACTGGACTGCAAGAGAATGAGATAGGTATCCATGCCCGGCGACACGTTATAACTAGCTAGTATGGCAAATTCATAGGTGGCCTGAAAGGCCGCCGTGGCTGCCCACAGTATGGCGATGAGGAAAGCGCTTCTGAGCTTGTTTCGTAACTTCTGCTTTTTCAGGTACGCTGTTTTTGAGCTCATAGCCTTGGGTATTTCCTGTTGATTTTTTTCTAATGGGGTTCCTATTCAATCCCCAGCCCTCCCAACACATCCAGCTCTGTTCCTCCTTCCGGCAGGCCGTCGAGCAAGGGCATGGCCTTGCCGATCAATTGCCGGACGGCCTCCGCTTTCAGGGATTCGTCGTGGGCTTCTTTGCTGTCCCACACTTCGGTGACCCAAATGACGTCCCCATCCTGTGTGTCTTTGCCGATGATATAAATATGGCATCCTTTCGCAGTGCGCACCAGTTCGGCGGCCTGAAGCAGAATGGCCGCCAATTCATCGCCCTTACCGGCCTGGGCTTTCAGTTTTCCGTAGAGTCCGTATTTGTTCATCGTTAAAGGTGCTTTACTGTGTTTGACTTTTTATCCAGTTCGAGAGAGTGGGCAAGTAACTCGATTCCAGTTTGGTAAAATAAGGAAAATCTGATGCTCCTTCATCGTACATGGAATGGGAGGCGTTTGGGATCTTTACAATGCTGTAATCTTGATTACCGGCCTTGGCCATCGCCTGTTCTATGATTTCATAACTATCGGGCGGGATCACCCTATCCGACATTCCCTGGATGATCAGTACCGGCTGCTGAACCTGTTCAAAAGATGGAACCGGGCTAAACAATAAAGCACTGTCTGTTTTTGCTTCCCAATCGGGCGCCCAAACATACTCAGCCCA
>JAGQXQ010000638.1 GCA_020436535.1 Phaeodactylibacter sp.
CAATGTACTCCAGGCAATTTTCCGCCAGAATAGCAATGCGGCTGCCCTTTTTGATGCCGTAGTGATCCCTCAAATGAAAGGCCAGGCGGTTGCCCAGGTGGTGCAGTTCCCCGTAGGTGAATGTGTGGCCACTCTCATACTCTTTTACCGCAATCTTGTCCGGGCTGTAAAGAGCCCATTTGGCAGTCCAATCTTGTTGTGGTTGGCGCATTATGATATGGTTATCAGTTGTTTGGTTGTCTGAATGTTATTCGTTACTTACTGACTGATTGGCAGCGAATAACTCTTACAGGCGAAAAGCGGCGCTGGCGAAGGCCAGTCCACCACCGGAGCCGATGAAAAATACTAAATCCCCGGCACTTAACCTGCCTTTTTCCCAGGCATCATTAAAAGCCATAGGAATACAGGCTGAGCCGGTATAGCCATAATAATGCATTACGGTATGGGCCTTTTCATACGGCTGGCTCAGCCGCCCCATCGTTTCCCGGATGCTGTTGATGTTGATCTGGGTGATAAAAAAATGATCTACTTCATCAGGCGTGACGTGAATACGGTGGCACAAGCCCTCCACCATCTGTGTCCAGATTTCCGGGTTGAGTTCCTTGGGAAACTTCCTGACGAATTGCAAAAGGTGCTCATTGCGGGAGATGGCCTCGGCGCTAACCGGCTGAAAGGTGCCGCCGGCGTAGATGCCCATCCAGTCGTGATAACGGCCCTCCGATATCAGCTCACTGGCGAGAAAACCCCGCTCTTCCGTTTCCTCCGCCTTGAGGATAACCGCCCCGGCGCCATCGGCAAAGAGGGTTACCGTTTTTTTGTCCTCCATATTGAGGTACTTACTCATGGCGTATGCGCCGATCACCATCACATAGTTGTACTGGCCGTCGGCACGAATGTACTTGGAACCGATATCCAGGGCGGTGACGAAACCGGCGCAGGCGGTATTGATGTCAAACGTGCCTGCGTTTTCGGCGCCCAGGCGATGCTCCACCACCGAAGCGGTGGAAGGCGAAACGTATTCCGGCGTATCGGTGGAGATGATGATCAGGTCCAGGTCTTGCGGGCGGAGGCCCGCGCCTTCCAGCGCCCGCCGGGCCGCCTTTTCCGCCAAGTCGGCTGTGCTTTCTCCCTCAGAACACCAGCGGCGCTCATAGATCTCAACATTTTCACGCAGCCAGGAGTCTACGTCTTCCCCCAGCAATCCATTGAAGTAGGAATTGGGGACCACTCTTTCCGGAGCGTAAGCACCGGCGGAAAGGATCACTGCATTTCGCATCGCTATTGGTTTAGAAAATGATGGATTGAATCGCGGCAACTATATATTCTTCTTTCTTTTCTTCAATTATTCATTCGCAAAGAATCGCTTCATACATTTTTCTGAGAATTATTGCCAGACAAAGAGAGAATATCTAAAATAATATCTTACTTCGGGATCAATTTGTAGTTCAAAATTCGGTATATCCAAAATTAGAAATTGAAAAGACTTACCTTTGACAAGGTGAGAAAAAAAACAACCTGACCTTCTCCACCCTCTAAAGGAAAACAAAACCTGCAATATTGTAAATCAATGCCTTAAACAATGAAAAGTATGGGGTTGACCGCCAACTCTATTTCCTGGCAATAAAATGACAAAGCCAATGACTTTTGTTATTGACTTTTTGACCCATTGGTGCCTATATTTGTCGATATTTTTTATTTAGATTAATTAAAAACAAAGGACGTCTCGATTGACAGCGCCTGTAAGTATAGCAGAATATGCAAGCCAGAAAAAACAGGATTGACACCGACCCCAGCGCGTTACGCCTACCCTTTCCCTTGCCAATCGTTGAGGCCAAGAAAAAAAAGAAGTGCTGCAAGAAGTTTAAAAAGGGGAAAAGATGTAAAAGCTGCCCCGGGAGCTAGGGTGAGAAGAAAATGTACGATTTAAATGGGAAGCCAGGCAGATACATCGGGTATGGCCGAATGGTTTCTTCCTGGAGCCCGCCAACGGATAGTTGGATGGTTATAAGGCTAAAAAGCCAAAGCTGTCCATAGCACTCCTCTCACTCCAGCACTCCTACTACATAGTCGATTAATTCCTCCACCCACCCAGCATACATGGCACCGGAAGGGTGCAAACCGTCAGGCGCAACGAGTTCGGGCTGAGCCAGGCCTTGCCGGGAAATCGGTGTAATATCAAAATAAGCAACGCCATAACTGTCGGTGATCTCGAGATTAATGGCGTTGTAGAGATCAATTTGTTTACTGGTCCGGCCAGGATCAGAGCTGCTCTGGCCAAATGGAGTAAAGGCATAATCCGGGATAGAAAGAACAATTACGCGAGCGGTATCGTCGCCGGCAAATGAGATGGCTTGCTCCAGCAATTCCCTGAATTCGGTACGATATAGGCCGATCGGCCGATTTTGGTATTGGTTGTTTACCCCAATCAACAGAGAAACAAGGTCATAAGGCGGCTGTAGGGTATCTGCAACAGCAATTGCCTGTAGAAGATTGCCGGTGGTCCATCCGGTGCGGGCGACAATGTCCGGTTCTTCTATGTAGTATACGGTGTCAGGAAACACTGCTCTTAGTTGATTCGCCAACTGAACCGGCCAACGCCCTTGATAAGTAACAGATTGGCCAATGGTGTAAGAATCGCCTAATGCCAGGTACCGGACCGTATCCGGAATGGGGGGAGGTATGCCGGCCTCCGGCTCGGGAGAAGGGAGCTGCTCTTTACTGCAGGAGGCAGCGCTTAGGGCCAGAAAGAGTAAGAACAATAGGGTATAAAGGCCTGGACAATGATGGTTAAACAGGCCCTGCTTCGGGTGTAAATTGTAAAAGCTTTTGTTCATGAAGTTCCTGGTATATTGTTGTCCCTTCGACAAGCT
>JAGQXQ010000156.1 GCA_020436535.1 Phaeodactylibacter sp.
CCAGACAAGGCTCGTAGCTCAATATCGAGTAGCAGGTTAACCATTACTCCTTTTATTTCCAGGTTATCCCACTGATCGGCAAGGCGGCCGTAGCTGTGCAGGCTTACCTCCGTGAGGGAGACATCATCACGAAAGTCCTTCATACCGGCCAGGAAATCATTGACAAACCAGAAGAAGACTTTTTCCTGTATTATACTTTCGTTCACCTGTGCATGGTAGAAGAGGTAGGCGGTGGCGCCCTGGTACAGCCACTGATGGCGGGAACCTGATTTTTGGGGCGCGTCGAAATCAAACTGCATTGCTTCTTCCGAATGGATATTCAAGGGTGCATAAATGCGCAGGAACTTGTGCATATCCACTCGTTCCAGCCCTTCTTCCAGGTTGGCTGCGTTGAGGGCCTTGGCGTCCCATTGTTCCGGCCATACCCAGGCGGAGGAATTGCTGTGTTCAAGGGCCGCCTGGGTAAAAATATCCCCACCGTAGAAGAAAAACAGGAAGGCGTATTTGTCAGCCGGCAAAGTTCCTCCAAAGTATTCTGCCAGTTTAGACAGAAGGGGTTGATATACTTTCTGTATCCGTTCCGGGCGAACAATTTCGTTCTCGGAAAAGACGCCAATTTCTATGGTTGTATTCGCGGCCTGGAAGCTTGCCGGCCGTTGCTCGGAATAAAGGATGGGATGGTTTGCCAGTTCCTGGTAAGAGGGGAAAGAGAAGGCGTCCCGGGTTCCTTCCGCCGGCATCCCTTTGATCCCGCTACAGGCGAAAAGCTTTTTCGGGCGAACGATGTAGATATAAAATGGCAGGTTTTCCATTCCTTCTACATAACCAAACAGCCCACCAGGATTCAGGAAAAATGCCCGGCCGGGAATGAAGAAATTGTCCACCGGCAGATATTTGGCGTTTTGCAGGCGGTATTTCCACATATTCCGAACCTTGTATTCGATGCGATGCAGGCTCTGAGCTTTCCGAATATGCCACTGGTGAGGTTTTACCCGCTCGGCTGGCAGCGGCATATCCCATTTATCATAGGCGGCCAACTCTGCCACCATCTGCCCAAATTGCAGGCTTGTATCGTGGTAACCCGGCACCGCCAGCGGGAAAGTAAAATCTATCTCGTCCTGGCTGATACCCGGAGTAATCAGCTTGACGACCAATAGCTCTTTATCCACCTTATTCAGGTCGAGTTGGTAAGTGTAATTGGCCTGACTCAGGCCGGCAGAAGAAATGAAAGTAAAGGCTGCAATGGCCAGTAGGTTGTGGAGAAGTGGTTTCATTGGTTCTCGTTTTCAGGTTTGCCGCCCCCCAAGGCAAACCCGTTTATTTTACTTCAAGATAAGCATAGCCAGCAAAAAAATCTACCCAAAATGAAAATGTGTACTCAATATAAATAGCTCGTTCCATACTATCCGGCCATGCTCCGGATAAGCCTGCCCTACGGTATGAGCACTTCGACAGGGCTCCCGGGGATACAGGCGAACCACCCAATACAGAATTCCCCTCCTACCCCTCCATCTCGCGGATCAACCTCAGAATATCCTGGTTCAGTTTGTTCCTGCGGGTGGTGATGCTCTCCGCGCTGGCGGTATTGTTTTTTTCATCCTCACTCACCTCCTTCCAGCGTTGCTCCAGTAGCAGCGCCTGATCGTAAAGATCCCGGTCTTCATCTGTCATACTAATGACCTGTTGGATGAGGGTATGGGTGTTACCTTGCCGGAAAACAGCTCGCAATCCGGCAGTATCGTAGGTGCGGTTATGTATATTCCCCTTTTGGGGCTTTGCGCTATCTTCCCCCCGAAGCGTTGAGTAGGCAGGCCCAACGGAAGAGGGAAGGTTTGCGTTGGTTACTGCATCCTTTAGAATGGCATCCGCCAGTCGAAAGAGCTGCAGCTTGAGGGCACTACGCCGCTCGCGAATGCCGCTGGTATTTCCCATCATAAGTGCTTCTTCCTCCAGCGTTTTCCAGTCTGAGCGCCGCATGCGTACTGCGTCCATTTTATCGGGACTATCCTGCCCGGCAAAAGACAATAAAGCGGCAAGGGCAGCTTCCAGCCGGTTCTCTTCAATGTGTTTTACGATATCCTGGTAAGCCTTTTCGGAAGTTGGCATAGTTTGCTAATTAAGCATGAAAAAAAGAGTTCTTTCGCAAAAAAGAGAAATTATTTATTTTTTCACAATGAACCCTAAAGGCTGAGTTCACTCATTGCTTAACGTGGCTCTTTTTCTTATATTGGAATTGGCCAACACCTTATCAGAAGCAATACAATGAAAAAATTATTAGTCGCCGTTGATTTTTCCAATGCGTCCCGTTATGCATACGAATATGCTGAATGGCTGAGCCTGCAACTCGGCGGATCGCTCTCCGCCGTATTTGTCAATACGGCCACTTATGCCGAAATCACCGTATCGGAAAAGATGCGTCAGGAAATGATACACAAAGAGAACGAAGGATACCGGGAACGCCTGCAACAATTCACTGCCAACTATCCTGATCGGGATGAAGAGCCGCTCACGGAGGTAAAACCCGAACAACTACTCGTAGTTACCGGGCGTATTGCCCCCGCGCTATCGGCGGCCGCCCTTAAAATTCAAGCCGACGCAATCGTTGTCGGCACACGCGCCAAGCATAGCCTCCGAGACCACCTTTTCGGCAGTGTCACGACCCAACTCATAGGACAAACCCCCTGCCCTCTTATCATTGTGCCGGAAGGAGCCGCTTATAAAACCGTCAGCCGGATCGCTCTTGCCGTAGACCTTCAGCAACAGAAAAAACCGGTCCTTCCCGCTGTGCAATCGATCGCTACAGCTTTAGAAGCCGAACTCCACCCTTTTTATATAAATCTTTTGCCCGAAGAACAGGATATGTTTAAAGAAGAACAAGTGAAAAAGGCGGGGCACAAGGTTACTATGGTTCGGGAACGCACCATCGTCGATGGGGTCGATTATTTCCTGGAGAGGTATCCATCTGAAATGCTGGCCATGTACCTTCCCAAACAAGCTTTTCTCAACAACCTGTTCCGTGGAAGGCTTCCCCGGCATTTGGCATGGAAAACACCCTTGCCGATGCTACTGATAAGGGAAAGTTAGGAGTAGGTTCAAAATTCGATCAATGGAATGAGGTAAGGAGGGAGAGTCCAGCTATTTACCAGCCTCTTATGCCCCCTTATCTGTCCGGTTTACTGGTCATAATGCAATATCAGCAAGGGCACTGTCGTATGGAAAGCCATCTGCTTGGTGATACTCCGATGAAAGAGGTTCTCCAGGAAGCTCCGGTGTAAGGTACCCATTGCAATGAGATCAGCACCGATATCTTCTGCATACTTTACGACGCCTTCTTCCACATCGGAACATTTAATCTGCACCGCGTTAAAGCCAATATCCGGCATATTTTCCCGAACAGCCTGTTCAAACTCAACTTTGGCCACGGAATAGGGCTTTCCTGCCTCTGCCTCAACGTGAACAAAGTGGATATTGGCAGGCCCTATCCCCGCCATCTCTATCAACTGCTGAAGCATTGCTTCATCGGCTGCGTTATAATTACTGGCAAATACGATCTCTTTAAACCCTTTGCACTGGCAATCCCCTGGAATGAGCAAAACCGGGCAAAGAGCATGGCGGGCAACGTAGGTCGAAACGCTTCCAAACACTCTTTCTACGAGGTTGCCCTGGCCGGTCGTTCCCATCACGATAAGGTCCATTTCTTTGGATTGCCGGACGACCTCCTCGCTGGCAAAGCCTATGCGTAGTTCCGTTATTGGTTTAGCCACGGTTACCACCGTTACCCTCTCATCCGTGGCCTGGGTATGTTCAGCGATGAAATTTTTCATCAATTCGCGCTTGACGGCCTCGAACTCGGCTGCCGGCATGTCCAGGTAAGGATTGGAATAATCGAAGGAAGGATGGTAAGCATGCATTACCTTCACTTCAATGGGCTCTTCACCCGCCAACGTTTGGGCAAAGTGGTAGGCATTGGCAGCAACATCTGAAAAATCAGTAGGAACGAGTATCTTTTTCATGGGGTTACGCTTATGCATATATGGCTTTAAAATACGGACTAATTCTTCAACATCAGGTATTTCACCTTCAAAGGCGGGGCGGCCGTTTATGAGAAGAGCAGGGGCCGCTGTGATCTCGTATTCCAGGATATCATGAACACTGGTTACTTCATCCAACTCGACTTCCAGTTCAGGAAGGCGGGCCAGTGCTTGCTTCACATTGGCTTTCATGGCCCTGCTCTTCCGGCACCCAATACCTAATATTTTCAAATGCAAATGCATGTATCCATTCAAGCTTTTTTGCTGTCCAGTATTTGTTTAGCCGTAATTTCCTCACTGGCCAGGGCCTTGATAATATCAAAAGTGGTAATGATACCGATCAGTTCGCCGTTTTGCTCTTCCACAACGGGGATAGCATGAAAACGGTTTTCCAAAAAGATCTCGAGCGCTACATTGATCCGCTGTTCCGGCGTAAGTTTGGCCAGCCCTTTGGTCATAATGTCTTCCGCTTTGTACGCACGCAGGCGCGCTTCATTCACAAATTGGTCTTCTTCATTACGGCTGAATCCACGCATAAAATAGATAAAGTCTGTTTTGCTGACTATGCCAACGATCTTTTTGTAACTCACCACCGGTATGTGGTGAATCTTGTTTTTTTCAAAAATCTCTTTGAGTTCAATCAGCTTATCCCCGGGGTTAACCGTGATCAGGTTTGTGGTCATCAGCGTTTTGACAGGAGCTAGGACGTTCATTTTTCTATTTTTAAAGGTTAGAGAATACTATGATGGCTATGGCGTTATCACATAGCTAGCGGCGCCACGTATCATTGCAAAGACAATATCAACAAATGGGCCTTTTCGGCAACTGATGAATATCAACCGCGCCCAATGATTTTCATCAGCCGGGTTAATACAGGCCAACAGCCGGATAAGCCAGCCTGTTTTTTATTTTTACACTTGATATTTTACGGATTAAACTTATTTCTGTTTGTATTTTTGCCAAACCCGGCCAGCCTTTGTAAAAGATTCCACAACTAGCAGAATGGGCCGCCGCGTAACAAATTGGGCCGTTATGCCGTTTTGGTTACCGGGAGGCCCAAATGCAAACCTAAGTATATGAAACGATTATTCACCCTGCTTCTGTTTTGCCTCGGTACATTTACCGTTGCACAAGCTCAATCTATTGAAGAGTTGGAAAAGCAACTCAGAGAGGCTGGCAGCAGCAAGGATAAGTTATCTCTGAATTATCAACTGGGCGAAGCTTACCTTCGGTCCAGTTCAGAAAAATCGATCGAGTACGGCAAACAAGCTTTCAACTTCGCCCGTGACCTGAGCAATGAGGGCATGATGGCACGCTCCGCCTTTCTCGTTGGCAAAGCCTATGTGCGCGACCGCAACGACCGCAACGCCAAAACCTGGTTCGATACCGCCCTCGCCGCCGCAAAAAAAGCTGGCGACTCCGACCTGATCATCAAAAGCGTAGAAAGCCGCAGCAAGATAGAAAAAGATGACAGGGATTACCGCGAAGCCTACCAAATTGTCGAGGAAGCGTTCAAATATTTTAGTCAGAACGGCACCAGCATCAGCGACCTGGAAGAAAAGTACGAGCGACAGCGCGCCGCCCTGCTTCAGGAAAAGAAAAGACTGGAACAGGAGATTAGCAATCTTACAAACGAACGGGAGGACCTGGTGACCGACAAGTCCCGGCTTCAGCAACGGCAGCAGGAACTGGTCCGGGACAAAGCCATCGTGGAAGAAAAGATCACGGAAAAAGAAGAGCGTTTAGCGACCATCTCAGTAGCCAAAGAACGGGCTGATTCCGTAGCCAGAACCAAGGAGCTCGAGGTGAAATCGCTTACGCGGGAACGCCTGGAACAAGAGGCTGTCCTGAAGGCCAAAGAAGCGGAGCTGGCCACAGCTTCCCTGGAAGCCGAGCAAAGCCGCCGCATTGCCGAGCAGGCCGCCGCCCGCCAAAACCAACTGCTCATACTGGCCACCTTCGGCACCTTGCTGGCGCTCTTGCTCCTGGTTCTTTTTCTCATCGCCCGGAGGTCCCGAAGCCGCCTCAAGGATAAGAATAAGATCATTGAGATGGAGCGGCAACGGTCTGATGAACTGCTACTGAACATCCTGCCTAAGCCTATTGCCGAGGAGCTCAAAGAATTCGGAAAAGCCAAAGCTCGCAAATATGACCAGGTGACGGTCTTGTTCAGCGACTTCAAAAATTTCACTAGTATTTCCGAAAAACTTTCGCCGGAAGAACTGGTGGAAGAATTGGACAAGTGCTTCAAAGCCTTTGACTTTATCCTCACTCAGTACGACGATATCGAAAAGATCAAAACGATCGGCGATGCCTACATGTGCGCCTCCGGCCTCATCGGCCGTAAAGGAATGCCTTACAATATCATCCGTGCCGCCCTGGAAATGCAACAGTTCCTCGAAGAACAGAAACAGGAAAAGATGCGCATTGGAAAGCCCTACTTCGAAGCGCGAATTGGCCTGCACACCGGCTCTGTCGTCGCCGGAGTAGTAGGCGTCAATAAATTTGCCTACGATATATGGGGCGATACGGTCAATATCGCTTCCAGAATGGAGGCCAATGGCGAGGAAGGCCGCGTCAACATCTCCAATACTACCTACGGGTTGGTCAAATACCAGTTTGACTGCGAATACCGAGGCAAGGTACAGGCCAAAAACAAAGGGCTGGTCGATATGTACTACGTTCAAAAAGAGAAGGAGAAAAACCTGGCGGCTGTGACGGCTTAAAGATTGTTCGGGGCCTTCCTGATTTGAAGGCCCCGAACCGTTTTTCCAACCTTTTTCCTCAACCTCCCCTCCTCTCCCGATGTTTCCTTTAAGCGCATTTCCGCTAATTTCAAACCGCACAAACCAGGAGAATCCTTTATGTCTTTTAAACTTCAATCTCCCTTTACACCAACCGGTGATCAGCCAATGGCCATTGAACAACTGGTACAAGGTGTCCAGGCCGGTGATAAAGCCCAGGTACTGCTTGGCGTCACCGGTTCCGGCAAGACCTTTACCATGGCCAACGTTATCGCCGAGCTCAACCGGCCCACGCTGATCCTAACCCATAACAAAACACTGACCGCCCAGCTGTACGGCGAATTCAAGGATTTCTTCCCCGATAATGCCGTTGAATACTTTGTGTCTTATTACGACTACTACCAGCCGGAAGCTTATATTTCCGTAACCGATACTTTTATAGAAAAAGACCTCTCTATCAATGAAGAAGTGGATAAGTTGCGCCTGCGGGCCACTTCTTCACTGCTCTCCGGCCGGCAGGATATTATTATTGTCGCCTCTGTATCCTGCATTTATGGTATGGGTAACCCGGAGGATTACAAAAGCAGCATCATCCGGATCAAAAAAGGAGAACAGCTTTCGCGCAACAGCTTCCTGTATAATCTGGTCGAAAGCCTCTATTCCCGAACGGAGACGGACTTCCGCCGGGCCACTTTCCGCGTACGCGGGGACACGGTGGACATCAACCTCCCCTATGTAGACTATGGCTACCGGGTGACCTTCTTCGGCGATGAGATAGAAAGCATCGAGCGCATCGAAATAGAAAGCGGCAAACGGATTGAAGGTATGGAAGTAGCGGCTATCTTTCCAGCGAACCTTTACGTTGCCCCCAAAGACCGCATCCACCAGATCATCCGCGATATTGAGGATGAGTTGTATGAGCAGGAAAAATACTTCGAGCGGGAACGCCGCCTCCTGGAAGCCAAACGCATCCGCGAGCGTACTGCTTTCGACCTGGAAATGATGAAAGAGCTTGGCTATTGCACCGGAGTGGAAAATTACTCCCGCTTTTTCGATGGCCGCAAACCCGGCACCCGCCCCTTCTGCCTGCTGGACTATTTCCCGGACGATTACCTGATGATCATTGATGAGAGCCATGTGACCATTCCTCAGGTGCGGGGCATGTACGGCGGCGACCGGGCGCGCAAACTCAGCCTGGTCAATTTTGGTTTTCGCCTGCCTTCCGCTATGGATAACCGGCCGCTCAACTTCACCGAGTTCGAAAGCCTCGTCAATCAGGTCGTCTTTGTGAGCGCAACTCCCAGTGATTATGAACTGGAACAGACTGGTGGCGTCATTGTCGAACAGCTCATCCGCCCCACCGGACTGCTTGACCCCCCGATTGAAGTACGGCCCAGCCTCAACCAGATCGACGACTTGATGGAAGAGATCAAAATGCGAATAGAACGCAACGAACGCACTTTGATCACGACTCTTACCAAACGCATGGCAGAGGAGTTGACCAAATACCTGCAACGGCTCAACATCAAGGTGCGCTACATCCACTCTGAGGTCGACACCCTGGAACGGGTGGAAATCCTACGAGACCTGCGCCTGGGCGAGTTCGATGTGCTGGTAGGCGTCAACCTGCTGCGGGAAGGCCTCGACCTTCCGGAGGTATCCCTGGTAGCCATCCTCGATGCGGATAAAGAAGGCTTCCTGCGCAATAACCGGTCCCTGACACAAACCGCAGGCCGCGCCGCTCGCAACTCCAACGGACTGGTGATCTTTTACGCTGATAAGGTCACCGGCGCCATGCAAAGCACCATTGACGAAACCAACCGCCGCCGCTCCGTACAGATGGCTTACAACGAGGAGCATGGAATCGTGCCCCAAACGGTGCGCAGCAGCCGGGAAGATATCCTCAACAAACAATCCATCCTCGATGTCCGGGGAACCAAAGAGCGCGCCTACATCGAGCCCGACGAGCCCAGCCTGGCCGCCGACCCGCTGATGGCCTACCTCAACCGCGATCAGATTGAAAGAATGATAAAAGAAACAGAGGAAAAAATGAAAAAGGCGGCAAAAGAACTGGATTTCATCTCCGCCGCTCAGTTTAGAGACGAGCTCTTCGCGCTGAAAAAGAAGTGGAAAGAAGTAGCATAGGGACATTTTCACGTTGTCAGTTGTTAGCTTTTCTTGAAGTAAATAAACAACTAACAACTGACAACATCTTCCCGTCTATTAGGTCGTATACACCGAATTAAACATCACATAATCCGTCGTCAGATCCGTACCCCAGCCGGTGCTCTCGCCATCGCCGCTGTTCATATCCAAGAGAATCCGTAGGTGGGATTCCCGTAGCAGGCGCTTGACCTGATTGCGGTCGAATGCTACCGGTTGGCCTTTATCCAGGACCTGCACCAGCTTATTTTCATCCCCTAGCGAAAGGTCAACTGTGGTGTAGTCAAAGGGGACGCCGGCGTTGCCGCCCGCACAGATGATGCGCCCCCAATTAGGGTCGCGGCCGAACATAGCGGTTTTGACCAGAGAGGAATCGGAAATGGCCCGCACTAGTTGCCGGGCCGTACTTTCATCGGGCGCGCCAGTTACCTGGTATTCGATAAATTTTGAAGAACCTTCCCCGTCAGATACGATCAGCTTGGCCAGGTGGATCATCATTTCTTCCAGCTTTTCCTGGAATAAGATAAAGCGCTCGTCTTTTTCCGACTCGATTGGTTCATTGCCCGCCAAGCCGTTGCACAGTACCGCGACCATATCGTTGGTGGACGTATCCCCGTCTACTGTGATCATATTGAAGGAACGGTTGACGCTCTTCCGAACCGCTTTTTGCAACAGCTTCGGCTCGATGGCGATATCACTCACCAGAAAACTCAGCATGGTTGCCATATTGGGATGGATCATCCCAGATCCCTTGGCAATGCCGGCAATATTGATGGTGGTATCTCCCAGCTTAAATTCCAGAAAGCCTTCTTTGGCGAATGTATCGGTGGTCAGTATAGCATTGGCGGCAAAAGAGCCGGCCTTGGAATCATTGGACAATTTGCCTACATTTTCTTTGATGCCTTTCACCACATCTTCGGTAGGAAAGGGCTCGCCGATCAGGCCGGTGGAGGCCACCAACACCAATTCTTTTTCGATGCCGAGCGATCCGGCCATCGCGTCTACCATAGCCTCAGCGCCTTTGCGGCCCTGTTCGCCGGTGCAGGCGTTGGCGTTGCCGGCGTTGCAGACAATAGCCTGAGCCTTGCCGCCTTTCATGTGCTCTTGGGATATTTTGACCGGCTCCGCAACAACCTTATTCTGGGTGAAAGTACAAGCAGCGCTGGCCGGCACTTCCGAGTAAATAATTGCCAGGTCTCTTCGCATAGATTTAATGCCAATATGAGCACCCCAACATTGAATACCCCGGACATTGGTTAAATTCTTTATCATTTTTATTACTGTTTTTTTCTGTGGAACTCTTAATCACTACTAAGGATTCAGCGGCACCGCAGTAAAGCCGGTTGTTTCTTCCAGTCCAAACATCAGGTTCATATTCTGCATAGCCTGGCCGGCAGCCCCTTTGACCAGGTTGTCTATCACCGATACCGTAATGATCCGGTTGGTCCGTTCATCGTAAGTAACGAAAAGGTCACAGAAGTTGGACCCCCGGACATCTTTGAGGGCAGGAGGGTTTTTACGAAGCCGTACAAAGGGGTGCTCTTTGTAAAATGCTGCGTATAAAGCCTTGAGTTGGTTTTCCGTCACCCCTTCCCTTGGTTGAGTATAAATGGTCGACAGGATACCCCGGTCGACCGGTAAAAGGTGAGGGGTAAACTGTACCTGTAAGGCTTCATTGGAAGAAAGTTCGGATAATTGCTCTTCGATCTCAATGGTATGCCGATGGTGCTTCAGGCTATAGGCTTTAAAATTATCACTGACATTGGAATAATGAGTGGTTGGCTTTGCCTTAACACCCGCACCGGTTACACCCGATTTGGAGTCCACGACGATCTGCCCCGGAATAATCATATTGGCTCTTACCAGAGGCGCCAGGCCCAGAATGGCACTAGTGGGATAACAACCGGGATTGGCAACCAGCCGGGACCGGCGGATCTCCTCCCGGTGAAGCTCCGGAAGGCCATAAACAGCCTGTTCAAAACCTTTGGGAAACGTATGGGCCTTAGCGTACCAGGATTCGTATACATCTGGAGCAGAAAGGCGAAAATCTCCTGACAGGTCGATCACACGAAAATCTGCACCCGTGTATTTTTCAACAAAACTCATGGAAACCCCATGAGGGAGGGCCAGAAAAACAGCATCCAGATCCTCTTCCAGTATTTTGTGAGCGGGCTGGAGTTCGTGGTCGGCGAGCCCTTGAAAATGGGGATGGACATCTGAAAACAGCTCTCCCTTCCGGCTTTCAGAGGTAATGATCCGGATATCCACCTCCGGGTGGTTATACAAAAGGCGCACCAGTTCCGATCCGGTGTATCCGGTAGCGCCGACAATTCCTACTTTGATCATGAATAGTCTTTTCAGATTTTCCAGGTTTTAGAAATCTGGAAAATCTTTTTACTCAATTAATTTCCTTTAACGAAAGGGCGATTACATCTACCAGGCGTTCCAATTCTTCGAAGCTGATCACCAGCGGGGGCACCAGGCGCAGCACATTGCCGGCAGTGGCGTTGGCCAGCACACCGTGTTCCATCATTTTCAGGACCAGCGGTTTTGTTTCAAAATCGAATTCCACGCCGATCATCAACCCCAACCCCCGGATCTGTTTCAGGCCCGAATGGTAGCCGATCTTTTCTTCCAGCATTTCCTTCAGCCAAAAGCCCTTTCGGGTGGTTTTGCGCAGGATATCTTCCTCCTGTATAGCCTGAATAGTAGCCAGGCCTGCCGCACAAGCCATAGGATTACCGCCAAAAGTGGTACCATGATCACCAAATTCTATAGTGCTACTCACCTTTTCATTGCTGAGAATAGCGCCTACGGGCAGGCCGTTGCCCAATCCTTTGGCCAGGGTCATAATATCAGGTTGCACTTCGTAGTGGTCTTTAGCAAAATACTCACCGGTACGCGCCACGCCAGATTGTATCTCATCGAAAATGAGTGCGATATTTTCCTGGTCGCACAGTTCTCGCAAAGCGCGCAAATAACAGGGTTTAGCCACGTTGATTCCTCCTTCTCCCTGAACGGGCTCCAGGATGATCGCCGCAATATCTTCATTGACGGCTTCCCGCACCGCCTCGATATTGTTGAAAGGCACCCGGTGAAAGCCGGAAGGCATAGGGCCAAAACCGCGCTGCATCCGCTCTTTACCTGTAGCGATCGTGGCCAGCGTACGGCCGTGAAATGAGTTGTTCATGGAGATAATACCTCCGCCGCGGCCGTTACTGAAGGCATACTTACGGGCGATCTTAATCGCTCCTTCGACGGACTCCGCACCGCTATTGGAAAAAAATACCCGGCTGAGGCCGGAAAGCTCCACCAGTTTTTTAGACAACATCACCTGGGGCTCACTGACGAAAAAGTTGGAAATGTGCATCAATTGCTGCGCCTGCTCCTGAATGGCTTTCACCACCTTGGGGTGGCAATGCCCCAGATTGCAAACCGCGATCCCCGCCAGAGCGTCAATGTATTCTCTACCTTCCACATCCCAAAGACGGGCGCCTTCGCCTCTTCGAAATGCCAGGGGAAAGCGTTTGAAAGTAGGAAGATAGTACTGTTGATCGACCTCGTGCAGGGCCTCGTTTGTCGTTTTTTCTTTTATAAGCATATTTCGGTTCCGATTATTTTTTCTGGATTTACCGCTTCAAAAATACTTTCCGGTTTGGTGCCGTTGATGATGCATGCCGACCGCGCACCTTGCCGGAGTGCCAGCTCGCAAGATTCCATCTTGGGTATCATGCCTCCTTTGATAACAGAGCCAAACAAAGGTTTCAATTCTTCAAGGCGCAGCTTTCGAATGATTGAAGAAGGGTCTGTGATGTCTCGCAGCAAGCCGTCCACATCGGTAAGGACCAGGTAGTGACTCGCCCTCAGGGCGCCGGCAAGGCTACCGGCAAACATATCGGCATTGATATTGTAATCATTGCCGGCTTCGTCGGAAGCGATACAGGTGACAACCGGCAGGTAATCTTTATCCAGCAGCGTGTCTATCAGGATTGTATCCACCTGTTCGACGTCGCCTACCTGTCCAAGGTCATACTGTATTTCTTTGCCGTTCTGCACGCTCATGTGATATCTTTTTCTGGCCAGCACCATGCGCCCGTCCTTTCCGGACAGGCCGACCGCTTTGAGTCCTGCTTTATTCAGGAGATTCACGAGGCTGCCATTCACTTCTCCTTTCAGCGCCATCTCAATATATTTGAGCGCTTCAGCTGAAGTTTTGCGGTGTCCTTCAATGAATTCAGACTCTATCTCTACCAGTTCCAGCATCTTTTTAATGAAGGGGCCACCGCCATGAACAAGTACGACGCGATAGCCCTTTGAACGGAGCTTCCAAATATCTTGAACGACTGATTGCTTAAGACGTTCACTCAACATGGCATTTCCGCCATATTTTATCAAAATAAGTGGCTTTTTCTTCATTTTTTGAATAATTTAAACACCTTTCTGCCGAATTACTTCACTATTTGGCGAGGGATAGCCATTGGCAGCCGGCTCAACATTTCATTATTGATCAATTGCGTGTAGTTGGTAAAGGAGCTCACACGAATGGTGTTGTTATGCTGTTTACCCAGCAAGACCACCTCATCACCGATCTCGACACCGGGAATATCTGTGATATCCACCATAAAGAGGTTCATATTGATCAGGCCGGTAATGGGCGCTTTGCGTCCTTGGATGAGCACATGCCCATTATTGGATTGGCCCCGGGGATAGCCATTGCTGTACCCAACCGGAATAACCGCCACGCGCATCTCACGGCTAGCCTGGAAAGCGGTGCCATATCCGATAAACTCGCCTTGTGGTACATTTTTGATATCCATTACATCCGTTTTCCAGGAGATGATGCGGTTCATGGGGGCATCTTTATCCTTGCCGACTTCCCTGATGTGTTGGTAGTAAATGTCGGGGCTCGGCCAGAAGCCATAGGTAGCAACGCCAATCCTCACGAGGTCATAATGCGTTTCCGGCATTGCCAGGACGGCAGCGGAACAAGCGATATGCCGGTACTTCGGCATAATCTTTCGCTTGGTCAATTCGGCCAGATACTTCTTATAGCGTACCAATTGCTGGTCGATCCGAAACTGGTTACTGGGTGACTCTGCTCCTCCCAGGTGGGTGCATACTCCCTGGAAGAGAAAGTGCTCCTCATTACGCTTGAGAAGCGTAAGTGATTTTTTGAAGTAGGGTTCCGTCATGCCGGTACGGTTGGTTCCCGTTTCTACTTCCAGGTGTACTTTGGCCTTCTTTTTTAATTTCCTGGCTTTTTCCAGCACCAATTGCAGGCGGTCATAGCTAAAAACATAGAACTCTATATCGTTCTGGATCACCCACTCAATATCCTGGTCATAGAGGATCCCCATGATCATGATCTCAGAGGAATCGGCGCAGTGTTCGAGCACTTCTTCGGCTTCGTAAGCAGAGGCTGCCGAGAAATGATTCACCCCGCATTTTTCCAGCATTTTCACCATTTGTGGAATACCGTGGCCATACGCATTGGCCTTGACCACCGCCGAATAGCGCGGATGGTTTCCCAGTTTTTTCTTCAGGAAATTGATGTTTTTGGCTAAAGCAGTCTGGCTAAGCTCTATGCGCGACGAGTGCCTTACGTTTCTCACAAAGACGTCGTAATGGGAATGATGTGATTGCGTCATTGATTTTTACTTTTTTATATGAGGTTGGGCATCCCTTCGTACCCCTTACCCTACCTATCTCACACCTGCTCAAACCTCATTATTTTGATTAATCAAATACTCCATAAATACTTGCGCCCCCAACTTTCCCGGGCCAGTTTTTCCACTTTTGTTACCGGCTCTTTCGGCACACTTTCCTGTTTTCCTTCCAGTTGCAGATTGTTGTAGTGAAAAGCGTAAACGCGGGCTACAAACTGATGAACAGGAAGAGAAGACTCTCCGTGGAGTTCGCCATCTCCGGAAACAGACGGTTGTATGCCTTGCCCCCAATTTTGCCGCCCTTCACTGTTGGGATTAAAAAAATAAGCCCGCCAGACTCCCTCTGGGGATTGCTCGATGCGCAAGAGGGAAATGGCATGGTAGCCGAGCATATTAGCCTTGGCGTCTGTAATGAAAATTCCCAGGGGAACGGGATAGATCAGGTGATACCCCCCGTTGTATTCCGGATGAAAGGAAGCGTAAAAAATCCGCACGAAGTTTTCGAAATTTTCTATATAACCGGTTATCGGGTTGTAAACGGAGATAAAGCCTGTCTGTATCCAGTGCCCGTAAAAAGCAGGGTTTACCGAAACATGGGGGTCAACGCCCAGATGCTTAACTGCAGCTCGCTTCATCATTTCATTATAGATCTTATCGAGATGCGGGACCAATACAATGGAAACGGGGTCCAGCGAATAGTCGAACTGTCGGGTTAGGCCTTCTTTCACAGCAGCCGCCTCAATCAGTTCGCCCTCATACCGGAAAACCACATTATTCGTCATTGCCGCGTCGATCAGAAGGTTGATCAACTTACCCGGAGCATGCCTGCTCCACATACTAATACCTCTTGCCGACTGGCAAGTAGGGTTGTTGCCCTGCCGTACGCCCAGCGGCTGGCCCAGTGCGCACAGGGCGCCGCCAATCAGCAATTGAGCAGGAGTAGCCTCATGGTCCAGGAGATTGCCCTTGAGTAAATTCGCCCCCACTTCCGGATGTATCTCTACCCGAATAAGGCGGTTAAAAGCATGCCAGGTGACTTTCCTGGACAGGAGGTTGCGCTGCAATACCCGAGCCAGGCCATAAACGGCTTGTTTATTTCCCCGAACGATGAATTCCTGAATGAGCATTGCTACAAAAGCCTCATGCCGTTCATACTCGGCGATCCCATGGGCATCGAGATACAAAATGAAGGGCGTCAGCTCCGGGTAATGGCCTATGATAAATTGAAGAAGCGTCAACTGATAATCTGACACCAACCCGGTGGCGGCCATCTGCGCCCCGATCTGCTTACTTTCTGCTTTCAATTTTGCCTTATCGGACTGCGCCAGCCACTGGCGATATTTTTCGGGCGCCCCTTGCTCATGAGCCTTCGATGTTGGCCGATACAATACATTGACATACTTTAAAAGCCGCTGATCTTCAGGATGGGATTCATCCAACTGAACTTGCTTATAGATCACTGCCAGCATGCGCTTTATCTTGGTGACTACGATCGGCCGATGCGCGGACAGAACTTCTATAGCATCCGCGACCTTGGGCTTCAGGCTTTCCAATGGTACATGCTGGTGTATCAGGCCAAATAGCAGCCGGATCTTTTCCAGCTCCCCTTCGGCATACTCCTCCCAGGCTCTTTCAGAAAAATCTTCATAGGCCAACACAAAATTGGCGACCAGTACATCTTCCAAAAAAGCTCGGGCTTGTCCTGCGGAAAAAGCGGGGTTTTTGATTCGATTTTCAGCGATGGCCAGCAAGCGCAACTCGCTCAATACTTCCATCGTACTAATGGGGTAACCCGCCAAGAGCGTTCCTCCAACCAGAAAGGGAACCAGGTGCTGTGGCTCCCTCCAGACAGAATCCTCAAACAGGCCCGCTTCATCGGCCTCACAAACAGATTCGTAAAGAAAGGTAATACCTTCAGCCGTACGGCAAAGCATATCCGCCTGGCTGAGCAGGAGGCTCTTTTTATCCTTCTTACTGAAGGAAGGCGCTACCTTGAACGAGGTTAAACTTTCAAGAAACCGACTTTCTAATTCACTGATGGTTAATTCCATGTACTGGTGCTTTCCCGAATGAACCGATACTTTCACCGGCTCCGGGGAATAGGTTTTTTTAAAAAGCAGCGCCCTAATATTATTTATGTAGCTACCATTCTAAGGGCCCGGCGAAGAATAACTTCCCCATTTGATGCCGATCTTTTGGAGCTTTGTACATCGTACACACTCCAGGCCCACCGTTGGGCCCGTACATCCCCGAATCGGGTTCGGGGCAGGCGTATACAACCCAGGCAATCTCTGTCCAACCTTAGACGGATACCCTAATATAGGAAGGCGCTATTCAGATTCTATTGTGTCACCGTTGCTTTACACATAAAACGGAACGTCCTCGTAGTGCGTCAGGAGTTCCCTCATTCTGCCGGCCTTATCGCCTGCAAAATTAACGGTCCCAAAGTGGTTGCCGAAACCTTCCCGGCCACTGATTTTCTGCGGCCCGAGGGGCTGAAACAGGTTATTATCGAGGTAGTAAGGTTCTTCCGTCAGTTCTTCCGGTATTTCCAGGCGGGTGATATGCCCACTCTTAGGGAACACCATCACATTGCCATAGTATTTTTTGGGCTTGTAGCCCTTGGGCGGGAAAAATTTGTCAAGCGCTTCATCACTCAGGCTGGGATCATGGCTGACGACAAAGGCCAGCAGGGCGTCAAATTCATAAGCCTTTGAGGCTAGTTCCAGGATGTGGCCTCCTGGAATCCGGCAGGCTACTTCGCCAAAATTGAGGTTGCCATCTTCAGTAACGAACCATTCGGGGTGGATCATCCCGTACTCGATGCCGAATATATCCACCAGCTTCTGGATTTCTTTGTGGATGAGTTCCCGCTTTGCTTCCAGTTCGGGTCCGGCAGGAATGAAATTGGAATACCCCAGTTTGACGTACTCGGTAATATTGAGGAACCGGACTTTGCCTTTGTGGATGAAGGCCTCGCAGGAAAATTCCTGCCCGCGCAGGTGGCTTTCCGCCAGGCAGGGGAAATCTGCCGGTTTGATCTTTTTGTCGATATCTTCTCTGGATTTGATGAAGCGGTGGCCTACCGTTCCGGCAGAAGCAAAGGGCTTGACGTGAAACCAGGCGTCATCTTCACCCGGAAGCTGCAATTCGGCTTCATTCAGGCGGTCCAGGAATTTGTGGGCCTGCTCGTAGTTGTGTATTTCTTCGAAAAGGCCAACCCGCAACCCGCCCAGTAAAGCTTTGCGTTTCATCATCGCCTTATTTCGGAACAGGAAAGCCCGGTTGAGCACCCGGGGGTCATCCCGATAAAGAGAATTCAGGGCGCCTGCCCATTCTACGGTTTCTTCATACAGAGGCACAGCGACATCCACATTGTAGGGGCGCAATAGCTCGGCCAACGCCAGAGAATTGGAATGACTCCCAAACTCATCCAAATGATAGCCGACAAAGGGAATATTATGCTCTTTAGCGTAACTTTCGAAATCGGGAAATGATACAACAACATAGGGCAGCTTGGCTTTCTGCATACTTTCAATAACGGGAAGGCTCCAGCCTATTAGTGCAAAACGGTTTGCCATAAAAGTTTTAGTATTTTAGAATAGATTGTTAATAAATCGGTTGAAAATCAAAGTGGACAAGCAGATGCCTCACAGCTATAGAAGGTTCTGAAACTTCGGATGTTCACAGCAACTCCGGCCACTTTGGAATAATATTGAAAAATGCGGATTATTATTCCAACTCAAACTGAAAGGGTGGAACCCTGGAGCTGGAAACCCAGTAATTGAAGATATGCGGATATTGCTGCCAGGAAAGTTTGTTAAGCGTTTGTCCAAATTTCGGCCGTCAAGCCGAAAACAGTTCATTTTTTGCTTAGGGCCCGGCGAAGAATA
>JAGQXQ010000157.1:0-4212 GCA_020436535.1 Phaeodactylibacter sp.
CTGGGTATTAAAGCTCCTGAACCGCATGTCTGGTAGGTACATCCCTGAGAAGCTCAAAAGGGCTTACTCCAACCGGACGCGCCTCAGTCGAATTATTAAGGTTGAACCGGGATGGCTTGCGTAACTTGAGGCGGCTGGCAAGAATGACTGGTGAGCATCCGCAAGGTGATTGAATTAGCAAACTTCTATCTGCGCCTAACCACCTCAAACAACAATAGACTACAATGACTAATGTACATACAAGCCATAGGCGAAGCACCACAATACTCTATATTGTTTGCCTCCTCTTTTGTTGTAGCGCCACATCCTTGGCACAGAAAGGCTCCAAGGATTTTGGCCAAATTAAAAAGATTCTTTTTCAACAGCAGCAAGACTGGAATAATGGAAACATCGATGCCTTCATGGAAGCGTATTGGAAGTCGGAAGAGCTGCAGTTTGGCGGAGCCGCAGGCATCACCAGGGGCTGGCAGCAGACCCTTTACGGCTATAAGTCCAGATATCCTGATAAGGTAGCAATGGGCAAACTCACCTTCGAGGTTAAAGACATGACAAGGCACAGCCGGAAGGTGGTAAGCCTGACAGGTAGTTGGGAGTTGGAAAGGGCGGATGATAGGCCGGGAGGCCACTTTCTTCTGATATGGAGAAAGATCAAGGGGAAATGGAAGATCGTGGTGGATCATACTAGCCAGAAAGATTGATTTGTTATACATACTTTTACTTAACAGAAACCATTCCCCAAATAAAATTATTAACTTTATATTCAGAACTGTAGTAAAGAAAGCAGAAAGCTATGACGGCAACTGACAAACTGGTTAAACGCATTGTCCGCACTCCGGAGGTCTGTGGAGGCCAACCCAGGATCGAAGGCCACCGGATCCGGGTTCGGGATATTGTCATGTGGTTCGAAGCCCTGCGTATGAGCGCCGATGAAATCGCTAATGAGTACGATCTGTCTTTATCGGATATATACCTGGCGCTGGCCTATTACCATGCCAACCAACAAGAGTTACAACAAGAATGGGATGCTGATGATACTTATGTAGAACAGCTCATGGAAAAGTATCCTTCCCGCCTGAAAGCGTATCTGAAAGGTGGCAAGGCTTAAGTTTTATACGGATGAGCACATCAGCAAAGCTGTGGTAAAGGGGCTTCGTGCCAGAGGAGTGGATATTGTCAGTTGTGTTGATGTGGGAAATCGGACGGCTTCTGATGCGGAACATCTCAATTATGCAGAAGGGGAAAATAGGGTAGTGGTCACCTACGATAATGATTTTTTGAAATTGCACGAAGCCGGGCACCCTCATGGAGGCATTGCCTTTTCCCACCGGCCTTTGTCTATCGGAGAGATGATCGGAATCCTGTTACTGATGCATGAGGTTTTTGAAGATGTCGATATGAGAGGCAAGGTTGAGTTTATTCCATGATTGATAAACAGAGATCTGGGTTTGCCTGGCAATAATACCCCAGCTAGCATTTCTAAAGAAAAAATCCTTTTTAACCTATTTTAAAAATCCCGAAATCCAAATTTCAAAGCACTGGCTTTCAATCTTTTACAAGTGTATTTCCACTCCCAGTGGGCTCACGTTGTTTATGAAAACATGAAAGTCAGGCAGTAATGCTTGTTTTTTTGTTTTAAATGTTTTGCCTCTTTGGATATTCTTCAGTGGCTTGCTTCGAGGATGAGCTATGAAGAAATTTTGGAAGACTTTCCCTTATTGAAAAAAGAACACATTTTGGCTGCCCTTGCCTGCATTTTAGTGGCGAAGTGGAGAGATAGTAGAAGGGGCTCTATGAACAATTTTTCGCGATGTTAACTTATATTCTTTGGGAACGGGAACCCAAATTTTCCATGGCATTAATTTCAACAAAGCGTTTATGGCCCAAGCAAGCCTCTTTCAAAAGTTAAGAACAGCAGCAGCGCTGATATTTGTCTTTCTGTTGATTTATGGGACTAACCGTTTGGACAACCATCATTTTGAAAATGTACAACACATTATGAACACGGTCTACCAGGACAGGGTCGTTGCTCAACATTACATTTACCAACTCAGCAACCTGTACCGCCAAAAAAACGAGGGCGTTCCGGGTTCATTGAAAGCAGCAGCAGCAAAGGGCATTAACCGGCAAATTGATGAATACATTGGACTTTTTTCGACGACCAAACTAACCAGCAAAGAGGCCCAGGTTTTTCAGATGCTGGAGAAAAATAACGAGGAACTGAGAGTCCTGGAAACCCATCTCGCTACCATGCCGGATAATGGCTTGAGTGAGGAAAATATCAGCCAGTTTAAGGCGAAGGCCGATATGATTTTTGAAAACCTTGACAGCCTTTCCGAAATTCAGGTGAACGAGGGAGGCCGCCTGAGAAGAGTCGCTCAGGAATCTCTGGATACCAATTCATTTTTCTCTCAGTTGGAATTGCTCATTCTGGTTTTTATAGGCCTTCTGGTTCAGGTCATTATATTCTATGCACCTAAGATCGATTAATAATGGAGAGCTTGTTTGGGGCCCGGCGAAGAATAACTTCCCCATTTGATCCGGCTCTTTTTCCGCCATACTTCGTTGCTTGTCGGTCGCATAGCACCACTATGCTTCCTCCTCGCGCCTCGTCTGGCGAAAAAATAGCTCGCCTGAAACGAGGAACTTATTTTTCTCCGGCCCCTTGGAGGGAAATAATGGCTAAATTCGTAGAAAAACCATCTGGATATGACAATAAAAATCAATAAGGTTTTCTTCCCTGAACCAGATAAAAGAATCTATACTCAGGAAGAACTTTTTGCGCTCCGGATGCATAAAGACTTCATTGTTGATATTGCCAGCCGGTTGAATCTCGCCTATACAAAAGATGATGAATCCGAAAGCAACCTGTGCCTGTCAAATTGCAGGGAAGTACAGCCTGAATACAGGCCTGCCTTCGGGAGAACGGATATTATTCATTATTGCTCTGCCCTGCTGCCGGATGAAGGTATTGATGCAGAGGAGGATGAATTACCCTTGCCGGTAGATGCTTCGGCCTTCTGGCGCCTTGTAGAAGCCGGCCGAAATTAAACACACCGATTTTGGCCACTTACGTGCCATCCCGATACTGCCTTCGCAGTTCCTCCAACTGCCTGTTCAGTTTTCGGGCCAGCTTTTCGTATTTCGGGTTACCGTAGAGGTTGTTCAACTCATCCGGGTCTTCGGCCAGGTCGTAGAGTTCCCAGTATCCCGGCTCATTCTCGAAATGGATCAACTTGTACCGCTCGGTGCGGATACCGTAATGCGGCCGCACCTTGTGCCAGCCGTGCGGATATTCGTAGTAGTGGTAGTAAATGGCCTTGCGCCACCGGCGGTTTTTGCCTGATTCGAGTAATGGCTTCAGCGAGCGGCCCTGCATGTCTTCAGGAATGGGGGCGCCGGCGAAGTCCAGCAGGGTAGGGGGCAAGTCCAGGTTGAGCGCCATCTGGGGGATCCGCCTGCCTGCCGGGATTGCTTTGGGATAGCGGATGAGGAGCGGGGTGCGCAACGACTGTTCGTACATGAAGCGCTTGTCGTACCAACCGTGCTCACCCAGGTAGAAGCCCTGGTCGGAAGTGTACACGACAATGGTGTTTTCTGCCAGGCCCGCTTCATCCAGGTAGGCCAGCACCCTCCCGATCTGCGCATCGACGGAAAGGACGCTTCGGAGGTAGTCCTTAATGTAGCGTTGGAATTTCCATTCGGTTAAGGCCCTGCCTTTGGGCTGCTCCGCTCTGAATTGCTGCCGCACTTTGTCGTAGTGGCGGCCCCAGGCGGCCCGCTGCTTCGGGTTGAGTCCCGCCAGGGTGTTGCTCCAGGATTCGCCGACATCGAATTCGGAATTGCCCCCGGTTCCTTCCGGATAGCCTTCGTAGTCTTCAGGCATCAGCTTCATATCGAAACCCATATACATATCCGCCACCCGCATATCCGCCTCGGCGGCGGCGGGCCGGCCTTCATAGTCGTCATAAAAGGTGGCCGGCAAGGGGATAGTGTCTTCTTCCCAGGCAGAGAAATATTGGGGCTCCGGCATGAAATTGCGGTGAGGCGCCTTGTGCTGGTAGAGTAGGCAGAAGGGTTTGTCCTTGGGGCGGTTCTGCAGCGTTTTCAGCGCAAGATCGGTCGTGACGGTTGTCGTATAGCCTTCGTATTTTACGGTATCGCCCATTTCGATCATCCTGGGGTTGTAATACTGGCCCTGCCCGATCAGTACAT
>JAGQXQ010000157.1:4227-18586 GCA_020436535.1 Phaeodactylibacter sp.
CGGTGGGTTCGGTTTTCAGGTGCCACTTGCCGACGATGGCGGTGTAGTAGCCGGCCTGTTGCAGCAGCTTGGGCAGCGTAGTTTGGGCGCCGTCGAAGGTATCCCGGTTATCCCGCACCCCATTGAGGTGGCTGTACTTTCCGGTGAGCAATACCGCCCGGCTGGGGGCGCAGATGGAATTGGTGACAAAGCTGTTTTCAAACAAAGCCCCCTCTTTCGCCAGCCGGTCGATGTGTGGCGTTGCTATCAGCTGGCTGCCATAGCTGCTGATGGCCTGCTGGGCATGGTCGTCCGACATGATGAAGAGGATGTTGGGCTGTTTGGGTGAAAAGGGAGTGCTGCTGGCCGCTGCCAGGGCAATCAGGATAAGAACAAAATACCGGAATGGGGTAGTGGCTATTTTCATATTGTTGTTTTTAGGCTTACGCCAAAAGATACAGCAATTTCCGCATTGAGGAAATTATTCTTCGCGAGGCCCTAAATTAAAATTCTTTTCCTACCTTTGTAAATCAATCCCAACTCAGGGATGCATTTTTGAGTTTCACAAGCACCCTGACAAATGTCACCTTAGCCCTTGACATTGCTCATTGCTTTCCCATGAAATAATGCGTATCCAGCCTTTGTAACAGGTAGAATGGCTTGCCTATCCACCTGAAAGGTAACTTTTCTGATCCGCTGCGTCTAAACGCTAAAGCGGAAGAAGAGAATTGTTATGCTTTATTAAATGCCCGATTGTGGCATAAATGGAAAAATCATGAGATTATTAGGCGCTTTTTTCAACATCTTCCTTTTCTATTACTTCCTGGCCTTTTGTGGTACGCCGGTTGATCAAATTTCCGGCCTTACAGAGGGTGTCGAAGCTCAGCCCGTTCAAACGATACAGACGGGTTCGGAGCCCTGGACTACTCCTTTTATTCAAGAAGATACGTGTGACTCTTGCCATCCATCTTTCTTCTTTATAAACAAGGAGGTTTAGGGGCTGTCGAAATTTACCTGGCGAATGCTCTTCCAATTCAATGTCTTCTCTTCCCTTTTGCTCATTGGGGTAACCCAGGGTATCGTTTACAGCCTATTGTTGCTGGTTCGCGGCCGTCAGGAAGGCGCCCGGGCAGATTACTGGATGGCGGGCCTGTTGTTGTTGCTGTCCCTGTTTGTTTCTCAATGGATGCTGGGGTTTGCCGGCTGGTACGACAGCCATGACTGGCATACGACGTTGATGTTCTATCTGCCTTTTAGCCCGCCATTCCTGTTGGGCCCTGTGTTTTACTGCTATTTTCTATCCCTCACCAACGCCCGTTTTCAGGCCCGTAAATACTGGAAGCACTTTATTCCGGCGGCTTTTTTTTTACTCCAGCACGCGGTTATTGCCGTTCACGATTTGTTGGCGTGGAACGTTTTTCAGAAAAAAGAACTTCCCTTTTTTTACAATACCCGGGGCCCCTGGGCAGAGTATATGGACAACCTGGACACCTGGTGGTACAACTTGCTGGGCCAGTTCAGCCAGCTCCATTTGATCGCCTACCTGGTGGCTACTATTTACCTGTACCGGCGGTATAAGAAGTATTTGGTTGCCAACTTTTCCAATACCGAACCCCTGCAGTTTCGCTGGCTCAATTTTATCATTATTATTCTGGGTATCACTTTTGCCGTATCCCTGGCGGGGAGAGTGGCCAGTATGTTTGTGGACCTAAGTTACGTCCAGGCCTGGTATTACTATTTTGTGACCTCCGCCGCCATCTTCGTACTGAGCATTCAAGCCTACCGCCAATCCACCCGAAGCTTGTTGCAACTGGATTTCCTTCCGGAAGCCTCCCGGCAAGCAGCGCCTTCGCCGGTAGCCGGAACGGAAGAACCCACTGCATCCTCCCCCCTTGACCCTGAGCTGGAGCAACTCCGCCGCCGCCTCGATGGCCTGATGGCGGCCGAACGCCCCTATCTCGATCCCGACCTCAATATCCGGCAGCTTGCCGAACGCCTGAACACCAATACCGCCTACCTCAGCCGCGTGATCAATAACGGCTACGGCCTGAATTTCAACGACTTTATCAATGGTTACCGTGTTCGGGCATTGGTAGGGAAACTGGGGGACGGCGAACACCAACACTATACCTTCCTCAGCCTGGCCCTCGATTGTGGGTTTAACTCCAAAGCTACCTTCAACCGGGCTTTCCGGAAACATACCGGAAAGAGCCCGGGAGAGTATGTCGCCGGGCAGTAACGAGTGGCTCAATTCGTAAAATGAGGCGGCTCAATTTAGTTTTTGCCGCACCGGCGCTGCATTTCCGCTGCACCTTTGTTGAAAAAAAACGGCTATGCAGCGATTACTATTCTTTTTATTTTGCCCGTTCATTTTCACCTCCGCCTTCGGGCAATTGATCGATCACTACCAATTCGAACAGGATGGGAAAACCCTGTCCTTAAAGGAAAAAATGGCCGATGAAAAGGCGCCCGGCTTCAGCACTTATCTGATGTATGGCGCATCCTCGGATTCACTGGTTGTGGGAACCCTCAAAACGGGAGGGCAGCAAAAAGTAAAATTTGACACCCCCTTTCCGGCCGGCGCCATGTCGGAAGCGCCGGTTTTGTTTGAGATCCTGCGGCTGGCCGATGCAGGCGAGATCAGCCTGGACGCGCCACTCGAAAAGTACCTGCCGGCGCTTCAGGACAATCGCTGGTTTAAGTTCCAGCCCGTCACGATACGCGACCTCATACTACGCAGAAAAAACTTTAGCGGGCCTATGAAGCCGACAGGTTACGCCGCTGGTGAAGGCTGGCCGGCGCTGAGCGAGCTATTGATTTCCGGCAATGCCGATTTCCCCAAGGGGCTGGCCGTTCGCAGCAACCGGAACCGGAAGCAGGACCCGCAGTGCGCCAACGCTATCCTGTTGCAGCTGATCCTGGAGCAATACTACCACCAGCCCTTGCCGGAGATTATGGCGGAACGGGTGCTGGGGCCGCTGGGCATGAAGCATTCCTTTTATGCCACAGAATTGAATGCCGGGCAGGAGCAGGCGGTGGCGCTCGGGCACGATCCATCCGGCGCCACGCTACCGGGAGGATACCGGCGTTACCCCGAACTGGCGGCTACAGGTTTGTGGGCCACCCCGGCCGATTACGCCCTTTTTGTTCGGCACGTCATCCAGGCAGCCAAAGGCGAAGACAACCGGTTTCTGAAGCAGGCAACGGCTCGTGCCGGCCTCACCGCACAGACTGGTTACCGCTCTCTCTTATTTCATGTCGCCAAAGACGGCCTCATCTACTGGGGCGGTAATACCAAAGGCTACTTCACCGCCATGCAGGCCAGCCTAAAAGACGATTACGTGATGGTGGCTTTCTGTAACAGCGACCTCAACTGGCCTCTGGTGATGGGCAGCCTGTATCAGTCTGGCGGATGGATCGCCCGGCAGCGCAAAGGGGAAAGCCTGGTGCTGTTCACTCAGCCGGGAGATGAGGTGCTATCAGCGGGCCTTAAGAAAAAACTGAAGACATTTGCCAGAGAAAACCAGGCCCGTTTTATCGAACTGGACGCCAGAGAGGGCGCCCCGGCTTGTATCACGGCAACTCCCGCGTTGCTGTTCCAGTCGCCGCAAGGCCGAACCCTCTTTGGAGGCAAGCCAACGGAATGGAGCGCCATCGAGAACTTCATCCGGGCCGCCCGCAGCCGGCCGGTGGCCCCAGAAGCAGCGCCTGCCGGATCCATCCTGGTGCGCCGGGAGGGGCGCCAAACTATTGGTTTCCCTTTGAAGTGGACCGGCTGGCAGGGCAAAACGCCTGCATCAGGCTGGCAAGCTGCCTTTCTTCCGCTGCTGGAAAAAAGCCTCGGCGCCGGAAGCGAAGCGGTGGGCGGCTTTTTCCCCACCGACCGGCGTTTTTACCTGGACATTCACCCCTACGCCCAGGGCGATAGCGTATTCCTGAGCCTGGCCGTTTTCAGCCAGTTCGATTGCATCCATCCGATATTTGACAACTTCGGGCAGCCGTTGGTGGGTACGGTAGCAGAAAGAGAGGTGCTCCTGAACCGGGCCGCAGCCGTTTTTGCTCAGGCCGTACAGGAACGCCTGGAGGATATACCGGCCGGTGACGCCTTATTCGCTTTACCTGACAATACGCCAATGGGCCCCTTCGAAGAACTGGGCTTGCGTATCCCTCAAAAGAGAAAGACAGCACCTCAACCCTTTCCGGCCACCCATTCGGCCAGCCTTTCCGGACAGTGGAGCCGCCCGCAGGCCCTGAGGGAAGGGCAACCGCTGCTGCAGTTCAATTTCCCCAGCCCCCTGGAACGATACGCCGGAGAAGTGCGCCAGTTGAGCGGTAACCTATCCTATGAAAAGGGGCGGCTGAGCGGCGAATTTGTCGCCGGACTGAAATCCCTCACCATGGGTATGGCGGAGCTGGACGCCAAAGTGCTGAAGCAATACCTGAAAGTGCGCCGCTACGCTACTGCAACTTTCTCTTTCAAAAGCCAGGCGCTGGATATTCACTGGGACCAGGATAATAGAGCTCACATTGCGGGCAGCCTCCATTTCCTGGGAGAAAACATTCCACTTATTGTAGACGCTAAGCTTCAGCCTCGTTCGACAGACGGCGCTATTGAGGTACAAGTACAGTTTGAGCTGGACATCGCCCGCCCCTTCGGCCTGCCTGGGCCCGACGGGCCGCCCGCTGCCCGGGAGCGCCTGCAGTTCAGCCTGCAATTCCAGATGGCGAGTTGAGGCTTTCAAAGAGTCCCTCCAATTTATTAACATTCATTTTAAACCAAGCAATATGTTCAAATTAATCACTACGCTTACCTTTGTCGCCGCATTTCTGTTCCTGCAGCCCGATACGGCATTACTCGATGAATTGCCGACGGCGCCGGGTACGATCGAATTCATTGGCGACGCCGGTACGCCCAATGTGTTTACCTTCGAAAACTGGGGGTTTACCAAAATTGAAAATGCCGGTGACCCGGAAAATATCAGGGTGGAGGCCGTATTCGACGTACGCAGCCTGAAGTGCGACTGGAAAGAACTGGAGGAAAGCATCCTAAAGAAGAAAGACTATTTTTTCGTCAAAAAATTCCCGGAGGCACGCCTGTCGATCAATGGGGCTGTGGCCACTGAAGAGGGGAAGTACACTACAGAGGCGCTACTTACGCTAAAAGGTATCAGTAAGAAAGTTAAGCTGGTGTTCAAGATTTCAGAGGAGGCGCCTTACACCGTTCACGCTGAAGGCGTTATTCAGCGAAGGATCTTTAAATTTACCGGAGACGGGCCAGAGGAGGAGGTGCCGGTGAAGGTGGATGCCGTATTGGAGGTAGGGCGGGAAAATTGAGCGGCGGTTGAACTGTAAGGTAGTTGGTGTTGTTTTTTGACCTGAAAACCCAACAAACTCAAACCCCTTTCCATGGAAATAACCGAAGTCTTCTACCCCCATCACCGAAGCCAATGGCGCGAATGGCTGGAAACCCATCACCAAACCAAAACTGAGGTGTGGCTGCGCACCTTTCGAAAAGCTACTGGCAAGCCATCTATTTCCTATGACGATATGGTAGAGGAGTGCCTTTGCTTTGGATGGATCGACGGTGTTGTGAAGAAGTTCTGTGAAGAAAGCAGGGTGCAACGCATCACTCCCCGTCGGAAAAAAAAGACTTTCCTTTCTGAGCTGAACCGGCAAAGAGTATGGAAACTGCAGCGACTCGGGCTGATCACTCCGGCTGGACTGGCGCCCATCGAAAATCAGGTCGGCGCTCCGGACGACCCTTGGGAGATCCCGGATTGGATAGAGGGCCAGCTAAAAGAAGACCCTGAGGTGTGGAAAAACTTTCAGCGGTTTTCCCATTTCTACCAGCGGCTCAAGATCGGCTGGATCAAAGAATGCGGCCCCCGGCGGCAGGAAGAAGCCCGGAAACGGCTGAACTACCTGATCAAAATGACCCGAAACGGAAAAATGTACGGTACGGTACCGGAGGTGGAATGAGTGCTATGGAGGCTATGGCCTGTCCGTCCTAAGTGAGCAGACAACTCAACGGTTGTCTGCTCATGGGGCACACAGAGTCTGTCCGAATACGATAACCTAATAAGTATCCACCAGGCTTTTCACCCTCAGTTTTTCCACTGTTAACGGCAATTCTCTCATTTGATCTTCCCGGAAATTGATTACTTTCTCCTCTCCGGGCTGCAGGTCGAAGTAGTTGTCGGAGAAGAAGCCTTCGGATGCTTCAAACTGAAGGAAGATATTTTTGGCCAGCTTTTCCGCTTTCAGGCGCAACTCATACTGGCCGATGCCGGTGGTTTTCAGCTGAACTCCAATGCCGGGGTTCTCGCTAAGCGCCAGCTCTTTGGGCGGAACGAAGTAGTACAGGTTTTCGTGGACAACCTGTCCGTCCTGGAGGAGGCGGCCACGCAGGTATATCTGCTTTCTATCGTCCAGTTTTTCCAGCACCCCTGCCGGCAGGGTGGCTATCAGCGAGGCGCTATCCGGGCTGAGGCGGGTATCTTTATTCTCGTACCAGAGCAATTCGCCACTGAAGTTTCTCAGTTCAAGGCGCAGTTGGGCCTCTGCGGGTTCCTTGCGGCCGGAACAGGTAAACACTTTGATGTCGTCCTTTTCTCTTTCAAAAACAACCACATCCATTTTGAATGCGTCGCGCACGAAATAGTGGAGTGCCTTCCAACGGCGGTAGTAGTCGATGCCGGACCAGGAGGCAACCGGCCAGCAGTCGTTGAGCTGCCAATAGAGTGTGCCCATACAAAAGGGTTTGGCGCTGCGGTGGGCCTCGATGGCCATTTTGATGGACTCAGCCTGCAACAGCTGGCCGACATAGAGGAAGTTGCTGAAATCTTCCGGCAGCCGGTAATGATCCTCCATATAAGACCGGATGCGCAGGTTGCCGATGCCGCTGCGCTGGTGGGCGGCCATCACTTCCGACTCAATATCCCAGTCCTCGGGCAGGGTGTACTGCTCTACCGTTCTGAATTCGGGAAAAGACTGGAAGCCGTACTCGCTCATGAAGCGGCCGATGTAGTTCCGGAATTCGCTAAAAGGATGTTCCCCGTGCCAGACGCCCCAATAGTGAACATCCCCGGATGTGCTGTTGTAGGTGGCGTGCGTGCCTTCACCGGCGTAGGGAGAAGAGGGCCAGTAGAAAGCGCCGGGCTGGTAGGCCTCAACCGCTTCGGGCAACACTTCGTGAAAGACCTTTTCGTAGCCCGCCCAGATATCGGCTCTTTGTTCTTTGGAGTACTGCTGCTTCCAGCCCCAGCCTCCTTTTTCATTGTATTCTGCCCAGGCGACATCGATCTCGTTGTTGCCGCACCAAAGGGCAATGCTGGGGTGATTGCGCAGGCGGCGGATGTTGTAAATGGCCTCCTGCCGCACGTTTTCTACAAAAGCGCTGTCCCAGGGATACATACTGCAGGCAAACATGAAATCCTGCCAGACGAGGATGCCCTGTTCATCACATAGGTCATAGAAAAGCTTGTCCTCGTAGATGCCGCCGCCCCAGACGCGCAGCATATTCATATTGGCATCCGTTGCCGATTGGATCATCCCCTGATACCAGGCCGTGTCTACGCGGTCGAGAAATACATCATTGGGGATGTAGTTGGCGCCTTTGGAAAACAGTGGGCGCCCGTTTAGCTCCAGGTAGAAGGATGTGCCCTGGGCATCGGGCTCCTGTACGATGCGGATGTTGCGCAGCCCGATGCGTTCTTTCCGGCGGCCCAGCTCCTGGCCCTCGCTTTCCAGGATTACAGTCAGCTCATAAAGGAATGGTTCGCCCCATTCTTGGGTCCACCACAAATGGGGATTTTGAAAAACCAGGGGTGTCGCGATGGTTTGCCGGCCCTGTTCCAGGTTTACCGGAGTTTGAGCCAACAGGCTATCCTTCCAGTAAACGGAAAGTTGCCCTTCCTGGGGCCGCTCGGCCTCCACTTCGACCTGAACCTCCACTTTAGCTTCCTCCTCTGTGACGGCCTGCTGCTGGAAATACACATCGCTGATCCGCGCTGTATTCCAGCTCTTGAGGAATATAGGCCGCCAGATGCCGGAAGTCACCAGGCGGGGGCCCCAGTCCCAGCCGAAATGGTAGCCCGGTTTGCGGACGAAGATGCTCACCCGCTTGTCGCCCATTCCGCCATTTTCCGATTGGTCATTAGACGCAGGCAGCGGGTAACCGTGGGCCGTTAGTTTTTCCAGGCCTACCTGGGTAGGAGAGTGGATATACAGGTACAGCTCATTGTCCCCTTCTTTTAGGAATTCTTTAACCTCTACCTCCCATCCCCGGTGAAAATTATCGGCCTGCAGGATGAGTTCGCCGTTCAGATAAACATCGGCGTAGGTGTCCAGCCCCTGAAACTCCAGGGTAACGCGATCCTGGTTCAGCCATTGCTGATCAGCCTGAAAAGTACAACGGTATTCCCAGTTGTCCTTATCGATCCACTGAAAGTCTTTCTCATTGGTGCGATAAAAAGGATCTTCAATGATGCCATTGGCCATCAGAGCGGTATGGATACTGCCCGGGACCGAAGCAGGTAGCCAGGTACCTATATTGGACTGATGGAACTGCCAGCCGTCCCGGATCTCTAAGCGGTTCATATTAGGTACATTTTGCGAAAAGCCGAACTGAGCCATCAGGAGCAGCAGAAGAGAGGGGAGGCGATGTATTATGGTCATGTATTATTGAGCTTTTGTATGAACTCAAAGATAGAAAAGCAGTTTTAATTACCTGCCTGAACAACAAGCAATTTCCTGGTTATAGGCGAAGCCAGGACAAACCATGCCTGTTCAGAGAAAAATTGCCGAACTTCACCTAAACCGACAGGCTTCGTTTGTTGATTTCTATCATCAGCCATAAACATACAATCATAATGAGCATCAGACATTTACTTTCCTGGATAAGCGTCTTTTTTGTAGGAACGTTATCTCTTTTGGCCCAGCCGAAACTCGGATACCAGAAACCTCCCGAACCGGTCTCCAGCCTGGTGGAAGCGCCGGAATCACCGGCTGTAAGCCTCAATGATACCCGGGAATGGATGCTCCTGATGGAGCGGCCGGGTTATCCTTCTATCGAAGAATTAGCCCAACCAGAACTGCGCCTGGCGGGGCTTAGGATTAACCCACGAACCAATGGCCCCAGCCGTAGTGGGCGTTATTCTGGCCTTCGGTTAAAAAATATCCGTACCGGGAAAAATTTCTCAGTTGAGGGGCTCCCTGAAAACCTCCAGGCCGATAACATCACCTGGGCTCCGGGAGGAGCGCGCTTTGCATTTACCCATACGGCCTCCTCAGGTATTGAGTTATGGGTGTGTGAACTGGAGGATAAAACTGCCAGGCGCATTACAGGAGCTGTTGTTAACGATGCTATTCGGGGAATACCCTACCGCTGGTTTGATGTAAATACACTGTTGGTGAAAGAAGTGCCAGCAGAAAGGGGCGCAGTGCCGTCAGTATCTGAGGTGCCGTCTGGCCCTGTAGTACAAGAGTCTTCCGGCGAAAAGACCACGTTGCGTACTTACCAAGACCTGTTGCAAAACCCGAATGATGAAGCTGTATTTGAATACTTTTCGACGGCCCAGCTGATGCTTCATGATCTGAAAAATGGAGGCAGCAGGCCTTTCGCTCCACAAGGTATAATTCGCAGCATCGATCCTTCGCCGGATGGGCAGTACGTGCTGATCGCTAGGATTAAACGCCCCTTTTCTTATTTGGTTCCCTACTATCGGTTCCCTACTGATTACAGTGTTTACGGACGGGATGGCAAGTTGGTGAAAAAGGTGGCTGCCATTCCATTGATCGACCTGCTTCCCAAAGGTTTCGGAGCAGTAGCTAAAGGGCCGAGAGAAATGGGGTGGAGAGGTGGCCAGCCCCACACTTTATTTTGGGTGGAAGCCCAGGATGGCGGCGACCCCAGCCGTGAAACGGATGTGCGCGATCGCTTGTATTACCTGCCTGCGCCTTTTGACGGAGAGAAGGTTGCCGGCATTGATCTCCAGTTGAGGTTCAGGGATGTTACCTGGGGGGATGAAGAGGTAGCGGTAGCTTATGAGTACTGGTTCTCCACCCGGGAATCTATCGTCAGCCGGTTCCAGCCTGGACGGGCGGATTCAAGGGAGGTGCTCTTTCGGTATTCTTCCCAGGACCGGTACGAGAATCCAGGTAGTTTTGAAACTACTTCCAATTCTTATGGTGTAAATGTCTTACAGAAAAGTGAAGACGGGCAAAAGCTATTTCTCACAGGTTTGGGAGCTTCATCAGAAGGAGACCGCCCCTTTATTCGCACTTATCACCTGCAAACCGGGGTAGTGGAAGAGCTTTGGCGGTCAGAGGCTCCTTATTACGAATATCCGGTGGCTATTGTCAGCCCCGAAAAAGGATTGGCCATTACGCGCCGTGAATCCAGAGAGGAGCCGCCAAATTATTTCCTTCGGAACTGGAAAAAAGACAATCTTGATGCCCTTACCCAATTTGAACACCCCTATCCTGCACTCAGGGGGATAGAAAAGCAGGTGATTGAATACCAGAGAGAAGACGGACTGGCCCTGCAAGGTGACCTGTATCTTCCCAAGGGCTATGATCCGGAAAGAGATGGCCGGCTACCGGTATTGATGTGGGCCTATCCGGTGGAGTATAAAAGCCGTGAAGACGCTGGGCAAGTGTCTGGTTCTCCCTATCAGTTTGTCCGGCTTTATTGGGGCACTCCCTTGTATTGGGTTACCAGAGGTTATGCGATTCTTGACCGGGCTGCAATGCCCATTGTAGGTGAAGACAATGCGCAGCCCAATGATTCCTTTCGCAAACAGCTGGTTGCCAATGCTAAAGCTGCTATCGATCAACTGAATGCGATGGGCGTTGCCGATACAGGCCGGGTGGCGATCGGAGGCCACTCCTACGGTGCGTTCATGACCGCCAACCTGTTGGCTCATTCGGATCTGTTTGCTGCCGGTATTGCCCGCAGCGGCGCTTACAACCGAACGCTAACACCCTTCGGCTTTCAACGAGAAGAAAGGACATACTGGGATGCTCCCGAGGTTTATTATACGATGTCTCCTTTTATGCATGCCGAAAAGATCAATGAACCCTTGTTGCTCATACATGGAGAGGCAGATAACAACAGTGGTACCTTTCCGTTGCAGAGTGAGCGGTTGTATCAGGCCATTAATGGCCTGGGCGGAAAGGCCAGGCTGGTGATGCTTCCACATGAAAGCCATGGGTACCGGGCCCGGGAGTCGATCCTGCACATGCTCTGGGAGATGGACCAGTGGCTGGAGAAATATGTGAAGCAAAGAATAATAAGGCCCTGATTCAACCCGCTTCTTCGACGGCCACGGTGAGGTCGAAATGGATCTCGATCTGGTCATTTACCTTGATCAGGCCCAGCATAGCGGTTGGCGGCTCTATGTTGAAATCGGTCATTTTGATGGTGTACTGGCTGAGAAAGCGATAGGTGCCCGGGCCGGTTTGTTGAGCCTTTATTTTTAGTCTGACGGAGCGCTCGACTCCGGCAACGGTGAGTTGGGCCTTGGCGGTGATATAAGCCCACCCATGGCCTCCGGCCAGAATGGCGCCGGATTTCAGCCCGGCTTCCTGGATGACAATGGAAATGGACGGATATTGACGGGCTTTGAGGGTTTCGTGCAGGTCTTTGTTCATATTCCGGTTGCCGCAATCCAGGTCTGTGGTGCGAATGTTAAGCCCGGCCTCATCGAAGACAGCTTTCTGGCCTTCTTCTTTTACTTCCATTTCGAACTGCAGGCGGGGAAAGGACTGTACACAGGCACATTTACAAACAAAAGTGTTGACATTGGTAGTCCCCTCCAGAAACAGCCGGCTGTCCTGCAGAATACGGTAAGAAAGAGGGGCTGATGTGGGGGTGAAGCTGCTGGCCAGGAAGGCCAGCGTTAGCCCTATCGAGAGATTGCGGATGTTTTTAGTTAGCATGGCGGATACGGATCAGTGTACTATTGGCCTGATTTATAGGATGTGGCCAAAGAGCAATAAAATTAATAAACAAAGCCCGGAACGGGAGGAGTTCCGTTCCGGGCTGGCTATTTTATTTTAGATTACCAGGTTAGAACCCGACAACAGCCTCAATCATGAAACCATTGAACTCGCCGTCCTGGAAGTTGCTTCCGACGGGGAAGTCCTTATACTGCTGATTGACATATTCGAGTTTGAAAAGAACGTTGTCGGTCACAAACCAGCCACCGCCGAGCTGATACCGGTTGATCGTCACTTCTTCTCCACTGGCGTCATCAGCTTTCACCGTATTGTAACGGCCGCCGAGGTAGAAGTTTTCCTCTTTACCGATGCGGTACAAAAGGTCGGCTGCGATGTGGCTCATATTGCGGGTATCCGCTTCTGTCCGGCTGCGGCCGCTGGCATTTTCGTAGAAGCCGAAGAACTCGAGTCCACCGGCTTTCAGGAAGGCAGCGCCCTGGAATGCAGTCACTTTGTCGGAGAAGCCAGGGTTGTAGCGGCCGGTCCGGAAGTCATCACCGGTTTTGGCGCCGGGTGAAGACATCACCAGGTAGTAACGAGAGCCGCCGCGGTCACCGTCGAAGAGGTGGTTCGTAGCGGAGCTGGCTGTATAGTAGGCAGAGCCGGTCAACCGCAGGCGGACGTTGTCGGCGATTTGGCTGTCGTAGCCCAACTTACCGATAACGGATGGGCTGCGCTTAGCTTTGTCGTCTACTTCGCTGCTGGCTGCTTCGCCGATGTTACCGTTGATCTCGCCACCGGTCAGGCCAACCATACCGATCACGCCATTGTTGGTGTAGTACACTTCACCGCCGATCTCGGTGTTGAAAGCATCTACTATGTAGTTGCCCACGAAGGGGTTGTACATGGCGTTGCCGTTATCGGTGCGGCGGAAGTGAGCGTCGCCGTAGTTGACCTCCATGTGCCCGACGCGGATAGTAACTTTTTCCATCAGGGCATCGAAAAGTTCACTATTCAGGAACGGCAGCTTATCAAACTGAATGTAGCCGCCTTTTACCCATGCCTCCGGGTGGTGACGGGAAGACAGGTAAGTGATAAGATTAAGGCGTACGCCGTCCGCCAGTTGAACGTCGAGGTTCAGGTTGGCCGTTGCCAGGTTGAAGCCAGGCTTCAGGGCATAGAGGGGGTTGTCGAGTTCGCCGTCGCCATCCAGGTCGACGAGGGTGTTGGAATGATCCAGTGCCTGGAACTGCTGGGCGAAAGCACCCCCTACCCGGACTTTAATGCCTTCAAATACGGGGTCGTTTTGTTTGAGGTATTCAAATCCGTTCAATCCTTCCTGGTCGTAGGGGCGTAGATTGCCGATCTTTGGTTGTTGAGCCATAAGGCTGACTGCTAACAAGAGTGCTAATGCGCTAAGAAATAATTTTGCCATTTTCATGATCAAAAGATTTTTATTTTTCTAAATAGTAAGTGTATAAGGATTAGTCTTAATGAGTGCCGGAAATATTGCCATTCGGCTTGAGCGTCAGCTCGTACTTGATCGTGACGTCGTCTCCGGTTTTGATAGTACCCATGAGTGCCGTTGGAGGCTCCATGCCGTAGTCGGTCATCTTAATGGCCTTGCTACCACTAAAGGTGATGTTACCGGCACTATTTACTTTGCTGGTTGCGCTCAGGCTAACCGTTTGAGATTTGCCGGCGATCGTCAACTGGCCGGTGGCCTGCACCTTGGATTCCTTCACGCTGGCCTTGTTCAGGACGAACGTGATGTTTGGATATTTATCTGCTTTTAAGGCGTCATAGGTTTTGTTGTCCATAATTCTGCCCTTGGAGCTTACGATACGCTTGGCGGGTACAGTCACTTTCAGCTTGTCAATACCAGTGAGTTGAACCCCGGCCAGTTCCAGATTACCAGTGGCAACTACCTCAGTAGCTTCCGACTCCCAATCGTGCAAAGTAGAGGTACCCGAAACGGTCATTTTAAAGTCTTTGACGGTAAATCCCTCCTGGGAAATCGCTGACAAATTGGTCAGTAGTATACAAATTGTTGCTAGGAATAAGTTCTTGGTATTCATATCTTTAAGTCTTTTGATAGCACAAATATAACCTGCTAAACTGGTGGGGGCAGATGATATTTGTTACCGGTCAATGTGATATTTATCACTTTTGAATGTGATATTAATCACGTCGACTCCAAATGTTTTTTGGAGATGCAGCCCATGTTGATTCACTTCTTTTGGAGGGGGCTTTTCTTTAAAATGAATGTTTGGTTTCTGGCAGGTTGGCCAGTACAAAGGTATGTTTGGCTTCAGGGCAAAAAAAAAGCCGGAGTTGGGTAACTCCGGCTGGACAAATGTTCATGAGATTATAAATGCATAATGGGATTGCGGATGGGATAAAAAAGTAAAAGTTATGGGATTACAACTGTCATGGGATT
>JAGQXQ010000158.1:0-558 GCA_020436535.1 Phaeodactylibacter sp.
CAATACAGTATCTGATCAGCCACGTAAAACCACCAAAGGAGTTCAAGGCGTGCCCTATTTTTTGACCTTAGTTCCTCTTTAATTTCACGCAGAGCCCAACCATATAACCCTTTAGCATGCAACCATTTCATAAGCTTTCCATTCTGGCCAGTTTTGTTTTGGCCTTAGCCATTGCTCCCGCCTCCGGCCAGTCTTTCAAAGCTTACGTCAAGGCGGCCGAAGCGGCCCTGGAGCAGAAGGACTACAACGCCGCACTCCAACACTACGCCGCCGCGCTGGAATTCCAACCGGACAATACCAGCATTCAGTTTCAATATGCGGAAATCGCCCGCCGCTTTTATGCTTATGAACTGGCGGAAAAATACTATGGTAAGGTGGCGGAAAGTAAGGAGGGCAACCGTTTCCCCCTGGCGAATTACCGGCTGGGAGAAGTGAAAAAGAACCTGGGCCACTACGATGAGGCCAAAGCCTATTTTCAAGCCTATTTAGCCGGACAGGGAGTAGAAGAACCCTATTCCTCCAGGGCAGGGAGCGAGATGCAAACCTGCGATTGGGCCA
>JAGQXQ010000158.1:746-8482 GCA_020436535.1 Phaeodactylibacter sp.
TGACTACCGCCCGGAGCGGAAAGTTACCAAAGTGCTGTACCAGCGGGGTGGTAGCCGCGGCCGCCCCCTGCGCCGGGATTTTAACGATGATAACTTGCACACTGCCCATACCGCCTTCAGCCTAAATGGCAGCCGTCTCTATTTTACCCGTTGTGATTACATCAACGCTACCGAAATTCGGTGCGCTATTTACTACCGGAACAAAGACAAACGCGGGCGTTGGAGCTCCCGGGCCGTGAAATTGCCGGAGGAGATCAACCAGCCGAACCATACCGCCACCCAGCCTGCAATCGGGTATGATTCCGTCTTGCAGGCGGAGGTGCTTTTCTTTGTGTCCGACCAACCCGGTGGCCCCGGCGGGCTGAACCTTTGGTGGGCCAAGATAGAGGAAGGGGATAATGCCTTCGGCCGCCCCAGCTTGCTGAATGAACTCAATACCGATTTTGATGACATTACTCCTTTTTTTCATACCCCCTCCCAAACCCTGTACTTCAGTTCCGACGGGCATCCGGCCCTGGGTGGGTTTGATGTGTTCAAATCCAGGCGAGAACAGGCCTGGACTGAGCCCCAAAACCTGGGTACACCCATCAATTCCAGCTACAACGACATCTATTACTTTCTTGGCGAAGACGGCGTTTCGGGCTACCTTTCCTCTAATCGCCCCGGTTCATTCTACCTGGATGATAGCAATAAAGCCTGTTGTAATGACCTCTACAGTTTCGACCCCATCCCGGAAGAACCACCGGCAGCGGATACCACCCCGATTGTAAGCCTGCCTCCTGTTCAGCCGGAATTACCACCAACCGAGCCCGATATCCCTACCCGCCTGGAGGACTTTCTCCCCCTGGCTCTCTATTTCGACAACGACGAGCCGGACCGCCGCACCCGCCGCACTACTACCAAAAAAACGTACGGCGAAACCTACGAAACCTACTACGCCCGTCGCCCGGATTACCTGAAAGCCTTTGCCGGGCCACTGGAAGAGGAGCGGCGGGAAGAGGCTGCTTACGCCGTCGATGAATTTTTTGAAGAAGAAGCTAAAAAGGGATATGATTTTTTGCAGCGCTTCTCCGAGATCCTTCTGAAGCGCCTCCAATCCGGAGATGAGGTGGAGATTTTTCTAAAGGGTTACACCAGCCCCCGCGCCAAGAGCGATTACAACCTGGCGCTCAGCAAACGCCGAATCAGCAGCGTGCGCAACCACTTTCAAACTTATCAGGATGGCGTCTTCCAGCCCTACCTGGAAAATGGACAATTGACGATCTCTGAACGCCCCTTTGGGGAGGCAGTAGCCGCCAGTACCGTCAGCGACGCTCTGGACGACCTGCGCAATTCCATCTACCATCCGGATGCGGCCCGGGAGCGGCGGGTGGAGATTGTGGAGATTAAGCGTGAGGGTAGGTAATTGGTACAGAAGCTGCGGCAGTAAGGCATACAGGCCCTTACAATGGAGGTGAAGGTCAAAAAACATTGCCCCTCTTGCCTCCCTGCCAACTTTACCTTATCTTGGGGCATATTTACCCTGATAAAAGAAACAAACACTAAACGCGCACCTACAGCGTAACGCGCAACACCATTTTTTAATGTAGCACCATTCCAACTCCCTTGCCCTGGGCGAGGAAAGTGGCTATATCCCTTCCCAAACATACTCTAAACGTGGCGCTCTTTGTTTCTTCACCTAAAAATTTGTTATATGTGCAACCGATTTAATGTATCTAACGCGCTTGCCAACTTGCGTACACACACACACACACACAGCATTTGGGGCCGGTGGCTCCGCCACCACTTTATGGCCCTGCTTATGATGGTGTCAGCCTATGCGCCCTTAGTGGCACAAGCCAACGGCCCTTGCGATATCGCCGGCTTTAGCCTACGGGCCGGAGACATCGAAACGGTGGACTGCTTTACCGTGAAAGTGCCCGTCAGGCTGCTTTCCAGTTCGTCTTCTTTCGCCGCCTGCAATTTTGACATCTCCGGTACGGTAAGCGGCGGAAACGCCAGGATAGAAGCCATAGATTTGAGTTCGGGTTTTGCTTCTTATAGCCTTATCAATGATCAAGAAGGATTTACGGTATTCGGTAATGATGGGCGCACCATCTATACATCTGGTGCATTACAGCCGCCGCTCTTTGAAGTGACGCTTCGGGTAGACCCGGGAGAAGTGTTCAATTTTGTTTTTACAGACATTGACATCAACCTTGGCTGTGTGCCCTTGCCTAATTACCAATGCGACGAAGGTGACTTCTCCATTTCCTATGTAGGCCTGCCCTTCGAAGGGCCCATGCCTACCATCTGCGACAGCGAAAGCCGCGACGTGGAATTATTCCTGGACTACCCCAGCCCGTCCACCCTTTCGGCAGCTACCGTTGATATCCCGCTCAAAATACGGGATAATGACAACCTGAGTGGCAGCATCACCCTGGAAAAGCTGGACTTTGGTATTGCCTATGATGATGTTTATGGGGGACTGGAGGTTTTTCCTAATTCATCCCTTACTGCTCCAGATTTATCCGCTGCGAATGGCCGTATTAGCGGTACTTTTGTTCCAGACTTTGGAAATAATAACTTCACCCTTACCCTCGATGCCAATGGTGAAGCCCAGTTAGCTACAATCACGGTATACACCCCCACTGAGCCCATTGCCGGCGGAGAAATAGATTTCACCTTTGACTTTGCCCGCATACAGGAGTACGATTCAGGCGGAAACGGCGCCTGCTGCTCCCCGGAACTGGGCGCACCGGGCACCGTCACTTTTCAGAATGAATCCTTTCCCTGCCAGGGCGCTGAAGGCCTGAAGCTGCAGATAGAAGCGCCCGAGATTATTGAAGGGGGCAAGTACAAATTCCCCGTTTTTCTCTACGGCCCGGACGCCGCCCAATTCACCATTGATAACCTGCTGCTGGAAATGGAGCTTATTTCCAGCGGCGACGCTATTATTGACCCTGCCACTGCCGGTACTGTAGCTGCGGAATACTGCCCCGGTGGCTCGTGTGCTTCCCAAGGCTCGGCCTATCCTCAGAACGGCCAGTGCATTGAGATTCGAGAGAATAGCAAGGTAGTGGCTTTCGGCCTCTGCCAGAGTGTTACCAATGCCTATCGCGCCAAAGTTTTTGACATCATTGTCAGCAGCGATGATCCCTGTGTCAGCATCGATGACCTGAAGGTTAGGTTAGCAAAATGGAACAACCTGGACATTACCGGCGGCCTATGTGTGCTTTCCATGCTGGACAAAGGTTTTACTGAAAATGATGCCGGCCATTTCCCGGTGGGCGAAGTGGTTATGGAATGCAACCCTAACCCTTTCGTAAGAGCTCCGGTAGAGGAGGTAACCATCTGTGCTTTGCCGGCCGGCGCCACTTCCTGTTCCTGCGCTTCTCTGCCTTTCTGCGAATTCAGTTACACCACCAATAAAGAAGGCTATTATACAACCCCGGATTGTACGCAGGATGAAGAGTATGTGCTCACCGCCTGCAAAACGGATACCGAAGACTTGCTTTGTGGGGTCAGTACAGGCGACTTGGTGCTGATAAGCAAGCACATCCTGGGAGTAAGGCGGTTTGACAGCCCTCGTCAATACATCGCTGCGGATGTCAACCGAAGCAGGAGCATAACGACGCTGGACCTGATCGAAATCAGGAAGGCGATATTGGGCATTAGCATTGATCTTGCCGGACAACCGCACTGGCGTTTTATTCCCTGCGGCTACAGCTTTCCAAATACAGATCCATTCGAAACCGGGGTGCCAGAGTGCCTGGAGTATAGTTCGGCTACTGGCTATAGCGCCTGCTTTGACGCGATTAAGATCGGCGACGTGGATTGCAGTTGCGCTGGCGAACTCGTCACCGTCGGGGAATTTGTCATTGCGCTGAAGGAAAAGGCCCCTCCTGAGGGCAGCGGAGAGGACGATGTGCGCGTAGACCTGGCGCCGGACAACAACACCTATTTGGCCGCTTTGCAGTTTGCCCTGCGCTTTGACACCAATTACCTTAGCTTCAGCGGTTTCCTGGAAGAGGCCACCCTGGTGGATACCAATGCCTACAGCTTCCAGGAGCAAACTGATGGTGTGGTGAGGCTGGCCTGGTACAACCTAACTGGGGATAGCACATATTTTTCAACCAGCAGTAGTATCCTAAGCATGGTATTCACCCCACAAGGTGAGGAGGAAGATATCTTATCACACATTAGCATCGATACTACTTTGCTACCTCCCCTTGCTTTTCTCAATGACGGCACCGCACTGCGGGTACGCCTGAAGTCACTCGAAGAAGGCGGCTCTGGACGGCCTATGCCCGGGCACGGCGCCGGAATTGTCAGCAACGAAGCCTTTAGCATAACACCTGTGCCCAACCCCTTCCAGCAAGGCCTGGCCTTCCACATCTCCGCCCAAACGGCAATGGAAGCCCAGTTGAGTATTTTTGATGCCAGAGGCAAGCAGGTATACGCTGAAGTACTGGCCCTGGATGCGGGCCAGCAAAAAGTACGCCTGCCCGCTGCCGATACCTGGCCCGAGGGAGCCTATTTCTACCGCCTGCAGGCTGGCGAAAGCGTACAATCTGGCCGCTTGGTAAAATTGCAGTAAATAATATTACCTAATTACTGCCCTGAGGCTGTTGTATCACACCGCCTCAGGGCTTCTTATATTTATCTCATGAAAAGGCATCTTTTTTCTTTATCCTTCTTTATTTTATTTTTGGTGAATACAACCTGGGGACAGTGCTGGGAATTGGTGTATGATTCGTACGAAGACCCTTTCAATTTCTCTTTTATTAGAGACATTCACTTCATCAATGATTCGGTGGGTTGGGCATGTGGAGAACGGTATTTTTCAGGCTCTTACTGTGGCGGTTTTTATATGAAAACTACAGACCAGGGAGAAAATTGGGAAATTTCTTCCCCCCCAGGCCCTTACCCTTATAATATTTTTTTTACTGATGAACAAAACGGCTGTATCACAGCCAATACTTTAAATGGCACTTTCTGGACTAATAATGGCGGGGCTGATTGGGATGATTCAAATTTTGAAATAGGTATAAACCAGAATGCAATAGTCGGCGGGCTCTTTTTTATCAACCGCGATACCGGTTGGCTTTCTGCTGGAAACCTTTCCATTCAAAAAACCACCGACGGCGGAAACACTTGGCAAGCCCAGTTCCAACACCCTGGGTTTTTTGCTCAGGAAATCCATTTTGTGGACGAAAACAATGGCTGGGTGATTGGCAGCAGTGGTACTTTTAATAACCGGGGCCGCCTGTACCACACTACCGATGGCGGTGAAAACTGGGCATTGCAGTTGTCTATGTTCCGGGATTATTTTGATGTTTTCTTTTTGACTTCTCAGTTGGGCTGGATAGCTGCCGAAGATAATTCGGTGTGTAGAAGCACAGATGGAGGCTACAATTGGGATTGCTACCCAGTTATGGGCGGCGAGCAGGTAGGCATCAGCTCCATCTACTTTGTCAACGACACCCTCGGCTGGATGGGTGAAGGCCTTCATAAAGGAATTTTTGTGACTACTGATGGTGGACAAACTTGGAGTCAACACTACCTTCCTGCGGTGGAAGAAAATGAAGAAATATATGGGCAGGACTTACTCATGGCCAGTGATACAGTAGGTTATTTCTGTACTAAAAGGGGCAAAATCTACCGCTACCGCGGCCGCCCCGCCGCCTGCGGCCCTGCGCTGCTGCCCGTGCAGGACAGCACCCTTTCCCCCCGGCTGCGCTGGCACCCCGCCGAAGGCTGCTTTGATGGTTATTACCTGCAACTCGGTACAACGCCCGGCGGGCAGGACATCCTGCCCCGCACCGATGTCGGTTGGGACACCGCCTACCAGCTTAACGAAGCCCTGCCGGCCAGCACGCAACTCTTTGCTACCATAGTGCCCTATAACCACGTCTACGGCCCGGCAGAAGGCTGCAACAGCACTGCTTTTACCACCATCGATTGCCCGCCTGCGCCTATCGTTATCGATACCGGCTTTTGCGAGGGCGAGGCCTTTCACTTTATGCACACCGTCTTTGAGGAGGCGGGCGCCTACCCCTTTCCCTTCACTGATGCGCAGGGTTGCGACAGCACCATAACCCTGCAGCTCGCTGCCTGGACTGTGTACGACCTGACGGTAGACACGGCCCTGCCGGCCGGCGCGCCTTACCAGGGAGTAGTGTATACCCAGGATACCTCTTTTGTCCAACACTACACCAGCGCTCAGGGCTGCGACAGCACCGTGACGGTAAACCTAAACATTCTGGTAAATGCAGAGGGTGGGCCTTCAAAACCTGCCCCGGCCTTGCGCTTGTTTCCTAACCCAGCTACGGAAATGCTGTACCTGGAGTTCGACGGTTTCCCCGCTGGCCCGGCCCGGTTGAGTATCCATAGCAGTACGGGGCAGCTTATGCTTGAGGAAAGTTTGAACCTTCCCGAGCGCAGGGCGAGGCACCGCATTCATCTGGCGGGTTGGCCGCAGGGGGTGTATTTTGTGGCGGTACAGGCTACTGGCAAATGGCGGGTAAGGAGGTTAGTGGTTATATAATACTGCTTTTACTTTTTAAAAAATAAACAGCACAATGGGTAAATAGAAAATGATATTCCAGAACTTCCTCTCTGTCAATTTTGTTCTGGCATCAACACCACTTGTATGAAATTGTCCTCCTGCAAATAACGCTGCGCTGCTTTCTGAATATCCTCTGCCGAAAGGGCTTCGACGTAGGGTTCATACTTCTCCATCCGTATCCCATCCAGCCCGATGCCGTACTGCAGGCGGGTGCTGATCTGGCCGAGCCAGAAGCCGTTCTCCTTCAACCCTTTGATGCGGCTCTGGAGCTGGGTTTCCTTCACCTTTTGCAAGGTTCCTTCATCAATACCCTGATTTTGCAGAGTGGCTATCACTTCCTTAGCGGTGGCGATGAGTTCCCGGGTACGATCCGGCTCGCTGTTGAAAGAAAGAGTGACGCGATAGTGAGGAGTTGGAAAAGGCAGGGCAACACCGTTGACATTTACCCCGTAGACTCCTCCCGTATCTTCCCGCATGGCTTCCCGCAGGCGGATGCGCAGGGCAGACAACATGGAGTAAAAATGGTAACGCTGAATGCCTTTGTACTCAAAGGCGCCGTGGTAGTTCATCTCCACCAGGGCCTTGGGCGCCTGTCCCCGGACGATCGTGGTGTCGATATGGCCTTCAACCAGCCCGGCGCCGACATCTTTCCAGGATTCCTGGCGGCCGATGGCGGGCAGATTACCGAGGTAGGTTGCCAGGAGTGGTTCCAGCTTTGCGGGGTCGAAGTTGCCGACAAAGACAAAGGTGAAGTCACCGGCGTCGGCAAAGCGGTCGCGATAGGTGCGCAGCACTTCATCCAGGCCTATTTTTTGAAGGCTGGCCAGGTCGGTGATCTGACGGCGGGGATGGTTCCGGTATTTGATTTGGTTCTTGACGTCCGCAAAATAATAGTAAGGATTGACCATCATATTCTCAAAGATGGACTCCTGGCGGGATATATAAGATAGAAAGGCGGCGCTATCGCGGCGAGGAGCAGTGAAGTAGAGGTACACCAGTTGCAGCATGGTTTCCAGGCTGGTAGAGTCGCTGCTGCCTCTCACGCCTTCAGACAACTCATTGATATAGGGCCCGGCGTTGACCAGCTTTCCCGACAGTTTTTTCTGCAATTCCGTCATGGAAAAAGGCCCGATCCCGCTTTGGTCGATGATGGTAGCGGCATTGGCGGCACTGTAATAGCTATCTA
>JAGQXQ010000158.1:8598-10267 GCA_020436535.1 Phaeodactylibacter sp.
TGATACCCAGGCTGTCCATCTGTTCCCGATTTTTGATGGGTTGAGGCAACAGCGTTTCACTGATCAGTGGGGCATTGTTTACCTCATCAATATAAGGTTCCAGTTCCAGGGTATCGAAGTGTGCCAGTAGAGCCAGCATCTCTGTTTCCGAAGGCAAAGGGACTTTTTCATTTTCCGGGCCGGTGATGATCACTACGCGGTTGCTGTCGGTAAGCCATTGGCGAGGGAGTGGGTTGATGTCTTCCAGGGTAATAGTGGGCAGCAATTCCTGGTACAGTTCCAGCCGCTGTTCCGGGCTGGGTATCGGGTTCTGGTCGAGATAGTGATAAATATAGCGGCTGGCCAGGCTGGCCGATTTCGTTTTTTCCCGTTCCTTATAGTCATTCTCCACGCTTTGAAGCAGGTCGGCTTTGTGCCGCTCCAGTTCCGTTTCGGTGAAGCCGTGCAGCAGGGCCCGGTGGGTTTCTTTGAGCACGGCGCTGATGCCTTCGATGGCGCCACCTTCCCGGACGAAAGCATAGACGGTATAGGTGTCAAGGTTGCCCACATCGCTCCCGTAGCCCGAATAAGCAAAGGTAAAGGGCGGGTTGGGCTGCATCTGCACCTCCATCATCCGGGCATTGAGCATTTTATTGTACAAGCTATAGGACAGCTCCCGGCGGTAATCGCTTATCGTTTTCACAAGCTCCCCCTCGTGCTTGTAAATCACCTGCACTCTGGTAAAAGCAGCTTCCTTATCAGTAGCGATCACAGAAAGAGTTTCAGAATGGCCCGGAACCTCATAATCTTTGCGAGGGCGTGGAGATTCCGGGTTTTGCAGGGTGGAAAACCGGCGGATGATCTCCTTTTCCATCCATTCCACATCAAAATCGCCAACGGCGATAAAAGCCATTAACTCGGGGCGGTACCAGTCCTCATAGAAACGCTGGATGGTGGCGTAATGAGCGGTGTCTATAATTTCAGGCTCACCGATGGGCAAACGCTGTGCGTACCGGGACCCCTTATAGAGGACGGGAAAGTACTGCTGTTGCAGGCGTTGGTCAGGGCTGAGGCGGGTTCGCCATTCGGAGATGACTACCCCGCGCTCCTTGTCGATCTCTTCGGGCTCGAAGCTGAGGCCGCTGGCCCAGTCTTCCATAATGAGCAAGCCTTTCTCCAGCAGGTGCAGGCTGTCGGTCCGGGCTTGCAGCAGGTATACCGTCTCTTCGAAGCTGGTGTAGGCATTGAGGTCGGCTCCAAAGCGGGTTCCTGTTTTTTCCAGGTAGTTGATCAGTTCGTTCTTCTCGAAATGCTCGGTCCCGTTGAAGGCCATGTGTTCAACGAAGTGTGCCAGGCCCTGCTGATCCTCGTCTTCCTGAAGAGAGCCGGCGTGGACAGCCAGGCGCAATTCCGCCCTGTTTTCAGGCTTCGGGTTGTGCTGGATGTAATAATGCATCCCGTTGGGCAGCTGCCCCATCCTGACGCCGGGGTCGATCGGGAGGGGCTGGCCGGAAGGTTGAGAAAAGAGCAGGAAGGGGAGGAGAAGGCCAAAGCAGCCGAGGGTAGTTCTCATAGCGGTATTTGAATTTTTAGAATAGCAGCCAGGGTTGAGTGCTAATTTTTGATTTTTGATGTGCGATTTTTGGCTTGGCTTTCTGAGGCTGCATCAAGTTGACAGCCCGAAAGGGCC
>JAGQXQ010000159.1 GCA_020436535.1 Phaeodactylibacter sp.
AACACAACATCATCTTTCTGCTTTTTCCCAAAACCCACCTGATGGACCTGGCCGGGCCGCTGCAGGTATTCTACGAGGCCAGGAACCTGTGCCAGTGCCCTGTTCAGATTCAGTTTACAAGTTTCGAGGAGAATATCCAGTCTGAACAGGGGCTGGGATTGGGCTTTTTCAATATTCCGGAACATCTCAGCCCCGACAAAAATACCCTCATTTGCATTCCCGGAATCGACTTTAAAAGTTTTAGAAAAGGACAGCTGGATGCGTCTATACGGCAAGCGGCGCCTTGGGTGCAGATGGCTTACCAGGCGGGCGCCAGCCTTTGTTCTATCTGCTCCGGCGCTCTGATTCTGGCAGAGATGGGATTCCTGGATTACCGAAAATGCGCCTGCCACTGGAAGTGCGCGGATTACCTGCAGCAGCGCTATCCCCGGGCAAATATTCGGAAAGATAAGCTCTATACTGAAGATAAAGGAGTGTACACTTCCGCCGGCATGTCGACGGGCATCGACCTGGCGCTCTATCTTTTGGAGCAGTGGTTTGGCGCCTTCGTGGCGGCTCGGGTTGCTCAGGAACTGGTGGTTAGCTTTCGGCGGGAGGCTACGAAGGCGCAACGGAGTATTTACAGCAACCTGCAAAAGCCCTTCCATCCGGCCATTCACAAAGTACAGGAGATGTTGCTCAATCAGCCGGAGGCTAACCACAGTATCGACGCGCTGGCCCGGAGGGTAAACCTGAGCCCCCGCCATCTGACCCGTTTGTTTAGAAAATATACCGGCAGGACGATCCAGGAGTTTAAGCAGGAAATTCGACTGGAATTAGCCAGCCAACTGCTACAGAACGGGCAGCTTGGCATTGACGAGATCGCCCGGAGGTGTGGCTACAGCAACGCCCGGCAATTCCGGCGGGTTTGGAAAGAGGTTTACGGGGTGGCGCCGTCGGAGGGGAGGAGGAGTTGATTGTTCCAGAGCCCGAACTCTCAGTGGCCCCATGTCGGCCCTGGCTTCTCGGCCAGGTAAAACCAATGAACCTTCTACTTCACCCTGACCTTAGCTCCGAACAGGATAGAAAGAGAGTTGATCTGGTCTGCATTGGGCCCCAGCCCGACGCGGAAGTACTGTAAAGAATGCTGATAAGTAGGCTGCAAAAAGAGGCTCCAGCGGGAGTTGATATAACGTTCCAGCCCAAGGCCCAGGTTGCCGGTGAGGTAGGCATTTTCTTCGAAAGTTCCCCCCTCGAACCAGCCCAGTCCTGACTTTCGGATGCGGTCGATGGCCGGTTCGTCACCGGCAGAGGGAGCAGGCATGGGTGGAGCCTGCATGGGCCGGAAGTCGTACTGCGGCTCATCGGTGATGAAGTAGTTGCGCTGGAAAGCCACCTGCAAGGAAACCCCTGTCAGGGCATAAGCCCGCCAGTTGCCCCGGCGCAGGAAGCTGTAACGGAAGTGCAGGGGCACATTGATAATGTTGAGCTCACTGGCCTCCAGGCGCTGGCCCTGCAAGCCAGAGCCTACGCTGCCATTGACATAAAGAAGCCCTACAGGGTATTGGCGTGCGGCGTAGATGGCGCCGGTCTCGATTTCAAAACGGCCCAATTCAAGGCCAAGGGACAGCCCGCCGCCGTAGCCCATAGCGTACCGCTGCAGTTCTTCCTCCAGCTTTTTTTCCTCGCTGGAAGGCACCGTAATATGGTTGTATTCAGCACTGCCAAACATACCAACCCGAAGGGCGGTGCGGTTCCTGCTTTTTGTAAAAATAGGGCCGCCTATATCTCTAAGGCCATCGTACGCCAATTCGGCCGGCAGGATCTCCAGTAGATCCAGTTCCGCCAGCAGATTGGGGCTGAAGGCTGGTATTTTGGGAAGGGTATATTTGGGAGCTTCCAGGAAAGGCAGGCGTTGCCTTGCCGGCGCCAGGGGAAGGAGGAAGCGCGAGGGGCTTTCGTCCGGATCATTATCGGCAGTGAGGGCACTGCTGCCGGTTTGAAAACCGTCTTGAGCGCTAGCATTTCCTCCAGGCGTAGTCCCATTTCCTCCATTAATATCTGAGGCTAAAGAAGGACTTTCCGGTAAACCACTGTTCAGAGGGATGTGACTGTCGCCGGGCAAGGAAGCCTGTGGCGTTGATTTTTTCTGATCCTGGCCTGGTGTCGCCGGTTGGCCGGTTGGAGTACTTTCCTGGTTAGCCGGGGAGGAAGCAGGAAAACCGTTCGAAGCGCTATCCGGGGCATATTGCCAAAGCAACAGGAACAACAAGAGCATGAGGGCCAATTCTGTAAGCTTGTAGCGCAGCACCTGTCGAGGCCAGGCAAAAACCTCATCCAAAAGGGTTTCCATGCGTCGCCAGTGACCGGGCTGATAGGGCGCCTGATAACGATGAAGCTTCTCAAAGACGGCCTCGTCGATGTGTTTCGTATCGGCCACCGGTTGGCCTTCGCCCGCTATACCCATAGCCTCCTCATCCAGCTTCTGTTCCATAAGCTGCCAGGAATCAGCGTCGAAGGGCACTTGTATGCCCTCCAGCTTTTCCTTAATGGTTCGGTCTATCGGATTCATCTTCTTCTCCATACCCGTATGATCTCGAGCTCAGTAGAGCTTGTAATTTTAAACGCGCCTTCACCAGATTAGACCGGGAAGTGCTCTCGGTAATATCCAGCATCTCAGCAATCTCCCTGTGGGAATAGCCTTCGATGACGTATAAATTAAAAACTGCCCGATAAGCGGGCGACAATTGCTGGACGGCTTCCAGTATTTCTTTTTCTGTACATTGGCTGACGGCGTCGGCATCAGCTGTGCTCAGGTCGTATGCTTGTTCGAGGTCCTCCGTGCGCCGGCGAATGCTCTTTCGGTAATAATCAATGGCCGTATTTACCATTATACGGCGTATCCATGCCGAAAGTGACGTTCCCGGCTGATATTTTGCGATATTCTTAAATACTTTGATAAAGCCCTCGTGCAGAATATCCAATGCTTCTTCTTGATCGTTGGAGTAGCGTAGGCAAACTCCCATCATGCGGCTGTAGTACTCTTCGTACAACACCTTTTGGGCCCAACGCTCACTACGCGCACAAGCCGTGATCAAGCTTTTTTCATCGTATTCTAAGGACAAAGCGATATTCATGTACTTTTCAGCTTGCGCAAGTTAGCCCAAATGGCAATGATTTACAACCAGTATAATCGCTTTTGACTTCAAGAATACAACGGCAGGGGAGGTGGATGTGCTGCCTGATGGGTGAATATTTTGATTTTTTTACCAGATAAGAAAGATATGGGCGTTGCACAAATGCAAAATCAGGTTGGATATTGCCAGGTTTGAAGGGCCTTACTCCCTAAAAGTAAACTCTAAACCTTGTTATCCTGTTATAAATACGTACATTTGCAGCATCAATCATTAGTTGTGATGGCCTAAGGTTTTTTTTCTTCCTACCTGAATAGTTAGATTAAGATTTTCCACCCGTTGTACTAATCGTTTGATCGCTCTTGGGGTTAACAGGTTTGGTGGCACGATTCACTGTATCAACCTGATGGTTCCCAAGTAGCAGTTTTTTTTTATTTATCAATTTTTTGTTATGAACATTTTTATTGCAAGGCTCAGTTATGACACGAGCAGCGAAGATTTACAGCATGTATTTGAAGGTTATGGTGAGGTATCCTCCTCAAAAGTAATCATGGATTATGAAACCGGCCGGTCCAAAGGCTACGGGTTTGTTGAAATGGATAATGATGAAGCCGCCCTGGACGCCATCCACGATCTCAATGAAACGGAACTCGACGGTAGGACAATTGTCGTCAAAAAGGCGCGGCCACGCAGTAGCCGGCCTTCCAATAGCTATAACACCAGCAACAGCTATAACAGCTGGTAATCGAATAGCCGGAGCGGCGCCTGTCTTGTTTACAGGCGCCATTCCGGCTCGATGCTTTATTTTTTAATCTGATTTTATAACGAACGGACGGAAAAAAGCCGTTTTAAAAAACGAAACACATCCTCTCCGTTTAAATTCAACACTATATGATAATAATTGATGTAAAAGACAATGAATCTATTGACCGCGCACTGAAGCGGTATAAGCGCAAGCACAGGAATATCGGCCTCATTAGAGAGTTGCGCCGCCGCAAGCAGTTTACCAAGCCTTCTGTTAAGCGTCGCACCGAAATGCTGAAAGCTGTCTACAAGCAGGAGAAAGAACTTGCAGAAGCTAACGATTGAGAATAGCTTCAAGCTCAAAATAGGGCCCGTCCAATAGGCTATTGGACGGGCCCTATTTTTATGGATTTTTCCACTTAATTCATTATTTTTGCTCCGTCAACCGGATAGCTTTAATGGTTAATTTTCAAAAAGGAATTTATGATCATTATTGAGATTAAAGAGGGAGAATCTATCGATCGTGCGCTCAAGCGTTACAAGCGCAAACATCGAAATGTAGGAATTGTAAAGGAGCTTCGCCGCCGCCAGCAATTTACCAAACCTTCTGTACAGCGCCGTACCGAGGTTCTGAAAGCGCAGTATTTGCTCCAAAAGCAACAAGAAGAACGAGAGGATTGATACTGGTATAAAATATCATTACTCCTCTAATCCCAGCTTTTCCAGCCGGTAAAGCTGAAAAGTACGGTCGTCGGACATGGCTACGAACAATCCGTTCGGGAAGCTGGGGCCAAAGTTGCCGCGACTCACTTCACAGCCGTCCGTCTCCCAGTTGGAAAGGAGAAGCTCCTGTAAAAAGGGATGCAGATGGGGTTGTCCGGGCAGGCCTTCCCTCGGGAAAACGCGAAAAGCATATCCCTGCTGGTCGGATACGATGATGTACCCTTTGCCCTGGCCTATGTCCAGAATGGCAATGCCCTCCCGGTCTTTCAGAAAGCCTTCTTTGCCAAAGAAAGCCAGTTCCTCATTTCCTTTGTCTGGGCTGGCGTAGTACTTCCGGATGCCGGCAGCCTCGTCGGAATAATATACATATCCCAACTCGTCGTCTACGGCAATGGCTTCGATCTCCCTGAAACCGCTGAACCGGCCAAACTTGCGCACTAGCTCCGCTTGTATCCGGCCATTCTCTTTTCCCTTCAAATGATATTGCCAAAGGTAGCCTTCTACTGGCCCGCCCTTGCGGCTCACGATGGCGTACACTTCGCCGGATGGGGCCCGGTACAATCCTATGCCCATCGGCTCCTGATAACCAAAGCCGCCCTCCCCTTCGAAAACAGGAATGCCGCCGTTATCCAGAGGGTGCATATCCGGTACAGAAAAAATGCGGAGCGCCCTGGCATTGCGCTCGGTAACTACAACGATATCTACGGTATCGCCTCCCAAATTGAAACCATACTCGACATCTGCATTATTGGGGTAACGCAGGCCACTCACACTTTTTTCCGGAATGATTTTGCCGTCCAGCCCAAAAGCATACAGGCCGCCCGTTCTTTGCTTGTCTGTGCCGAAAATGATGCTTTGTGCCGGATCGGCGTTGTTCCTCCAGATGGCTGGGTCATCGGAATCAGAAGGAACCGGTTCGGTGACGACATCGGGAGGTATGCGGTTACCCTGAATGAAGTCACAGGAAGATAGCACGGCGACAAATAGCAGAAAAGTTTGAATTTTCATAGTGTTACAGCCTCTACCTATCTCACCAACGAAATGTCTCCTTCGTAAATAATCGACACTCCATCGATAAACGCTACTTCTGCGAAGTAGGCGTATACGCCCACCTGCGCCGGCTCCCCCTTAAAGAAGCCATCCCATCCCAGAGAAGGGTCATTGGGTTGAAATGGGCCTTTTTCGAAGACCAGCCCGCCCCAGCGGTTGAAGATCTTCAGATCCAGCACCTGCCGGGCGCCCGGGCCTGCGTAAATGGTGAACAGGTCGTTTCTGCCGTCCTCATTGGGGGAGAAGGCGTTGGGAATGTACACCGGCCGGTTTTTGAGGACCAGTACGACGACTTCATCGGTGGCGATACATCCGTTTGCATCGGTTGCAGTTACGGTGTATGTGGTGGTGTTAACGGGGTTGGCTTGTGGGGCCTGGCACTCGGCGCAGGAAAGAGAGTCCGGCGGTTCCCAACTGTAGGCCACGTTGAGGTCGTTGGCTACGGCGCGCAGGCGGGCAGAGTAGCCCAGTTCAATACGCTCGTCTGGCCCGGCATCGACGATCAGTTGCCCGGGCTGGGTAATGGTTGCCGATATGGTGTTGGTGCAGCCGTTGGCGTCCATGATCGTCAACTCGTAGGCGCCGGCCAGGAGGTTATCAAAATCCGGGGCTACCTGAAAAATCTGGCCTCCGGCACTGAATTCGAAGGGCGGCACACCGCCATTGCCCAACACACTGATGAAACCGGTCGGCTCTCCAAAACAAAGGGCGTTGATGACGGTGTCCAGCTCGATAAACAGCTCCGGCGGCTGGTTAAAGCTGGTGTCGGCATCGGTGATACAACCATTGGCGTCGGTGATGGTAACGGCATAGGCGCCCGGCCCCAGCCCGTTGAGGGTGGCTGCCGACTGGCCGGCGGCCCACTGGTAGGCATAACCGCCCACCCCTCCGGTAGCGATGGCAGTGAGTTGTCCGTCATTCTCTCCAAAACAACTGATGCCCTGCAGGCCGAATGAAGCCTGCAGCAGCGGCGGGTCTTCCAGGGTGAAAGTAAAGCTGCCCCGGCAGAGGTTGTCGTCCTGCACGTCGACCATATAACTGCCGGCGGGCAGGTTGCTCAACTCATTCTCACTGACAAAACCGTTGCCGTCGTTGAAATCATATTGGTAAGCGGGCTGGCCGTTGGCAATGG
>JAGQXQ010000160.1:0-7232 GCA_020436535.1 Phaeodactylibacter sp.
ACTACCAATTGATATGAAAAAGAAGCATTTGTTCCTTACCGCTCTGGCCTTACTCGCCACCGCCGCAGGAATTGTCTGGGCAGCCGACCACATCGACGCGCCTTCCGTCACGTCCACCACTTCCGACATTACCGATTACTACGCTTTCCAAAGCCCGGACAACCCGGATAATATGGTATTCGTCGCCAACCTGCAAGGCCTCCTCGACCCGGCAGCTACCGCGAACGCCAGCTTCGACGAGCAGGTGATGGTCGAATTCAACATCGACAATACGGGTGATGCAGTGGAAGACCTCGTCATTCAGGCCACTTTCCGGGACGGCAAAATCCAGGTGTATGGCCCGGTAACACCTATGGAAACCGGCTTGATAAGCCAGATAGAAGCCGACGGCGGCCTGGTGGAAGCGGAAATCACGCAGTACAACGAGTCCGCGATCACCGGCGCCGGCAAAGGCATGAAAGTATTCGCCGGCCCGCGCGACGACCCGTTCTTTTTTGACTTCGCTCAGTACAGCGAGATCATCGCCGGTAACGCCACCAGCTTCAATAATCCCGGTTCTGACACTTTTGCCGGAACGAACGTCTTGTCGGTTGTCATTGAAGTCCCCAAATCCATGCTCGGCTCCGCCGCTACCCTGAATACCTGGGTGGAATCCAAGCGGAAGATCTAAGCCCCTCCAATTTAGTCAACGTGGGTTCCGGCTCACATTTCAAATCTGTTTTTCGCAGGAAACAGCACTTTCCCTGCTGGGATAGGCATGCCTGAATACAGGTAAAATAATGGAAATCTGTATGCCTGCAGAAATGGAACAACCATTCATTAATTACTTTAGAAAAAAATTCAGACCATGAAAAATATTTTAAAAACAGGATTTATGGCCTTAACCGTAATGGCCCTATCCTTCACCGCTTGCAATGAAGATGATCCGGTAACGCCTACGGATGACAGCCGTTATATGCAGGAAGACCAGATGGGGCGGCCCGCCATCAACACCGTGTTTGTAAGCGCTGGCGATAAGGACGATTTTAACGTAACTACACCTTCGAAGCAAGGCGCCGCCTTCGCCAGTAAGTTCAACGATAAACTCCTCGCGCTGAACCCAGGCTATAGCACCAATGCCTTAGGGCTGGATGCCGCCACCTTTACCGGCATTCTGGCAACCGATGTATTGACAGTGGCCACCCAGGGGAAAACTACCTTCTTTGATGGCGCCAATGTACTGACCGGCCGTGCGCTGGCAGATGATGTGATCTCAGTAGAATTGCTGCTCATCTTCGGAGGCCCGGAAGGCACCGGCAACCCCGGCTTGACGGATGACAACGTGGACGCCAATGACAAGGCATTCCTGAATACCTTCCCGTATCTGGCTACGCCGCACTAATGGCTTGTTGCCGGTTGCCGGTTGTTTTCTCAATGAACAACCGGTAACCGGCACACCATTTCATTCCTCAGCGTTGTTTTTGTGCTCCGGGCGATCAGGCCGCAGGGTGCGCAAAAGAACGCAGAAACAATCGATAAGAAAATCCTCACAACCTTTGCGCAATGAAAAATATCGCTTTCCTCATTTTGTTTGTCCTCATCGTTTTAGCCGCGATCTTTATCAACCCACAGATCGAAATTGCCCATGGTACAGATTACGATCATTATCTGACTGAAGAACACCTCCAGAAAAACCAAAAAGAACTAAACTCCCGCATTGGATTCTGGGAGGAAAAGTTAGCCGCCGCTCCCGGTAATTTTGTATTCCAAAAAAAGTTGGCCGGGCTGTACGCCTCCAGCTTCAAGTTATCAGGCGACATCAGCCAACTGCACCGGTCCGACAGCCTGCTTCAGCAGGTCAATATGCGCCTTCCCGGACAGGTAGGCGTTTTGCAATCCCTGGCGGCCAACGCCATTACCCGTCATGCCTTCCTCGAATCGGAAAGTTATATCCGGGAAGCTTTTGGCATTGGCCAAAACAAGTTTGCGTCCTCTCTGATGCTGGCGGACGTTATGCTGGAAAGAGGCAACTTGCTGGAAGCAGAGCTTTTGTTAAAAGATATCACATCTCGTTCCCACTTTGATTTTCTCATCCGGGAGGCCAAACTCCACGACCAGTCGGATGAACTGGATAAAGCGGTCCGCTGCATGGAAAAGGCAGCCGAATTGGCGAAGGCTTCCGGCGACGCCGGTGTCATCAATTGGTCCTTATCCAACCTGGCGGATATGTACGGACACCAGGGCAAGGTGAAAAAGGCTTACGAAACCTACCTGGAGGCCCTACGCTATGACCCGGCGGACCTGCACGCCCTGAAGGGCATAGCCTGGATCGCTTTTTCAAAAGATAAAAATACCGAAGAGGCCCGCCGGATTCTTACTTTCCTTCAGTCCATCCACCCCGTGCCGGATTATGACCTGCTTCTGGCGGAAATTGCCGCTTATGAGCAAAATGCCCCAAAAGAGCAAGAATATCAGGATGCCTTTGTCCGGGAAGCTTCCAGGCCCGTTTACGGCAATATGTATAAAAGCTACCTCTGCCAGCTAAAAAGTAACGAAGGCGAGGTGGCGGAAGCACTGGAAATAGCCACACAGGAGATCAGAGAGCGGCCGCATCCCATGTCTTACCAGCTACTGGCCTGGGCGACTTTTCGGAAAGGAGACAAGGCGCTGGCGCTGGATATAATGGAGAAACACGTCATTGGGCAGACAGGTGAACCTAATGCCCTTTTTCACGCAGGGGTTATCCTGAAAGAAAACGGCCGGAGAAAGGCAGCCGAAGCACAACTCAATGCGGCCCTGGGGGCCTCCTTTGAGCTGGGGCCGGTGGTGGCGAAAGAGATCGAAACCCAGCTGAGGCAACTATGAGGTGGGCGAATGCCCTGGGGACCTACTGTTAACTCTTTCCTGAAAATGGGGCGCTCCGTCTCATGAATATACCAATACCCGGATACCGCAAAACATTTCCCTCACTTTGCAGTTGTAATACAAAAGTGTTCAACAACCATCCCAATGATCGTCGAAGAACAGAATATTATCACAATTGCTTACGACCTGCGCAATGGAGGGCCCCAAGGGGAACTACTAGAGCGCATGGACGCCAACTATCCCTTCAAGTTCTATTTCGGGAGCGGCCGCCTGCTACCCGCCTTTGAAGCGCAGCTAGAAGGCTTGGAAGAGGGGCAACCGTTTGCTTTCACCCTCTCTCCGGAGCAGGCCTACGGGCCGGTGGATCCCCGGAATATCATCGATGTGCCGCGCATAGCTTTTCAGCATTTGGGCGACAACATCCTGGTGGAAGGCAATTTTGTCACCTTAACCGATGACCGTGGCGATGCCCACAACGGCTGCATCCTTTCCTGGACGGAAGATATGGTTAGGGTGGATTTCAACCACGCTATGGCAGGTAAAACCCTGTATTTTTCCGGGGCCGTCCTCCATATTCGCAACGCCACCGTCGATGAGTTGATCCGCAAGAATTATATTGAAGAAGATGGCCTTAGGGGGTGGGAAGAGGATTGAAAGAGGTGCATTGAAGCCTCACTCACTCCTCACTCCTAACTCCTCACTCCTCACTCACTCACTCCTCACTCATTCATTCCCATGTCCATAGCAATTGACCAAAGTGTAAGAACAAAAGTAGCCGAACTGCTGAACGGCCTGTGCAAGGGGCTTTACGAGCGGGAAGAATCCGTCAAGCTAGCCCTGCTGAGCGCCGTTGCAGGGGAAAGTATTTTTCTGCTGGGCCCTCCGGGAGTGGGTAAGAGCCTCATTGCCCGGCGGCTAAAGTTTGCCTTCAAAGACGGTATCTCCTTCGAATACCTCATGAGTAAATTCAGTACGCCGGATGAGATTTTCGGGCCTGTGTCCATCAAAAAACTAAAGGAGGAAGATAAATACGAGCGGCTGACCGAACGCTATCTGCCGGGCGCCAACATCGTCTTTCTGGATGAGATATGGAAGGCCGGCCCCGCCATTCAGAATGCCCTGCTGACCATCTTGAACGAGAAGGTCTATCGAAACGGAGGAGAAGACATGCAGGTCAACATTCGGGGTATCATTACAGCCTCCAATGAGCTGCCGCCCCGGAACTCCAGCCTCGATCCCATCTGGGACCGCTTCCTCATTCGGCTGGAAGTGGGCAATATTCGCCAGTTCCGGAACTTCCTCGATATGATCACCGACACCAGCGATGTCTATAAGGACAGCATAGAGGAAGCGCTGAAACTGACGGAAAAGGAACTCCAGGATTGGTCAGCCCGCATCGACGAGGTGGAAGTGCCGGCCGAAGTGCTCAACACGATTCAGGTGGTCAAGATCGGTATGGAAACCTACAATGCCCGCCCCAATACTGCCGATAAGCTCATCACTGTGCACGACCGCCGTTGGAAAAAGGTGGTCCGCCTGCTGCGCACCGCTGCCTTCCTGAACGGCCGTACTAAAGTTGACCTCATGGACTGCTTCCTCATGGTACACTGTCTGTGGGGCAAGCCTGAGCAGGTAGATATCATCCGGGAGATTGTCACCGAGGCCATCCGGCGGCACGGCTACACTATGGCCGTCAACCTGCAGATGGCCAAGCGGGAAGTAAGCGACTTTGAAGAGGATGTGGACCAGGAGGTCAAAGTAAAACACACCGTGACGGAGGAGCAGCTGATGCCGGTGGAGGACGAATATTTCGAGTTGCTGAAGGAGGATGATAAATTTGAAGGCACGCTGGCCACCATCAAGCAATTCCAGAAACTACAGATGGAAGAGGCGCAGGTCGTCAACTTTTACGACCAGGAGTTTAACCTGGTCAACCGACTGAAAGCCAAAAAGGGAAGCCGTCAGTTTACAATTGATGTGTTCTACAACTCGGAGCGCTACACCTACCCTTTGCGCACCCGCAAGGTGGAACGCACCCGGGTTATTTTTAAAAAGCCGCATCCTATCTTAGAAAAACATTGGGATGAACGCCTGCAGCGCCTTAATGCCTATCTCGATCAGCAGTTGGAAAAAATACGGGCCAACGCCCCCAATGAGCTCAACCACCTCGACGAAAACCTCTTTGTCAGCGGAGAATTGAGCGAAGTGGTTAAAGCCAACCTTCAGGAGGTGGCCGAAGCTTTGCAAAACCTGAAGCTGCGACTGGAAAAGGTGCAGTATATGTATGGGAATGTGTAAGTAGGTGCTCAACCCTTCCTTACATTTTTTCTGACATCAATAGGGATCGATGCACTGCGGAAAAATGTTATTCCCTGACTTCTTTCGACGGGGAATAAAATTTTCTTTATTTTTCCTTCTGGAAATTAAATTCAACCATCCATCAAACATCTCATCTAGACATGAAAAGTCAACAATTCCTGGTAGTTTTTGCCACCTTCCTGCTATCGGGCTTCCTTGGCGCCCAGGCGCAGTCATCCATCAAGCGCGTCGAACCGCCTAACTGGTGGGTAGGTATGAAGAACTCCAGCCTGCAACTTCTGGTATACGGGGAGAACATCACGGATTGGTATCCCTCCATCGATTACCAGGGGGTAAGTGTGGAACGGGTCACCCGGGTGCCCAACCCGAATTATCTCTTCATCGACCTGGAAATTGGAGCGCAGGCCCGGCCTGGAAAGGTAGAGATGCAGTTCCGAAAGGACGGTAAGGTGGTAGCCACTTACGCCTACCCCTTGCTGGTTCGCGAACAGGCCGCTGCCGATATTAAGGGCTTCGACAATTCCGATGTGATGTATCTGATCACTCCAGACCGCTTCGTGAACGGCAATCCGGATAACGACTATGTGGAAGGCATGCGGGAAAAACCGGATCGCACCAATCCGGGTGGCCGCCATGGGGGCGATATTAAGGGGATGATCGACCGGCTGGATTACATTGCCGATATGGGCTTTACCGCCATTTGGGTGAACCCGGTGCTGGAAAACGATATGGATTCCTTTTCCTACCACGGTTATTCTACCACCGATTTTTACAAGGTGGACCCCCGCTACGGTTCCAATGAAGAGTACCGGAAACTGGCGGATGCCGCCCGGGGTAAGGGCATCAAACTGGTAATGGATATGATCAGTAACCACTGCGGCTCCCGTCACTGGTGGATGGACGACCTGCCCATGGAAGACTGGATCAATTTTCCGGATGAATATGTACAGACCAACCACAAAAAGGCCGTTGTTCAGGATCCCTACGTCGCCCAGGTTGATTACAAAGGTTTTGCCGACGGCTGGTTTGTGAAGACCATGCCTGACCTCAATCAACGCAACGACATGATGGCCACCTACCTTATTCAGAACAGCATCTGGTGGGTAGAATATCTGGGCCTGGGAGGCATCCGTATGGATACTTACCCCTACAATGACAAAGACTTTATGTCCAACTGGTCTTGTGCAGTTATGGAGGAGTATCCCAATTTCAATATCGTTGGGGAGGAATGGGTGGGCAATCCCGCCATCGTTGCTTTCTGGCAAAAGGGCAAGGAGAATCCCAACGGATATACCTCCTGCTTGCCTAGCCTGATGGATTTTCCGTTGCAGGAGGCGATGCGCAAAAGCCTGAATGAAAAGAAAAGCAGCCAGGCTTTCCTTCCGCTTTACGAGATGCTGGCGCAGGATTTCCTCTACGCCGACCCATTCAACCTGGTCGTTTTTCCTGACAACCACGACATGAGCCGCTGGTATAGCCAGGTGAATGAGGATTTTGGTTTCTTCAAGCTGGGCCTGGTTTATGTGCTCACCACCCGCGGCATCCCGCAGATATATTATGGCACCGAGGTGCTTCTGGCCAATCCGGGTACCGACAGCCACGGCATCATCCGCAGTGATTTTCCTGGCGGTTGGGCAGGGGATAAAGTCAATGCCTTCAACGGACAAGGCTTAACGGACAAGCAGAAAGAGGCCATGGCCTTTATCAAAAAACTGGTTGTCTGGCGGAATGGCGCCGAAGTGATCCATTCCGGCAAGCTGATGCATTACGTGCCGGAAGAAGGCGTTTACGTCTTTTTTCGCTATAATGAAAAAGACAAGGCCATGATAGTCCTGAACGCCAACGAAGCGCCTACTGCGCTGGAGCTGGGCCGCTTTTCACAAATGCTGGAGGGCGTTTCTACCGGAAAAGATGTGCTGACCGGCAAGGTGTTTGAGCTAAAGGACGGCATCACTTTGCCAGGTAAGCAGCCTCTGGTGCTGGAACTAGAGTAATATCAGGGGTATCGTATGTCCGTCAGGAAGAGCCCCTGCGGAGGGATACTCCAGCTCTTTTCCAGCCGCTCCTGC
>JAGQXQ010000160.1:7400-7763 GCA_020436535.1 Phaeodactylibacter sp.
GGCGCAGGTCACACCGCATGGTTTTAGCGTCGGTATTCGTTTTGCAGAAGGGGAAGAACGCCTCGTATTCCAACAGAAGACTGGCGGCTTCCTGCATTTTTACCGGATCGGGGAGATGGGCGAAGGGGTAGAAGTAGCGCGTTTCCTTACCAAAGGGGTTTTTGACGAAATCGATGTGGTATTCATAAGCCCGGTGAGTGGCGTCGAACCGGGCGTGGGCATCGGGAGCTACTTCGAAAATGCGATAGATGACAATATCGGAAGGCAGGAATTTATTGATGCGGCGTGTGAATGCCAGGGGAAATTGGCCATCGAAATCGAAGTGCATGAAGTACTGTTTGGCGTGTACACCGGTGTCGGTCC
>JAGQXQ010000161.1 GCA_020436535.1 Phaeodactylibacter sp.
AAGCAGTACCGGCAACAGAACCCGAAGGCCGAACCAGCCGATTGGGCGCCGCTCATTCTCATTGGCGACGGGAAAGCGCTGTATTGATCAGAGGGCCTGTCGGACTTTTGGAGGCAAACCCTCCATCTGTTCAGCTGAGAGCTCTGCCGCCAGTGCCCGGGCTTTTTCCAGCTGTCCGGCTTGTACATAAGCGATGAGCAGATACAGAGGAGCATCTTCTTTTTCTTTCTGTGCGATCTCCAGGCAGGTGATGGCCCGGTCCAAATCAGCTGGCTCGTCTTCCGGATATAGGTTGAGCAGGCCGGCGTAGTAACAGAACCGGCTTTTGTTAGCCAGGTTGTCGGAAGCATCGAGTTCGGCGTTCAGTTTCTGTCGGGCTTTGGCGTAGCGGCCGGCCCGGTAGTCGGCTTTCCAGTCTCCGCCCATGGTGGTGGCGAAGTATTCCGGATCTTGCCTCCTGGCCTCTTCATGCGCGGCCAGGCCGGTTTGCAGGGCAATGGGCTGGCCGGATGGAGGAGGAACGGGCATCTGCCCCTTGCCAAAAAAAAGATATAAGGCGAGGGCCAGGGTGAGGGCCAGCCCTGTCCACAGCCACCATGGCAGCCGCCTCCCGGCAGGCGGCCCACTGGGGTACAGCTTTTCCAGCTCCTCCTTTTGCAACTCGCGGGCGCCGCGGTGGAGGGCCATGAAATGGGCCACTTTTTCCGCAAAGGCCGGTTCGGCCTGTATGCGTTTGTCAACTGTCCTTTCCTCTTCAGCGGAAAGCTCCTTTTCGAAGAAGCGGCTGATAAGTTGGTGGTCGCTATCGTTGTTTTGGCCGGGCATAAGCTTGAATTATGATGTAAATGCCGCCAGCAACTGCTGTCGGCAGTCCCAGGTATTGGTCTTCACGCTCTTCACGTTAAGCCCCAGGTATTCGGCGATCTCTGCCTGTTTGAACCCTTCGGCAGCCATTAGGAGCAGCTCGTAGCAAGGTGTCTTTCCAGCATAAAGCGTTTTGAGAAGGGTTTTGGCTTGCTCCAGCTTTTCCTTCGTTAAAAGATCTTTCACGATATCGCGGGACTTTTGGGAAAGAACTTCCAGGCGGTTCTCCAGTTCTACAGAGCTGGGCAGGTTGGCTTTATAGGTATTAGTCTGTTTGTGTTTTAAAAGGTCAAGGAGTTTGTGGTTGAAAATGCTGGTAAAGAAGGTTTTAACCGATGCATCTCCCCTAAAGCTACCCTTTCTCATCTGCCGGGAAAAATCGAGGAAGGCATCGGAGTATACTTGCCGGCGTTCATCGGGATCGGGCAAGGTTTTGATGGTTTTCTTACCATGCGGCAGATAGGCAAATCCGTTCGCGTAAAGCGCTTTCTCCATCCGTTGAATGCTCAAAGTATCCTTCGAGCGGTAGGTTTCCAGTATCTCTTTATCAGTAAATACGGCGGCTTTTCTGGTGGTGGAAAGCCAGTCGAATAGTCCCATAGGCTGGCAAATGCTTTTGCGTTTCGCGTAAGTTCCTTGCTGCTTTGAAATAAATACTCCTCAAAATAAAGAAATCTCTCCAATTCTATTGGCCTTTCTCTTTTTATATCGGCTAACTATTCAGGAAGAGGGACGGGCAGCTGTGTTACGGCTTTCTGCCGGCCTTCTTCAACCCGCTATGGCCATGCGGTTTTTGACCTCCTTCGGCGCCCTCGTGCGTGCCTGAAGGGAAATTTCTAATCTTCAAAAACTGCGAATCATGCAAGACCGAAATTTTGCCTGGAAGATGCGCCGCGTCTTCCAAATAGGAACCCTATGCCTGTTATTGTCCATTCCATATTGTAATCCTGCTTTTACGGAAGGCGATGATCCTCCGCCTCCGCCGCCACCGCCGCCGATTGTGTCGGTAGATTTTGTGGAGGGTTGAAGTTAGATTAAATCCGACGGCTGCTGGGAGTGTTGCTTACAGGAGTATCCAGACTGGCGATCTTTTCCAGCAGCCATTCTTTTAAAAAGATGGGCTTTCGTTGTTCGAGCAAGCTTTTCAGTTCTTCCTGGTATTCGATGCCTGTTTTTTTTTCATTCCGGCAGGCATGCAGGGTTTCCACCATGTCTATCCAATTGAAGTAAGACCGTTTTTTCTCTTCGGCCCATTGACATTCGTTTGTCAGGTACCTCCGGAATTTTTTACAACTGGCCTGTAGGATACCTTCGTAGCTTTCGTGCTCCAGGGTGAATTCGTACTGGCAGCGAATCAGTAGGGAATGACGGCGCGTTTTGTATACCTGAGAAGAGTAGGTTTCCTTTATTAGCAGATCATTGGCTTCATCGTAGCGCCCTTCGTGAACCAGGAGGTAGGCCCGGCAGTAGGAGGTGGCCTGTTCGCGTACCTCAGGGCTGAGGGATTGCTGGTAGTCGAGGATGAATTTCCAGGCAAATTCAAATCTTTTGAGGATGGCGGCGGTAATGGCAATATTCAGGAAAATGGGTTCCTGGAGCGTGCCATCTGAATGGAGGAGGCCTTCCTCCAACGCCAGCTTATACCAATCGAATAACTCCATCCTCCAGTACGGTTCCCCGGTATTGGCTTTGCGGATCACGTAGTTGAGCAGGTTGAGAAGGGCCGATTGTTTTTCAATAGGGCCCATCCGGTTGAGGTTCGGCAACAGGCGCTCCTTTACCTCCTGGTAAGCCTCGTGGCTTTCTTTGATACCATTTAACCGGGCCAGATGGTAATGCATCTCCAGCAGTGGATGGCCTTGGAATCCCTGGCCCATGGCTTCGAAGCAGGCGTCCAGCAGCAGAATATCCGGCTCTTCTTTGAGGATGTTTTTTCTGGCCAGCAGCTCTGTACTGTAGCGAAACTTGGCATAAAGGTAAAGTTGGTCAAGCTCTGCCATCGCCGTCCACAATTCTTTAAGCGTGCTTTCAAAAGTGGTAGCTCGCTCCGGGTGGTGATGGGCGAGATGGTTCAGCCAAAGCAACGCCCAGTGTTTTTCCATACTTTCTGGTTGAAGCTTCGTTTGCCGGATTGCCTTTTGCGTTGCTTTGTTAAAGTGAGCATAGACCCCTGTCCGCCTGCTGAGCAGATACGCCAATTGTTGTTCTTGCAGGCCGGGGCGGCTTTTCAATTCATTGTGAGCCAGAAACGCCTCCGCCAAACCCTTCATTTTGTACATCAGATCACTGAACTTACTTTCTGCATAAGCCACCTGCTTTCCGTAAACGGCTGCGAAGGCCTTCTCTTTGTCCATCTTGGGGCTATCCAGCTCAGGGCGAAATCCAGACAGGTAGGTAAAAAACTGCTGTACGCTCTTGCTTCGATTGAAATAGGGGGACTGTAAAAAGAGGGAAAAGCTTTTCCATTCCTCGTCAGAAAAAGTTTTTAGCAGTTCAATCAGTGAACTTTTAACCATTTTTTTGCCGATTTATTTTTTGTTAAAATGCTTTTAAAATAAAGGGCTTACGGAAGATAAAGGTGAGCATTTAAAGTAAATAATCATCGAAGTTGCTCTTTTATATTTCTCCCAAGGCTCAATTGTTTTCTTCAATTTTATAGGGTGAAAATTGCTGGCTTGCTCTTGGCCTTTTCGCCGGTATAGACTAAGGCCGGACAGCAAATTTTTTAATCAAAAGCGTTTATGTTATGAAAAAGGTATGGTTAAGTTGTTTATTATTGCTAGTGACATTGTGCTGTATTCGGGTTCAGGCACAAAATCCTCTTACCTTTAGAGCGATCAACCAACATCAGTTTTCGGTTACCAACCAGGAGATTGTTCCGTTAAACGTTAAAATTTCTGGGTACAGCCAAGAATTACTTTTGAAGCCTGGAACTACTGCTAATCTGCGGACTACACGTGAAGTACTGAAAGCTAACGAAGTAAAGGTGTCATTTTCTCTGGAAAGTTATCGCGCAGAGCGGGCCGCATTAGAAGCCAGAATTAAGCCAAAGCTGCCTTACATTGAAGTGTGGAGTGAGATCGAGGAGCTTAGCCAGGGACGGGAATGGCCGGAAATACAACTTGTCCTCAAAGAGTATGTCTTATCCGAAGAAGTAATTGGACTATATCGGCAGCTTTATAAAGTAGATCAACTATATATGGCTTCCCGTGGGCAGACATCTAACGAATTCAATTCGTATTTTGAACCTTTTCCTATCCGCCCTTTCATTTCCTCCAGTCAGAGGGTGACCCCTCGCGGCCATTTGGAGTACGGTTTTCTTCTACTGAAATCTCCACTTAATGAATTTTGGGGTAAAAAATCCTCTCGTTGGTCACATGCCGTTACCTTATCGGTGATGATCCTTAATGAAAAAAGCCTGGATGAAAACCTCACTAAGTTTTTAAGCGTTTATGGCTTTGCCGGATGGGGCCGCGTTTCTTACGGGCTCGATGCAATTTCCAGCCAGGCCTATTATGTAGGCGCCGACTATGTGAAGTTTCAGGACCAAGGTTTTTTCCAGCTGCGAACTACGGAAAACATCAACCTGAATTTTAGTAAGGCTTCTTTAGGTGCCTTCGGGCGCTTTTACAATAGCAAGTCCGGCGTCTTTTTTGACCTGGGTTTAGGCTATGACCTCCTGGTACAATCCACCCTCCAGTTTGATTCGCGTAATCAGAAGGATACTGAGAAGGACATTGTCCATCTGACGCTCCCTGATGAACTGACTGACAAGAAGTACGCCAAAGTAGCAGATAGCGATGTTGGCCTGGGCAACCGCGCCTTCGCGATGGGCAAGGCGGGTTTCACCAGGACGGGAGGAGGCTTTTCTCTTTCTGTGTCAGGAACGGTTTCACCTCCCGCCAACTGGTTGGCCAATGAGGATTATCAACTTTACTATGTTCAGGATTCGCAGGGCATCGAATTGGTGCCGATGGATGGAGGGGAAGAGCAGAACCTGGAGTTTCAGTTGAGAATTCACGTAGGCCTAAGTTTTTGAATCCTCAAAATACACTTATCAATGAAAAAAGAAAAGATACTTTTAATGCTCTTGCTGGTGGCTGTTTCCATTTTACAATTATTAGCTCAAGAACAACGCATAATACAGGATAGACTACGAGCGTATGACTATGACATGGAAAGAAGAAATAGGGCACAGAACGGCTATGGCGATGGTTATGGGATGGGGGATTTGATTTTTGATATTGGGGAAGCATATGCCAATTATTTTGATGAACAAATAAAGCAGGAAGCATTCGTTAAGATGATCCGAGAGAAAAACCAAAATGCTCTCGACCTGCATAGGAATGGCTTGTCGGAAACAGCCCTTAAGGAGATTGATGCCGCCTGTGAAGAATATCCGGAGCAGTTTACCCTCTTTTTTACAAAAGGGACTATACTCTATGATCTTGGAGAGGATGATGAAGCGGAGCACTGTTTTCGTTCAGTATTGACAAAATACCCGAACCATGCTCAAGCTTATATTTACTTGGGGTTGATTGCCTCTAACCGTAGTGATGAAGGCGCTGCTTGTTATAATTTTGACAAAGCCTGCAAGGTTAACAGCAGTGCCCATGAGGCTTTCTTCTTTCGCGGCCTTTGCCAGAAAAATAGCGGAGAATACTACAATGCAATCCGGGATTTTACCAGAGTGCTGGAATTGGTGCCCAACTACCGGGCAGCTTTTTATCAGCGTGCCAAATGCCACTTCCAGATGGAGAACCTCACCTCCGCAAGAATTAATCTCAATCAGGCTATACGATATTATCCAAAGGATGCCGAGCTCTATAACTTGCGCGGCATGGTTTACTATAAGGAAGAAAAGCTTAACGAGGCATTGGATGATTTTGATAAAGCCCTGGCTCTTCAGCCCGATTTGGTTGCTGCTTCAATCAACAGGGCCGGTATTTTATTAAGTCAGCAAAAAATTCTTCCAGCGAAGGAGGAGATCAAAAGGACTATTCAACTGGATAGTGAGAATGGTGGACTGTATTACCTGCTTTCGGTTATCAATGAGCGGTTAGAAGAACTGGAAGAAACCTGTTTGAACCGAAAAAAAGCCTGTGAACTGAATTACAAAGAAGCCTGTGAACGGGTACTTCCCAGCTGTAAGTAATGCGGCGCTATGTCAAGCCCTCATTTCTTTGGCTTTTATACTTTTTCAAGCATAAACGCTCTTACCAAGTTGGCGGTGTTGCCCACAGAACAGGGCAGCGCCGCTACTTCTCCGGGCTTCAATACGCGCATGCTTCACATAAGAAAATACTAACTTCTTTCACCATCAAAAAAACTCAAAATGAAATTTCTGACACCCCTGATAACGGCAATCCTTTTTTTATCTTTTCAAGCATTCGGCCAGATAAATCTACAGGAAGGAATAGTTTCCGCATTTCCCATTAATGGGGATGCAGATGATGAAAGTTCTAATGAGAATGACTGCAACATACCTATGGGAGTAACACTAACAGAAGATCGGTTTGGTGTACCTGATGGGGCACTTTTATTTGATGGCCAATCTTTTTTAGAATGCGGCCCTCCGAATGCTTTGGACGACCTTGCACTTCCCGTTTCTTTCTCGTGTTGGTATTTGATAGAGGCTGAACACATTACGGAGTTCTTGCCAGTATTTTATACTGATGACAACAATGGAGACTTTGGGAATTATTATGGCTTTACAATGGGCTTTACTGGCCAAAAAATTTGGGTCGGCTATGGAGACGGTACGGGTGCATTCATTCACGATAGAAGAGGAACACTAAGCGATTCTTTGCTAATACCAGATATTTGGACCAATGTAATTGGTACTATTGATGAAAATATGAACAGCACCATTTACATAAATGGTGTCAATGCTGCAGGAAGCCAAAATGGGAGCAGCAATTTAAATGTAGCTCATAATTTAGAATACCCGTTAAGATTTGGGACACGGTCGAGATACGGACCCACCTTTTTTAAAGGGAAATTGGATGAAATATTCTTTTGGGATAGACTATTAACTCCTGATGAAATACAAGAAATAGTAAAAGGCGGGTTAGCAACAAGTACGGTGAATATCTTTGAATCGGACTTAAAAGTCTATCCTAACCCGGCTAATGATAGAATTCTGATTGCCGGGCTTAAAAATTTCACTCAGCGAAAGGTGCTTGTGGAAGTAATCGATTTGTATGGTAGAAAAATCCTTTCTAGGCAATTATTACCAAACGAAGAAAATGGTATAGAGTTATCCCGTATTGCACCTGGAAAATACTACATCAGCATGAAGAACAATGACATCTTAAAGACGAGTCTAATTACCATTATGAGAGAATAGGGGAAACAGATTTTAAGCCCAAAACAAAAAACAACCGCCCACAGCCGAAGCCGGGGCGGTGCAATCCAGAATCATACTTTACTATAATAACAATCTTGGGTGTCGGTTCGGTTGATTTACGAACCGGGATTCCTCCCTGTTCCCGTCAAGCGGAATCGCGGTTCGCGAATAAAAAACTCACGCCCGCGGCACGTCCTTCTTCTTCTCCGGCAGCTTTTCGAAGTGCTCGGCGCCGTCGATGTCGATGTGCAGGTCGTTGAGGTCGCTGAATTTGAGTAATCCTTCCAGGCTGAGCAGGACGAACTGGTCTTCTCCGTTGATCAGGAGCAGCACATCGGTGATGGTGTCGCCTTTTTCACGAAGGTAGAAGCCGATATCCTGCTGCCCTTCCCGAACTTTAAACAATTCCTCGAAGGAACTTTGACGGATGTCCTTCAGCAGGCTCTTATATTCGGCCGGGCTGACCAGATTGCCCTCTTCCATGACCAGTACCCGCAGGTAGGTGATCTTGTCGAGGATCTTTTTGGCCTGCTCGTCGTCGGCAAAGTTGGAGGCGATCTCCAGGAGCCATCCCTGCAGCTTGACGTCGGTGACGTTCTCGTAAGCCTGATACTTCTCGTAGAATTCAGCGATGGCTTTGGGTTGAGCGAAGGCAAACAGGGGGCTCAGAGTCAGCAGCGCTGACCAAATGAAAGTTCTCATATCGTGTGTTTTGATGGTATTAAAAGAAATGGTTTTGTCAGGTGGTGATTTGCTTACAAGAGTTTTAGCGTGTGTTCGGGATTCGTGTCTCGTTTCAACGAACAACGAATCAACGAAATCAAGCCCTCGGCGCCTTCTTAGCCACAACCGGCTCTTCGTTGGCCTCCGCCGGCTGCTCTTCTTCGTCCTGTTCTTTTTTCATATTCTCGCTTTTGAGGATGGTATTGACCAGCTCGGAGAGATCTTCGTATTTGATGCGGGATTTCATATCCATGAAGACGAACTCTTCCTCATCATTGACCAGGATAACCAGGTTGCGAAGCTTCTCCTTTTTCTCTCTCGACAGGATGTGGACGGTGGAACTGCCCTCCTTTACCATGAGCAAATCCTCGAAGCCGTTGCTTCGAATGTTGCCGACGAAGTCATTCACCTCAGCAGCGGTGATCGGGTTGTAGTCTTCGGTGGCCAGGAAGCGGAGTTTCTTGACCTTGCGGGCCAGCCGGAGGCCTGCTTTCGCCTCCGGATCCTGCACGAAGCCCTGGGCGATGCCGCCACCCATCCATACCAACCAGCCCGGCATTTTGAAATGGGTTACGCCTTCTTTGTATTTATGGGTGTGGTAGAACTGCGCCGTGGTTTTCGGCGAGCTACAGGAAGACATCGTAAAAAGTGCGAGGATTGCAATTAAGAAACGCATGATTCTAAAGGTTTCACGATTGGGAATAGGGTAATTTGCCGACTACTGTTTCTGTTCCTTCGGAGTTTCGTCCTCATCGTCGAACTCGTTGATGAGTTTGGAAACCTTGTCCAGGTCAATCTTGCCGACGAAGCTCATCAGCACGAACTCGTCCTCGCCGCCAACCAAAAGCAGCAATTCGTTGATCATCTTGTTGCCGTCATCTTTGATCAGGAAGTCCACGTTGGTCTCGTCTTTGTCGCGTACAGTCATCAGCACCTCGTACTCCTTGGTGTTGATCTTGCTCTTGGCGTCTTTGTAGAAACCGGCGGCATTTTCCTCGGCTACCAGAATGCGGATACCTTCCAGCTCGCTGGCCAGTTCGATGATGGCCTTGGTCTGAGCATCATCCATTTCCATATTTTTAATATCCAGCTTGCCAAACATGTTCAATAACTTGGAGCTGATGTAGACCACTGTAAAGCGGTCGTCTTCCACATACTTCTGGAAGTATTTGTCAATAGCGCTCACATTGGTGGTTTGCGCATAAGCGGAAGAAACAACGCCCATCAAAAGGGCAATAAAGAGGAATTTCAAGTTTTTCATAATTGTTGTTTTTGATCGAGTGATTATTTAAAAAACTTCCCCACCTTCTTCAGTTTGTCCATTTCACGGACGGCGGTGGAAGTGCCGTGGTTAAGTTCGCTGCTGGCTTTCAGCAGAGCCGTGCTGGTGAGGCGAAAGGCTGCTTCGGTAGATTGCACTTCGTACTTCGACCAGTCGATTCCGGCCTGTTGTGGTTTTTGGAGGGCTTCCTGAGTGGTATAGGCCCACCATAGGCCGAGGCCTAGGACCAGGGCGGCGGCGATGCGCACTACCCAGCTACGGGCGGTGAGGCGGCGCACCCGGGCTTGTGGCTGAGCCTGTTCCAGTTGCTGAAGCAGCTTCCGGTCGAAGTCGGCGCCCAACCCGCGCTTTTGCTCTTGCGCCAGGTGCCGGAACAGCGGCTGATAGAGCTGCAGGCTTTCCGGCGCCTCTTCGCGCTGGAAATATTCCCTTAGTTGGTGCTCCTCCTTCAGGGAGGTTTCCCCTTCAAAGTATTTGTCCAGCAGTTGTTCCATTACTTGATTGTCCATAATTGCAATAATTTCGAACGAATGTGTTTTCTAGCTCTGAAGATGTTGGTTTTTACCTGATTGAGGGGCATATCCAGGGTTTCGCAGATTTCCTGGTAGGCCATTCCCTCGATATCGCGCAGTTGCATCGCCATTTTCTGGCTGTCGGGCAGTTCTGCCATCAGCACTTTTACCTGTCCGACGGCGTCATTGAGCTCCGCCTGCCTGCCGGGGTCGTGATTGTCGCTGCTCAGGCCATAGGCCTTTTCCAGCCCTTCGGCCTGGTTGTAACGCAGCCTGCGTTTGTCGATAGCCCGGTTTTTAGTCATCTGCATACACCAGGCTTCGATGTTCTGGATTTCGTCCATGCTGTCGCGCTGTTCCCATACTTTTATGAAGACTTCCTGCACGACATCCTCGGCTTCGGCCGGGTTGGCGGTGATGCGCAGCGCCATCCGGTAAAGTTTGTTCTTTATGGGCAATACCCTTTTTTTAAATGCTTCGAGGTTCATGTATCGAAATCTGATATTCGGATGATCTCTTTTTCTTATCGGATGTCATAAAGGTGACGGCCCGAAAAAGATAAAGTTACAGCCTTTGTAAAAAAAATAAGATTTTTTACCTCCAGGAGGAGAAGCCCCTGGCAAAATCTCCAATCAGTGGGGGTGCTGCTTCCAATAAGCGGGTGCGATCCTAGGAGCCTATTGATGCCTAGCGGGGGTGTAGAGGCTTATTTGAGGCCTTATTTGGGGTTTAGAAAGGTTTA
>JAGQXQ010000162.1 GCA_020436535.1 Phaeodactylibacter sp.
ACCTTTCTAAACCCCAAATAAGGCCTCAAATAAGCCTCTACACCCCCGCTAGGCATCAATAGGCTCCGAAACTAAGGAGGGATACAGACTAGGAGATTTTGCCAGGGGCTTCTCCTCCTGGAGGTAAAAAATCTTATTTTTTTTACAAAGGCTGTAACTTTATCTTTTTCGGGCCGTCACCTCAATGACACCCGATGAGAAAAAGCTCATAAAATGAGATCATCCGAATTTCAGATTTCGATTCATGAACCTCGAAGCATTTAAAAAAAGGATATTACCCATCAAGAATAAGCTCTACCGGATGGCGCTGCGCATCACCGCCAACCCGGCCGAAGCGGAGGACGTCGTGCAGGAAGTCTTCATAAAGGTATGGGAACAGCGCGACAGCATGGAAGAAATCCTGAACGTCGAAGCCTGGTGTATGCAGATGACAAAAAACCGGGCCATTGACAAGCGAAGGCTACGCTTCAATCAGGCCGAAGGGCTGGAAACAGCTTACGGCCTGAGTAGCGACAACCCCGGGCCCGGCAGGCAGGCGGAACTCAATGACGCCGTCGGCCAGGTAAAAGTGCTGATGGCAGAACTGCCTGATAGCCAGAAAATAGCCATGCAACTACGCGACATCGAGGGCATGAGCTACCAGGAAATCTGCGACACCCTGGACATGCCGCTCAATCAAGTAAAAACCAACATTTTCAGAGCTAGAAAATTCATTCGTTCGAAACTAATGCAATTATGGACTATAAAGTAATGGAACGACTGCTGGACAAATACTTCGAAGGGGAAACTTCCCTGAAGGATGAAAGCCGGCTACGGGAATTCTTCCAGCGCGAAGAGGTGCCCGAAAGCATGCAGCTCTATCAGCCCCTGTTCCGGCACCTGTCACAAGAACAAAAGCCTAAGCTAGGCGCCGACTTCGACCGAAAGCTGCTTCAGCAACTGGAAGGCGCCCAACCGCAGGCCAAAGTGCGCCGGCTCACCGCCCGTAGCTGGGTGTTGCGCATCGCCGCCGTACTGGTTATCGGCATTGGATTGTGGTGGGCTTATACTGCTCAGAAGGCTCTCCAAAAACCCCAACAGGCTGGGATCGACTGGTCGAAGTACGAAGTACAATCTCCTGAAGATGCCTTCCGCCTCACCAGTACCGCCCTGCTGAAAGCCAGCAGCGAACTCAATCAGGGCGCTTCCACCGCCGCCCATGAGATGGACAAGCTGAAGAAGGTGGGGAAGTTTTTTAAGTAGTGTATTCGATGTGGCAGCCTATCGGTAGGCCCGAAGATAAAATTCATTCATTTTTCATCCGCCATAGCTTTAGCGAAGGCGGGCATTCAAATCACTCGATCAAAAACAACATCATGAAAAACTTGAAATTCCTCTTTATTGCCCTCCTGATGGGCGTCGTTTCTTCCGCTTCAGCGCAAACCGCCAATGTGAGCGCTATCGACAAATACTTCCAGAAATATGTGGAAGATGACCGCTTTACAGTAGTCTACATCAGCTCCAAACTGCTGAACATGTTTGGCAAGCTGGATATCAAAAACATGGAAATGGACGATGCGGAAACCAAGGCTATCATCGAACTGGCCAGTGACCTGGAAGGCATCCGCATTCTGGTGGCCGAGGAAAATGCCGCCGGCTTTTACAAAGACGCCAAGAGCAAGATCAACACCAAGGAGTACGAAGTACTGATGACCGTACGCGACAAAGATGAGACCAACGTGGATTTCCTGATCAAGGATGACGGCAATAAGATGATCAACGAATTGCTGCTGCTGGTTGGCGGGGAGGACGAATTCGTCCTGATGAGCTTCGTCGGCAAAATCGACCTGGACAAGGTTTCCAAACTCATCAATGAGTTTGACGATGAGGGCGAAACCCCCAGCCAGGAGCAGAAACAGTAGTCGGCTATTTACCCTATTCCCAATCGTGAAACCTTTAGAATCATGCGTTTTTTAATTGTTATCCTCGCACTCTTTTCGATGTCTTCCTGCAGCTCGCCGAAAACCACGGCGCAGTTCTACCACACCCATAAATACAAAGAAGGCGTAACCCATTTCAAGATGCCGGGCTGGCTGGTATGGATGGGCGGAGGCATCGCCCAGGGCTTCGTGCAGGATCCGGAGGCGAAGGCGGGCCTCCGGCTGGCCCGCAAGGTCAAAAAACTCCGCTTCCTGGCCACCGAAGACTACAACCCGATCACCCCGGCTGAAGTCAATGACTTTGTCAGCAACATTCGCAGCAACGGCTTCGAGGACCTGATCATGGTAAAGGAAGGCGCTTCCACCGTCCACATCCTGTCACGGGAGAAAAAAGAGAAGCTTCGCAACCTGGTCATCCTGGTCAACGATGAGGAAGAGTTCGTCTACATGGATATGAAGTCCCGCATCAAATACGAAGACCTCTCCGAACTAGTCAATACCATCCTCAAGAGCGATAATATGAAAAAAGAACAGGAAGAACAGCCGGCGGAGAACGAGGAAGAGCCGGTTGTGGCAAAGAAGGCGCCGAGGGCGTGATTTCGTTGATTCGTTGAAACGAGACACGAATCCCGAACACACGCTAAAACTCTTGTAAGCAAATCACCACCTGACAAAACCATTTCTTTTAAAACCATCAAAACACACGATATGAGAACTTTCATTTGGTCAGCACTGCTGACGCTGGGCCCTCTGTTTGCCTTCGCCCAACCCAAAGCCATCGCTCAATTTTACGAAAAGTACCAGGCGTACGAGAACGTCACCGACGTCAAGCTGCAGGGATGGCTCCTGGAGATCGCCTCCAGCTTTGCCGACGACGAGCAGGCCAAAAAGATCCTCGACAAGATCACCTACCTGCGGGTACTGGTCATGGAAGAGGGCAACCTGGTCAGCCCGGCCGAATATAAGAGCCTGCTGAAGGACATCCGCCAGAGTTCCTTTGAAGAGTTGTTTAAAGTTCGGGAAGGGCAGCAGGACATCGGCTTCTACCTCCGCGAAAAAGGCGACACCATCACCGATGTGCTGCTCCTGATCAACGGAGAAGATCAGTTCGTCCTGCTCAGTTTGGAAGGCCTCCTCAAATTCAGCGACCTCAACGACCTGCACATCGACATCGACGGCGCCGAGCACTTCGAAAGGCTGCCGGAGAAGAAGAAGGACGTACCGCGGGCGTGAGTTTTTTATTCGCGAACCGTGATTCCGCTTGGCGGGAACGGGGAGGAATCCCGGTTCGCAAATCAACCGAACCGACACCCAAGATTGTTATTATAGAAAAGTATGATTCTGGATTGCACCGCCCCGGCTTCGGCTGTGGGCGGTTGTTTTGTTTGAAGGGAGGCTTGGCAAGTTTCGCCCAAGACTCTCCGTTGGAAAATTTGCCAAGTCTTAAGATAGTTATTTTCAAATTCCCTTAGTTCAAACATCCCAGAACTAAAAGATATAACTATCTTTAGCCAAAACCACACGCCATGCCTAAACCGGAAGAACAAGAACAACTGGAGCACGCCCAGGCGCGAGTCGAAGCCATGGGCGTCTTCTTTGAAAAACTCGGCTACTCCCCCATCAACGGGCGGGTATTCGCTCTCCTCCTGCTCGCGGAACCGCCCTACAAAGACTTCTACGAAATCCGGGACTT
>JAGQXQ010000639.1 GCA_020436535.1 Phaeodactylibacter sp.
CTATCTACATACCAAAATTGAGGATATCCTTTGATACCCCCGAAAAATCTTTCATGGGATAATAATAGCACATGGGATTATATATAAAAGCATTCGTGGGATTACATCTTTGTTAGTAGTAAGTCTTATTTTTCTGTCCTCTTCTTCAAGAGGAACCTGCCAACTGTCGTTCTTCATCGTTGACCATACAAATGTCTACAATTATTCTGCCATCGTTAAGTACAATTCGCTGGATTACTGTATTTTTTTAGAATTTTATATTTTTTCAATACATTGATTGTCAAGTATTAATGGTTAAAATAAGGATGTTTTTTGGTTATTTTAGGATTAAATTGAATGCTATTTACCTTTTTTAGTAAATTTTTTTCTCTTTCTTAGCCTCACTGGAATTCACTCCAAATTCCCCGGTAAAGCTGCAGCTAGGAGCAGAGGTGGGTAAAATGCCAAATTCCTCGTATCTTAGCAACATGAAAAAGCTACCCATCGGGCTACAGGATTTTCGAGGGCTTCGGGAGGGGGATAACCTCTACATCGACAAGACTCCATATATACATAAGCTCATTGAGTCGGGCAAGTACTATTTCCTTTCCCGCCCGCGCCGTTTTGGCAAATCGCTGACCCTGTCCACCATCAAAGAGTTGTTTCAGGGAAGCCAGGAGCTGTTCGAAGATCTGTGGATAGCGGAACATTGGGATTGGACGGAACGGCATCCGGTGGTGCATATTTCTTTTAGTAGTATTGGCTATCAGCATCACGGCCTGGAGAAAGCCATTGATATTATGCTGGAACAGCTGGCCGAAACATTCCGGATAAAATTCGAACGGGAAGGTATTGGCTTAAGGTTTCGGGAGTTGCTGGAAAAATTGTCCCAGGGAGATAATAAGGTGGTTTTATTGATCGACGAATACGACAAGCCGTTGATCGACTACCTGCACGACATGGATAAGGCCCTGGAAAATCAAAAAATCCTGAAATCTTTTTATTCCATCATCAAAGACAGCGACCCCTACCTTCGGTTCTTACTGGTTACCGGGGTGTCCAAATTCAGTAAAGTATCCATTTTTTCTGACCTGAATAATCTTCAGGACATCACCGTTCACCCAGCTTATAACGAACTCTGTGGCTACACCCAACCGGAGCTGGAACATAGCTTTGACGGCCGCATCCAGCAAATCTGCCAGCAACAAGGCATCGCCAAAGGCCAATTGCTGGCTCAAATCAAAGAATGGTACAACGGCTATAGCTGGAGTGGAGATTCTTTTCTGTACAATCCTTTTTCCATCCTATCCTACTTCTCGGCTACCCGCTTCCAGAACTTCTGGTTCGCCACCGGCACGCCTACCTTCCTGATCGAATTGCTCAAGAAGCGGCGTTTTTACAAAATTGAAAAAATTAAGGTCAGTCCCATCATCTTTGAAAGCTATACGTTGGACAACCTGGAGAGCCACTCGCTCTTGTTTCAAACCGGCTATCTTACGGTAAAAGACACGGACGAATTTGGGCTTATCACCCTGGACTATCCCAATAAAGAGGTTCGGGACGCCATGTACAGTTATCTCATCGCGGCCTTCCGGCAGGAAGAGCCCTCACTGTCCACCCCTTTGGTTGTTCAGCTGCGGCATGCTTTTCTATCCAACGACCTGGAACAAGTCATTTCCATTATCAAAACCCTGTTCAAAAATATCCCCTCCCAAATCTTCATCGCACAGGCGGAAGCCTATTACCATTCGCTCATCTACTTAACTTTCCGGTACCTGGGGGTCTACATCGAAAGCGAAGTCAACGAGTCGGACGCCCGGCTGGATGCCGTAGTGCAAACCGACACGCACATCTACATCTTCGAATTCAAACTCGACCGCAGCGCCGCCGAGGCGATGCAGCAGATCCGGGAAAAGGGTTATGCCGACAAGTACCGGCATGAGGGTAAGGCTGTTGTGGGGGTGGGCGTCAATTTTAGTAGTGAACAGAAGACGGTGGAAGAGTGGAGAGCGGAGGAGGTTCGTAGAGTGTAAATGCAGTTTCCAAATACACTCAAGCCTACCCCAATAACCTAAACTTCGACAAATCCAGAACAAAACCCGGCAGCACCTCTTCTCCCGAAAGTTGGCGGTCAAAACCAGTAATAACCTCCCGGCTGCCATCCGCCCTGTAGATATATGCTTTCTCTTCGTAGGGATCTATCAGCCACGCCAGGCGTACGCCATTTTTTATCCACGTTTCTTTCACTTTTTTCTGAAGCTTTTTCAGCTGGTCGCTTTTCGAACGAAGTTCAGCGATGAAATCAGGGATGATGGAAATGAACTTCTCCTCAATCTGTTGGGTATAGAGCTGCTCCGTTTTCTCCTTACTAATCCAGGCTACATCCGGGGATTTGGTCGATCCGTCCGGAAGGTCAAAACCGGTGCTGGGGCTGAAAACCATGCCTTGCTCTTGCTTTATTGCCCAATCCGTTAAATAATAAGACAAGGTATTTTCCCTGAAACCGCTACCGCCTTTTACTGGTGTCATGATGCAGATGTTTCCATTTTTTTCCCGCTCCATTAATAGCTCCGGATAGTGTTCGGCCAGCTTAAGGAACTGCTGCTTACTCAATCCCTTCACGACCACTTCTCCTCCCAGTTCTACTATCTCCTGTATGGGTGACAAGCCTGCCGTTGATGCTGTTGATGCCATGGTTTGTATTTTTCTGCTTTACAAGATAGCGATTTCTTTGTCAAAAAGAAAGCCTTCTATATTCCGCCTCCCGCCTCCCCCCTTCTTTCAGCCGCCGAAGCTNNGAAGCTTCAGCGTAGGAGGCCGACTCCCCAAGGGCAAACGCATTAAATGAATTTTGACCTCGAAGGGGGCCGAACGTTTATAGAACTGCCTCATTAATTAAAATTATCGGCCTCGAAGAGGCCGCACATCCACCTGTTTGTACAACCTCTCCGAGGTCGGGAGTACATTAAACATCATTTTTCTACAAACATGCGGCCTCTTCGAGGCCGGTTTAGTTTTAATGCGTTTGCCCTGGCCGCCTCCCCCCTTCCGACTTCCCCCGGGGGTATGTAAATCCAGAAAACTGTCTTCCTCCCTGCCGCCGCCTCCCCTTATCTTTATATCATCATCAACAGGTATTACAGAATACCTAAGAGTGTGTTCAAATTTCGTTTTCAGCCCGAAGTATGAAATTTGAACACACTCTAAAAACAAACGCTGAAAAAGCGGGGGTATGTAAAACCAAAATTTTGTCCATAGTTCCGGGCGCAGGTTGAAGTACCTTTATAATATCAATAAGGAAATATGATTTGGGAATAGTACAAATATTTAATGGGTTGTAACTAGTTTGTTAGGACGGTAAGTGTAACAACTTACTTACATGAGCTATTACCCAGGTGCAGCAGCCATTCGATGGTTGATGTACCTGGGTAAAATAGCTTTTTTATACGGGCCCGTTTCTGTTCTCAAGCAAAGACGACATAATATCTGAAACGATAATACTAAGCCAAGATCGCAGGAAAGAAACCCTGAACGAAAGGGGTGATCTATACAACAAATCATAATCGTACATGAATCATTGGGCTAATTACTTTGCTGTAATATCCTCCGATAGCAGATTCGGCAATGCCGGATTTCACATGCCGCCGGAGGAGAGCGCTGTTTTTTCAACAACCATCCCGGGGCTACCTCTCAAAAGGTATCCCCATAAGCTGTTTTTACAGGTACTGCTGGGAAGTTTTTTCCTGGTTGCAGCAGGGAGTTCTGCCCATGCCGCCATCGAAAGCAGCGGGCCAACCTCTCTTTATCAACAACAACAAAACCGCCTCTATACGCTATCCGGGCAACAAGCCCCGGCTATTCAGTATGAGCATTTTCCCAAAGCCGGCAACCACTCATTCACGTGTTCAGGCCACACTAAGATGGCCATAGAACACCCTCCAACCGTCCGGCTTGCCAGCCAGGTAAAAACACCCAACAGCGCCCGCTCCAACGGCGCTATTCTGGCCCATCAGGTAAGCGCTTCTTCAAAACCAATGCCCACTGCCCGCAGAGGAGTGGATACAGCCAGTCCTCTGCTCGAGGGCTGGAATATCAAAGAAAAGCAAATATGCACTAAGGGGTATCCGGACTATCCGGGTACCCCTAAACCCGTTTTTGCTCAGGGGGCCGGACACCTCCTGTGGCAAGACTGCTTTCCCCAAAACCAGATAAGCAAAGCCAGTAACAATCATTCAATCAGGAATTTGTAAAAAACACTGTTAGGCAAGCCAGCGCCTTTCGAAAACCATCGGACAATGAAACAACTTTTACCCTCTATCATGCATCAGGCCAACTTTAGTTTAACCGGCAAAGCAATGCGCGTTCTTCCTTTCCTCTTGTGGTTTGGAGGCTTCAGTCTTTTTGGACAAACGCCTGTCATCACGGCGCGTTTTGCCAACCCGCAGTACGATTGCAACGCGGGTGAATATTGCGTGGATGTTGAGTTTCAATCCGACACACCCGGCGAGGAGCTCTTTGGGTTAAACCTGCGCTTCTTTTATGACGAAAGCATTCTCACGCTTATCGACACCCGAGATTTTCAGGGCGGCTATACCGGTTCCAACGGGACGAACCCCTACGTGCCGGCTTCCAATACCTTGGCCCCCGGCGCTGGCCCGGTCCTGTTCAATTTTAGCGGCAACGCCACGTTTGTGAACGGCGCCGTTTCTAAAACGAATAGCGGCGCTACCCCTATCCCCATTTCTACAACCGGATGGACCAAGCTGTTCCAGGCTTGTTTTAGCGTAGACAACCCGGCTGCCTTGAACAATTTCTGCCCCAGCCTGGTCTGGGACCTGGAGTTCAACCCCAGCAACGGCGGTTTTCCCGCCGGTGACGACGGTGTGGTGATCACCCTGGTCGATCCCAACCCATTGTTCGACTCCAAACCCTCCACCGAAAATGTGGTGCAGTACAATTGGGCTTACAATGACCCCAATACAACTACTGTTCCTCCTTTTGGGGTGCTGGTGGAAGATATCTGTATCTCCCCCAACTGTGGTGGGAGCCCCGAGATTGACCTTGCTGTAGATATATCCGTGAATGACGCAACGCCTTTAGTTGGCGATCCGGTTGTTTTTACGGCCACCTTGAACAATGCTCCTGGCTTTGACCAGGCTAATAATATAACGGTATCCGTACCCCTGCCGGCCGGCTTCACCTGGAGCGGCGATGATAGCGGGGGAGCGTATAACCCGGGTACTGGTGATTGGGCCATACCCTCTCTGGCCAGTAACACCACCACCGTCTTAACCATAACGGCAACGGTGAATGCCACCGGCCCCTACCTCACTCTGGCGGAAGTCACCGCCGCCGATGAAAGCGATGTGGATTCTACACCCGGCGACGGGGTGGATACCGATATGGATATGAACGTGGAGGATGACCCGGATGATGACGATGACGGCGACGGGGTGCTGGTAACCCCCATACAGCCGAACCCTAATATAGAATTGGAAAAAACCGGCGCCTGGAATGACGACGGCGACGGTTTTGCCGAAGTAGGAGAGACGATCACCTATGCCTTCACCGTATACAATACGGGCAATGTCACGCTGACGAACATCACAGTCAGCGATGTCACGCCGGGCGTTACTGTCAGCGGCGGCCCGCTGGCGAACCTGGCTCCTGGCGCTTCGGACAACTCGACATTCACCGCCAGTTATACGCTGACGCAGGCGGATATCGACGCCGGGATCTTCAGCAACCAGGCCACGGCTTCGGGCGATGATCCGAACGGTAACCCGGTAGACGACAACGCCTCCGACGACCCAACTACGCCTGCGCCGAATGACCCGACCGATATCACCCTGCCTTCTGCTCCTACTCCTGTTCCTGTAGTTACGGTCCGCCTGGCAAACCCTACTTACGATTGTGGTAACCAAACCTATTGCCTGGATGTGGAATACCTTTCCGACACGCCCGGGCAGGAGCTCTTCGGTTCCAACGTCCGCTTTTTCTACGACGACGACGAGCTGGAATTCACCGCCTTTACCGACTTCCAGGGCGGTTATGGCGAGGT
>JAGQXQ010000163.1:0-3645 GCA_020436535.1 Phaeodactylibacter sp.
CGGTCGACAAAATCCGGCCCGGGCAGGTGAAGGTGGCTTTTAGAAACGGTTTTACATTCGTGCTCCAGCAAATAGGAAGCATCATCGCCTAAAAGCGATTCCAACTTGGAAATGGACGCGGTTTGTATACTCATAGGATAAGAAATTTTAGTTTCAGTGAAAGGCTAAATTTAGTGAATTCTCAGGCGGTATAGAATGATATTTATCATGCTGGAGCATGGTTTTTTATTATTGTGTTTTTGACACTTTGCCCCTTATTTTAGGCTTTTACGGACAATTAATCATTTAACCCATAAACAGCATGGCAAATATCAAGACAAAAAAAGGCGTCATCGGCATTCTGACCGGTGGGGGCGACGTACCGGGCCTGAACCCGGCTATCCGGGCCGTAACGATCCGGGCATTGAGAGAAGGATATGACGTGATCGGCATTCGCCGGGGCTGGGGCGGCATGGTCGACATCGTGCGCGACAAAAAGTACGACAACAGCAATAACTTTCAGTACTTGACCAAAGACGTGGTCAACCGCGCCGGCAGGACGGGCGGCACCTTCCTCCACACCTCCCGAACCCGCCCCAGCCACGTGGCCCAAAGCCAGGTGCCGGAACACCTGCAGGGCGCCTACAACGAGCAAATGAACGACCTCACGGCCGAGGTGCTGAAAAACCTGGAATGGCTGAATATCGACTACCTCATCCCCATCGGAGGAGACGACACCCTGAGCTACGGGGTACACCTCTACCAGAAAGGCATCAAGGTGGTGGCCATTCCCAAAACCATGGACAACGACGTGCCGGGCACCGACTACTGCATCGGCTTTAGCACCTGCGTCACCCGGACGATTTCCATGGCGAACAACCTGCGGACCGCCGCCGGCTCCCACGAGCGCATCATGGTGCTGGAAGTCTTCGGCCGCTACGCCGGCTTCACCGCCATGCTGCCCACCATGGCCGGGGCGGCCAACCGCTGCATCATCCCCGAAAACCCCTTCGATGTGAACCTGCTGACCGAACTGATGGTGGAAGACCGCAACGAGAACCCCAGTAAATATGCCATCGTCCTCATCTCGGAAGGCGCCACCTTCAAAGGAGGGGAAATGGTATTCGAAGGGGCGGAAAAGGACGCCTACGGCCACGCCAAACTGGGCGGCATCGGCGATATGGTGTCGGCGAAGATCAAGGAGCTTTCTCCGAAGTACAACAAAGGCAAGGCGCTCAACGTCATCAACCAGAAACTGGGCTACCTCGTCCGCTGCGGCGACCCCGACGCCATCGACTCCATCGTGCCCATGGCCTACGGCAACCTGGCGCTCGACCTCATCCTCAACGGCATCGACGGCCGCCTGGTCATCCTCAAAAACGGCCGCTACGACGACGTGCCGATCAGCGTGGTGACGAGCACCAAAAAGGTGGTGGATGTGCCCAAATTCTACAATACCGAACGGATGCGCCCGTTCTACCACAGCTTCGAGATGAAGCCCATGCTGATCATGACCAGCGAGGGGTAGGTGTGTTTGGGCGGAAAGCGTGGCCGGGGGCTTGAAGGGGACGGCCACGCTGTTCGCCCGTGGGAGACTCCGCTCCGCCTGCTTTTATTCGAAGGGTGGGCAGCGGGAAATGAGGGGCGCCGCGCGGGGTTGAAGAGAGGAGCAGGGAGATTTTTCTCCCGAAAATTCTTTAAATGAAAACTCCGTGCATGATCACCGACATCCAACAAATTGACCTGAACAAAAGGCTTTCTCTACCCCATAGCCAGTTCCTGGACACATCCAGGATAACAATATAGCCATATAACACCTGTAAGAAATACTGGTCGCCAACTATCTGTCCAGGTACTTACACATCCACACTTCTATACCTACCGCACCAACACCACCTCCCCCTTCAGCCGGTACTCCCTCCCTTCGATAGTGACTACCGTAGCCTGATACACATAGAGCCCGGGCGGAGCCTCCTTGCCCTTCACCCTCCCATCCCAACCACTGCCGGCAGCATTGAGGGGCAAAGTTTCCGACTGGAAAACCAGGCTGCCCCAGCGGTCGAAGACCTGAAGTTGACGCACCTCTCGGATGTCCGGCCCGGTAAAGATGGTAAAGCGGTCGTTGCGGCCATCGTCATTGGGGGAGAAGGCGTTGGGGATGTAAATTTGATACGTATCCAGGATGAGGAGCACCAGGCTGTCGCAACCGTAGGTGGAGGTAAGGGTGGCATTGTATTGCCCGGGCGCCGAGTAAGCCCGGCCGCCGAGCGGCCAGCTTTCGCCTTCGAATATTCTGGCGAAAACGGTATCCGTCGCCTGGCCGATCACCTCCAGCTCAAGACGGACGATGCTGTCACAATTGTTGGCTGTTTTCAGCGTATCCACATACGTCCCGCTTTCCAGCAAATCCTGTCCTTCAAAAAAATACGATTCCCCCTCGCAGATTACTTTTCTTATCTGGTTGCCGCCTACCGGTATCCGGTGCCGGTACACGGAGGTGATGCGACAGCTGTTGGGTCCTAGTATCCGAACCTGGTAGTCGCCTTCTTTTTCGACGCTCTCCAGAAGAGGCGCTGTTTCTCCCAGGAGGGCCACTCCATTCAGGTACCACTGGTATAGCAGCGTATCATTCTGCGGCAGGCTCAGCCCGAAATCTTCCGAACAGGGATGCCCCTGGGCGGTGATCTGAAAGGCAAACTCTCTTTCTTCGGCCAGCACCAGTTTATCAAAAAAATAATAGGTGCTCATATCCAAAGGCGTTTCGATACAGTTGGGCCCAATGGCGATAGCGTAAATGTCCTCTTCGGGAATTACATTGATCTCTTTGAGTATCCATTGATTGGCGCCACTGATCGACACCGACCCCAGTTCCTTCCATCCGGGCCCGTTGGTGGGGCAGCCGAAATCGGAATTGCCATTGCCAAAGGGTAGGTTATTGCAATCGGCAGTCCCGAAAAATACAATAGAAGTAGGAGGAGAGTTGCGGCGATAGGTGAAGCCCACATGGAACTCAAAGCGATACGCCACGCCTGCCCTCAAAGGGGCGGTCAGACAAGCCCCGGCGTATTCCTTCCAGTTGGGCTGCGGCCCTCCTCCATTGTTACCGCCCGGCCTGCCGTTGCGAAACCCCATGCAGGCCTCTCCGTCGGGAAAAGGAAGAGGGGGCGGCAGGTCGGGCCAACCCAACCAACCGCAGGCATGCAGATAATCTGTAGTGGGGGTCGAAGCTTGTATCCAAGTCGTCGCACAGTTCATCTGTGAACGGTTGGTGGGGCAGCAGTCCTGTTCTTCAAATGAAGGATTGGGAATGCGGGAAATCGGCGCCACCTGTGGGCAGTCACAATCCGGATCGTTTAGATCAACCAGGCCATCGCCATCGTCATCCAGGGCGTTGTCGCAGACCTCACTGTTTCTATCCGGATTCGGGACAGCCGGCATCAACCCATATAACAGGGAAGCCAAGAGGATGGAGAGAATGGGCAGAGCCTTCATAGATCAATATTTGGGTGTATGGCGGGTGTACAAAAAATAAAGCGCCCCGATCATAACTAGCTTGTGACTATTCAGCAGTTAGCTTTTGGCAGTTAGCGGTTAGCAAATGCCTGCCCTTAAGGTTGTTATGTAAAGCAAAAAACCGGTAACTTAAGTTTATATCCCATTTTTATG
>JAGQXQ010000163.1:3653-14830 GCA_020436535.1 Phaeodactylibacter sp.
GGGCATCGGGCGCCAATGGCCAACAGCTAATGGCCAATTGCTGAATAGTTACACTAGCTTCTAAAAATACCAGCTTATCAGGACTTTAACAATGGAAGGGTTCAGGAAAATCAATAAATCAAACTGATTAATTCAATATTTACATAGACAAAATCTACCCCACAATGAACCTTCAATAGCTTGAATACATCCTGGCTACTGCCCGACGCAGGCACTTTGGGCAAGCCCTAAGAGTTAAAAACTTCTTTCAGGTTAATTTCCAGTTCCGGGAAAATGACCGATCTTGCTATCTGGTCTTCCGTTAAAGGTTGTAGCCCAATGAACCGTCTTTCTTCGTTTAGCACATAGATCAACACTGTCTTTTCTGACGGATTAACTAACCAGTATTCGCCTACGCCTGATTCTTCATACACTTCGTATTTATCCCGCATTTCCTTTTTTGAATTCCCCGGCGACAGGATTTCAATGATCAGGTCCGGAGCGCCAAGACAACCCTTCTCGTCTAATTTTTCATAGCTACAAATCACACACAAATCCGGTTGAACAACGGTGTATGTCTCCTCATCTGCAGTTACCTCTTTTTGAGGCAAACGTACATCGAAGGGGGCGGAAAAGGCCTGGCATTCTTTTTTGTCAAAATACTGAAATATCTGAAGGCTCAGCTGCCGTGAGACCTTTTGATGCTCCGTTCCAGGGGCAGGGCTCATTTTAAAAATTTTCCCTTTGATAAGCTCTACCCGCTCCTCCAACTGCCACAGGAGATAATCAGCATAAGAATAGCGGTTATTGATATCTAATTTGGATAAGGTAGTTGAAGGCATCTTAGACTTTTTCCCAAAATACGAGAAATACAGATCATGATCAATTTAGAGCGCTGCTATTATTCACTGGAGGATAAGATAATCCCTTATCAGGTTTTGGGCATTTCGCCCCTTGTGAATAAAAAAGCCCGGGCAGCTCTACAAAGAGCTACCCGGGCATTATGGTTAAACTATAGACAGATTATTCGATGATGATCATCTTCCTGGTAGCAGTGTAGCTGGTTGTCTCCACGGTATAGTACAGAATACCGGCAGCCGGCAGCTCGTTGGAGCGGGCCACCAGGTTGTTGTACCCTCTTACACCATCCATACGAACCAGTTTCAGTACTTTACCCGTTACGTCACTTATGGTTATCGTCACCTTGTCATCAACCGGCAGGTTGAAGCCGATCACTGTTTCGCCGTTGAATGGGTTCGGCGTATTCTGATACAGCTCAAACTTATCACCCTGGGCTAATTCAGAACCACTGAAGCGGATCGCAACGTCCAGGAACTCGCCATTGGTGTTGTAAGCTTCCGCTTTGGTAACGTGAGAACCTACGCTCAGCAACTCGCTCAGTTGTCCGTTCGCCGTTGCGCGGAATACGAGGCTGAACATCGTGGAAGCCGGAAGTCGGAATCCGGAATCCGGAAGTTGGTTCCAGCTCGTTGTGATGAGGCCTTCGTTGGCGTAAACCAGGCCGAAGTTCTCCTCCTTCACCTCTCCTTCGATGATGTCCACCAGTTCCAGCGCCTGGTTGTCGAACGTCAGGGTAGCCTGGTAGCCTTCGATAGAGGCAATATCAGCAGCGCTAAAGCTGACCGTATACTCATTGCCTGCTTTTACTTCAACATCTTCCACATTGAAGGCAAAAGTACCGGCCACCGTGCGGCCCTCAACGCCGGCCAGGCTGTTCGTCTGTGCATCCAGGTTGACGTCTCCGATCTTGACGGCTACAAAGTCAGCGTTGCTGATGCCGGTTCCCGGTAAGTTGTTGATGTTGATAATTTCCGGGAAAACCTCAAACCAGGGGTTGTTCGGCCGTGGGAAGACGTAGGAACGCTTCACAAAGCGCCAGCTGCTGTTGTTGCTCATCTGCGTATCGATCGACAGGATCAGCTTGCGCAGCTGGATCAGGTCGAGTGTAGTGATCGACTTGCTGTTGTTCACATCGGCGGCGATCATCTTGTACGGGCTGTTCAACGGCTGAACGCCCAGAATGTGCTTGCTGATCAGCACCAGGTCGAAGGTGGACACCCCGTTTAGGTAGTCTCCGTTGCGGCTCGGCGTGATGGAATAATCGTAGCCTCCTAACAAGTCGTTGAAGCTGTATGCACCGGTGCTGCCCGTCATCATGGTGGCGGACGCCTGGCCGGAAAGGCTTACCCGTACCTCTTCAACAGCATTGTTCATCTCGGTGGCAATCGCACCGGCAGCGCCTACGGCCAGCGGGCCGGCGCCACAAGCGTTCATATTGTCCTGTACCAGGATGTAGGTCTCACAGAAGTCGCTGTTGCCGGCGCCATCGTAAGCCCATATCTCCACTACCAGGGTGCCAGTATCGGCGCAGGTAAGCATAATGCCGGTAGAATCTACGTTTGGAGCATCGCCGGACCGGTTGATCGAGTACTTGATCGGGCCGGTACAGTCCGAGGAGGCAGACACGATGAAATCACTGGCCCAGATACCCATACGGCCTTCATCCGGAATGTCATCGCCGTTGTTATCAAACGGCATCAGCTCGATAGCCAGGCCGTTGATACATATCGGTGAAGGCGCCTTGCAATCTACGACACAGAAGTTCAGCAGCTCACTATTCACGTTGCCGCAACCGTCTTCTACGTGTACTTCGAAGGCGTGACAACCGATCGGGAAGCGGCCGTTCAGCTGGTAGTTGGGGTAAGCGCCCGTCAGCCTGAAGTCATCAAACAGGCCGTCCGTCAGGTTCAACAGGTTGGCGTCGATGGTGCCATTGGCGCCGGCATCCAGGAATACTTTGATGGTCAGGTCATTTGGCGTACAGTTCTCGAAGATCGTGAACGGCAGGCCCACCTGGCCGGTGCAGGTTACGTTGTCGTAGGAGCAAAAGTCCTGGGGTGTAGCAGCGATCTCCGGATCGATGTTGTCATACACCTTGATGAGCTGAGTGTACTGGAAGAATCCGCCATCGTAATCCACTTTGCGCCAGAAATCATCGATGCCGTTGCAGATGTTCTGGAAGGCCAGTGGTACGTTGTTCGGTTCCGTTTCATTGTTATCGCGGTCGATGTAGGTGTAACCACCCGGGCGGTGCAGGACCCATACGGCCTCATCGCCAGGCTGTCCATCGCAGTCCTCATCGCGGCCGACCACATACGGGTCGGATTCGCCGTCGTACTGGCACCAGTTGACCACCTTCCACTTGCGGAATATCTTATAGCACTCATTACCGGAGGCAGAGAAGAACTCATCGGTATGGTTCACGGCCAGAAGGTCACAGCCGATCTCATTGTAAATAACGCTATCGGGCTCCACAACACCGCAGATAGCTGCGGCATCCTTTGGAAACTTGATCTCGTAGTTGTGTACTTCCCGTATGGTAACAACCTGCTGGCAGAAGTTGGTGCTTTCGTTGCCATGAATGTCAATAGCCTTGAAGCGGCGGATGATGGTGCCAAAACCACACTCCAGGTTGGCCACCGGCGGCAGTTCGCGCTCGTAAGCGCCGCAGTTGTCAGCAGAGGTAGCATCTCCGAACAGTTGCTGCAGTTGCAGGGTGTCGGTGGCGTGGAAATTGTAAGGCAGGTCATCGCAGTCGACAGAGGTGTTGTGCGGTGCATAGCAGTAAGGGCGCACCTTCTCTTCGGGTACGATCTCCAGCCAGCAGGTATTGATATTACCGGCCTTATCGACAACGCGCATTTCAATCGTAACCCGGACGCCGACGTCACAACAGAAGAAGTCCACATACGGCCCCCAGTTGGAGAAGCCATTACCGCAGGTATAGTTGATGATATCAAATTTGTTGCGGCGTACTTCTACCCGGTCGATCTCACAGTTGTCATTAGAGCCTTCGTCGATATCGGTAGCATAAATACGAGCCAGGTTCTGGCCGCCGATCGATATGTTGAGGTTGTCATCGCAGATAGCCGTTGGTTCCACCTTGTCCTTAACGGAGAACGGACAATAAACCACCGTCTTGTTGCCACAGTCATCTTCCACTGTATAGCGGAAGAAGTGGTTACCCGTTGGAATACCGCTAACCAGGCGGGTAGGAGCATTCCAAAGAACCGTTCTGACCACCACGGTATCGGTGCGGGTGCCGGTAACGATGCCGTACTGGTTGACCACTTGTACCTGCACCTGGGTAACGATCTCGCTCTTGACCCGGTAGCTGGAACAATTGTCGGTAACCGTAGGCAAGGGCACAGAGAAGGCAGCCGTACAGGAGAAGGGGCTGGTGGAGAAAACCAGCGGATCCAGGTCGCCGTCCCAGTCATAGTCTTGTCCGGGGCAGGTCACGGTCGGCGCAGAAAAGTCGCCAACCTTGACGATCTGGTCAAAGTGAGTAAGCGGGCTGGGTGCACACCAGTCGATGATATCCCAGGTACGAATAAACTTGTAAGCGCCGGTACATACGTCAATGACCGGCCCATCGGAGAAGGAAGCGCCGATGTTGCAGTAGCTATCCTGCAGGTTGAAAATACCGCCGATAGTCACCACGAAAGGATAGCCGGTAGACGCCGCGTCCGGGTGGCCGTTGGGCAGGGTTGGGAAATCTTCGTCGCATTCAATCGGCGCCGTGGATGGCGGCAGCTGAATGTCTCCAAGGCCCGGGCGGTTCAGAGTGATTTGCTGTGTACAGGTGCTGGCGTTGTTTTTATCGTCACGGGCTGTAAAGGTACGCGTGATGATGATGGGCGCACAGTCGCCGCCAGCAGTGTAGGTATCCACAAAAGATATGGCGACGTTATCGTCGCAATTATCAGTGGCAGTGGGCCGGCCGGTGATATTCAGGCTGGCCGGGTTGTTGAAGATCTGGTCGAAATCTTCGCAGAACAGAGGCAGGGTGATCTGCCGCTGGCTGGTCGGATAACCGGTAAAGGTGGTGTCATATTGCCAGGACCAGTCAACGGGGTCCTGGTAAGCGTCAAAGTCCCACTCGCCCAGCCAGCCGTTGCCGTCGCTGAAGACAACCCATTCGAATGGGCCGGTATCATTGGCGCCCCAGGTGGAAGTCAGGATGTAATAGGTCTCGTACTGGCGCAATGGCAGCGTGATACGCACGACCGGGTCAAAAGTGCCGCCGATCGGGCCGGTATTACCAGTATTGGTTACAAAGTTCGGAGGAACGAACAGGAAGTTGTCATCCACCTGAGCGATGATGTTCTCACAGGGATTATCCGGGTTGAAACTACCCTGGTAGATCGCTACAAAGCCATCCGTATTGAAATCGTGATCCAGGTAGAAGGTAAAGAAGTCGTTCTGATTAACCTGGAAAGGAGTGAGCTCATAGTAGTGGTTGCCAGCCTGCGTGCCGGAGCCATCAATGAAGCAGGAGTAGTTATTTAAAACTAACTGCGGATCACCGGTGGTCAGGTTGCCGGTCAGGGTATGCACCGTTTGAGTGATCGTTCCATTGCTGGTGGGATCCGGGCAGGCCAGTACGGGCTTGGTTTTATCTTCACCTGTAATGTAGCCCCAGCAGGGAAGGAAACCCGGTACCGGGGTGACACCCGGGCGCAGGCTTACTTCATAAATGAATTGGCCGTGGCCGTCAAGGATAGGCCCGTTGGTGGGGTTGTCATCGTTGACGATCGTCACCTGGAAATCATCTTCGGAAAGACAGCCGAACTGTCCTCCCAAAACCATACCTGGTGTGATGAGACGCTGGCAGTTGGCATCCAGGGTCAAATTGAGGTTGTCATTGCAGGCCAGGTTGGTCGGCACGGCCGCCGGGCGGGCCACCACGATGAAGAAGTCTTCCTGGCGGATATTGCCGGCGGCATCCTGGGCGGTAATCAGTATCTGGTAGGCGCCGGGGTTGAAAACGCCCACGAAGGTATCACCACCCGGCGAGTCGAGTACGATACCGCCTGCGTTGGCCGGGCTTACCGTCACAGTGAAATTGGATCCCGGAACTAATGTCGGGCCAAAAACCTGATCGCCATCGCAATTGTCGGTAACCGTTACTTCAAAGAAGACGGTTGCCGGGTTCGGGTCGCAGGCATTGAGCGCTACGTTGATATCCTGGGAAGGATAAATGATGAGCGGCGCCCAGGTATCCGGCTGCCCCACCACCTGCAGGGTTGCATCTACCTGGCGGAAGTTGCTGGCGCCATCGGTATAAGAAGCGGTCAGCACTCCACCATTATCATTCATCCCCAGCATGCGGGTGAACTCAAAATAGCCCTGAGCCGGGTCGCTGCCCGGAAGAGGCGTCAGCGTCACCATGCCGGAACCATTATTATAACGGAACGAAGCGCCGTTGATCGCACCATCGCAGTCATCTGTAATGGTGATGGCAAAACGAGCCGGCACCTGCGTTTCACAAGCAGGCAGCAGGTAAGTGAGGTTGCCCGGCATTTGAATATCCGGTAGTTGATTGGCATCCTGCACTACGTTGAACAGGGTCTGCACCGTCACTCCGCGGAAAGATACCGAAATCGGATAAATACCGGGAGTGAGGTTGCCGGTAGCTTCGAAGAAGGCAAAGCCGTCTTCTTCCTGAACATAGGTGACGGCCAACGGCGCACCCACCACGGTAATCTGCCCCGTGAGGTTGCTATTGGCAGCAATGGTACAATCGTAAATATTACCGGTAAAGTATACCGAGGCGCTGGGCTGGCAGGCCGGAATCGAAAACTGCCCGTTGCCGGAAAGATCGACGATAGGGTCCGGGCTGGGAGCCTGGTTGACGGTGACCGAAAAGCTGTAATTGGCTATGTTGCCATCATCGTCGGCCGCCATATAGGATACAGTATAAGGGCTGCCGGCCGCCGACAAGAGGGAACCGCTGGCCGGGCCGCCGCTGTGAGTAAGGGTAGGCGACAGGTCGCAATCATCTACTGCCGACACCGTCCAGTTAACCGGTACGCCGTTTTGGTCACAACTGGGTACCTCTATTACCATATTACCGGGGCCATAGATCTGTGGCGCACGCACGTCATCTACAATGATTGTGTACGTTTGAGTTACCGATCCACTGGGGCCGTCCTTCCGGATGGTTAGGGTATTGGAACCAACGGCTGCAATGACATCCAGAACGTAAGTCTGGCCGCTGCCCAGGATCATCAGGCTGGCGTCCGGAGTCACGCTTGTTGACGTTGTGCTCGTAGTAATGTAAGCAGTTGCCGTTGCGGGCCCGGCGAGGTCAAACACCGATACCGTCCACTGAAACTGATAACCACATTCCCCCTCGGGAAGCACCTTGGTCATCGACGATGCGGGCGTCTGCCCGGCAGCGTCAAATACTACCAGCTGGGGTGGCTGGGCGAAGCCCTGCGATACTCCCAAAAAGCCAAACACCAGTAAGAATGCCAGTGTCCGCAAGCATTGGAAGGGAGAAAGGCGAGTAAAATTCGTTTTTTCCATAAGATCACAATTTGTTTAGAATAAAAATTACTATTAAGATTTAGGTCATATACAAAGACAAAGAGCCCCTACCCTTCCGGAAGGAAAACCTTCAACAGAAGCCGCTATCGTATGGGCTATCCTGCTGCAAATAGCAGCAGCCCGCGCAAAAGGCGCCGGTGCAACACATGCCCGCAGCTGAACCAACTTATCTGGTCAGCAAACGGGCATTAGGATTAGCCTTACTGTCGTTTGGGAATAGTACGTGTAGTGTTAAAAGGAAAGCAAACATGTGGGCGGTGAACTGCCCGGATCAATTCAATGTGTAATTTTTTGTTCATGGGATTGTTGTTGAGCATCAAAAAAACAGCACACTCATTCAATGTCAGCAGGCCCTCTTTCGAAGGCCTTCTTAAAGGATCAAGCCAAAGCTTTTCCAGGTAACGGCAGCTACTGTTTTAAACTCCGAGCTACCTTGTGGGTACAAATATATATCAACTTTACTTATGCTTCATACCCTGATAAAGGTATTTATGCAGTTCTAATGTCTTTCTAATCTTTTCCTAATGAGATGAAACGGAGGAAATGAAGGAATAAATTCCGTTGCTACTCCTTTCTTTTAATTAAAAGATCAGGCAATGGCGTGCGAAGTCAGCCGGCTTTTCACTTTAAGGATCTGTCGGACTTCCTCCAACTCTACATCATAGGGTTTGTAGACATCTCCATTGTCAGAGATAAGGCGGAGGCGGGCCACTTCGTTGCCTTCGCGCACCTGCTGGATGCGCTTGGCGACCACAGCGTCGGTTACGATGACGTATACGTGGTTATCCCGCAGCGGGGTGCCGCGTTCAATAGGTTCACAAACGACCACATCGCCATTGGTGATAGTGGGTAGCATGCTGTCGCCATTGATCTCGAAAGCGACCAGTTCTCCTTCCAGGCCGGGAATGGAAAATTTCTGCAGGTTGTCCAGGAATTCGCGGTCCTGATGTTCGAGGGCGTAACCAGCCAGGGCTCTTTCCGGAACAAGCATGATATTCTCCCGCCCCCCACGTTGCCTTTCATGAATAGACCGAACCGGGATCTCTCCCTCGGCCCCATATCCATCCAGAAACATATCGTCATCAATACCAAAGACGAAATTCGCATTGATACCATAGGTTTCAAACAAGCTGGTGAGCTGGTCGACGGTGATATTGCGCTGCCCCTTGAGAATACTGTTAATTACGTGGTTGTAAGTCCCCAGCTTTTTGGCAATATCCGACTTGCCTTTTATAAAGTTGTTTCTTTCGAGCTCCAGGTAGACCTTTCTAAAGCGCTCATTTACAATATTGTCAGAAAAATTTCCCATCTTTTGAATAAAAATGTTTTAAAAAAGTTGAAGTTAAACAACTTTTTGTTTTATATTTGTGATCAATGAAAGCTATCAGCAACAAGAAAATGTAATTTCACGGCTAAAGATACAAAAAGTTTCCCAAAATAGAAAGCTTATGCGTACGGATCAACCCAATAATGCCCGGATACACCAGGAAAGAAAACAAAACGGACATCCATCCCGCCAGGAATGGCAAATCCGGCGCGGCAGCCAAGGCAGTTATCTGGCCGATATTACCCTGGGTGATATCCTCCACAAGTTGTGGCAGGGGGTCAACAAATTGTTGGTTGCCCTTCGGTATCAATTTCATCGCCTTACCGCCGGCGCCTTCAGCAATATCCGGTTACCCTGGTATAAGATCGCCCTGGCGGCGATCGTCCTGCTCATCGTCACCAAAAAAGACATACAGTTCTCCATCAATATGAAAGCGCCCTTATCGGGCCTATCCGCCGGCGAAGAAACCGGCAGCCAGATGAGCCTGGCTCAACCCATCGCACTGTGGCAGCAGGAAAACGGGCCCGCCGGTTATCGGCTTGACGAACAGAAAGCGCTGGCCTACATCAAACGCTTCAGCAAAGTCGCCGCCTCCGAAATGGAAAAATTCGGCATTCCGGCCAGTGTGAAGATGGCTCAGGCCCTGCTCGAAAGCGCAGCGGGTGAACATCCCCGGGCCCGGCAGGCCAACAACCACTTCGGCGCGCCGTTGGACGGACAACACTTCAACAGCGCCTGGGAAAACTGGCGCAGCCACAGCCTCCTGCTCCAGCGTGAATACCCCAGCCTTTTCCAGGCAGGGTCCAACTACAAAAAATGGGCACGGGCTCTGGAACAATCCTCCTACAACCAGAACAGTCATTACGCCGATACACTGGTGGAAATCATTGAAAAATTCCAGCTCTACAATCTGGATCAGTTATAGAATTATTTTTTTCTCTCCTATAAGTGGTTTTCTCATGATTGTACCGAGGCCGTCTTGTTATTGAACAGGACGGCCTTGCTTTTGTCCTATTGTCGCCTTCCCAACGAATAACCCGGTAGGCCTCTGTGGAAAGGAAATAAAAATAACCGATAAAAACATTGCGCTGCTTATCGGCGTTGGAACTACTAACGTTGTTTTAGCTTTTTTGCAAAATTATCTTTCTATGAGCCAACCGCCGAGTTTCCACTACAGCTACTCCCCCGGCATACAGAGCCTGATCCCCTTGCTGTATGTAGCCTGGGCGGACCGGGTCCTGACGCCAACGGAGATTAACGTCCTGAAGAAAAAAGCCAGCCTGTCCGATTTCCTTTCAGAGGAGGATAAAGAGGTGCTCCTGCAATGGGCCAACCCCAAGCGGCCGCCCTCTCCTCAATTGTTCAAGTATTGGGAGATCGAGCTACGCCAGGCCGCTGCCCGGTTCCCGGAGGGATCTCTCCCGTCCCTCGCCAGTTTGGGGGCCGCCATGGCGGAACAGGCTTCCAAACAAAATCAAACCGCAACGGTAAAAAACTGGGCCTCGCCCGAAATTCAGGCACAACTAAAAGCACTGGAGGAAAACCTGGGAAGTATCAATATTGAGACCTACCACTGGATCTTCCCAGCTACCGCAAAAAAGCAACAACGGCAAGCCGAAAAGCGCAAGGCAGGATTTCTACCATCAAAAATGACGGCGTATCTGGACGGCCCGCATGCCGAGCTCCGAAAACGTTTGCGCATTTTACTGAGTGACCCCGCCTTTCAAAACCCGGCCTCCTGGGATAAGGAAACCTACCGCCAACAGGTATTGCAGTGGATAGGCTTGCTGGCCGAACAAGGGCTGGGGGCGCTGTCGTTTCCCTTTCAATACGGCGGCCAAAACGATATGGACGCCTATGCAACCGTTTTCGAAATGCTGGGCTACCACGACCTGAGCCTCACGATCAAGTTTGGCGTACAATTTGGTTTGTTTGGCGGCAGCGTGCAGCAGTTGGGCACTCAACGGCACCATAAACGCTATCTGGCCGCCATCGGAAAAGGTGGGCTCCTGGGTTGCTTCGCCATGACCGAAACCGGGCACGGCTCCAATGTCCGCGGCCTGGAAACGACCGCAGTTTACGTACCGGAATCACAAGAATTTATTATCCATTCCCCAACCCGGGAAGCCGGCAAAGAATACATCGGCAACGCCTTGCACGCTGGCATGGCTACTGTTTTTGCTCAACTGATCGTACAAGGAGAAAACCACGGTGTGCACGCAATTCTCGTCCCCTTGCGCGACCAGAAGGGGAGGCTGCTGCCCGGCATCCAAATAGAAGACTGCGGGTATAAAATGGGGCTCAATGGCGTCGACAACGGCCGCATCTGGTTCAATGAGGTCCGCGCGCCGCTGGACAACCTGTTGAACCGCTTCGGGGACGTCAGCCCGGACGGCATTTACAGCAGCCCGATCGACAGCCCGTCCCGCCGTTTTTTCACCATGCTGGGCACCTT
>JAGQXQ010000163.1:14911-19109 GCA_020436535.1 Phaeodactylibacter sp.
CTTGAAAAGAAGACAGTTTGCTCCCAGCTTTCATGAGCCAGAGGTACTGCTGCTCGATTATCCCAGCCACCAGCGACGGTTGATGCCGCTGCTGGCCAAAGCCTACGCCCTGCATTTCGCCCTCCTGCACCTCAGCCAGCGTTACACCCACCACAACGATGATGATATCCGGGAAGTGGAGACCATGGCAGCGGCCCTCAAGGCCTACAGCACCTGGTATACCACTGCCTGCCTGCAGGAATGCCGGGAAGCCTGCGGTGGGAAAGGCTATCTTTCCGAAAATCGCCTGGATAGCCTGAAGGCCGACACCGATGTATTCACCACCTTTGAAGGGGACAATACGGTATTGATGCAACTGGTGGCCAAAGGAGTACTTTCCGAATTCCGAAAGGAATTTTACGAAGAAGGTAATATGGCCGTTTTGCGCTACCTGACCGGCCGGGTTTCCACCGCCATTTCCGAACTCAACCCGATCGCCATCCGCAATACCAGCCGCAACCACCTGCTGGACCAGGATTTTCATCTGAATGCCTTTCGCTTTAGAGAACGGCGCCTGCTGGAATCCCTGGCCCAGCGTATTCGCGGTTGGATAAAGGATGGCGCCAGCGCGAATGAAGCCGCGATGAAGTGCCAGACTCATATGATTGCCCTGGCGGAGGCATACGCCGAGCGCCTCACCCTTGAGCAATTCACCCAGGCCGTCAGCAGTGCCAGCGACGAAACCGTAAGACTGGCCCTCCGACGCTTATGCCAACTCTATGCCCTGCACACCATTGAGCAACATAAAGGGTGGTACCTGGAAAACGATTACCTGTCGGGAATAAAAAGCAAGGCCATTCGCCGGCTGATTGATGAATATTGTGCTCTGGTGCGCCAGGATGCCAGCGCCTTGGTGGAAGCATTTGCTATCCCACCCGAAAGCATTCGGGCGGAGGTAATTGCCAATAGTTGATTACGAGCATGTTTGTCTATGAAATAACTCATTCCGCCGATGTTGACAGGATTTTGCATCCTTATGCAACATTAAATGCGGCCAAAAGTCGTTATTACATTTTATTAATGGTTAAAGAACTTGGGAGAACCTTAAATCAGCAGTATCATGAGGAACATTTTCTTAAATGCCCTTGTCGCATTGATCAGCAGTTCATTTTCTTTTTTTCTTTTTCAGCATTACTACCAGGCGCCGGCGCCTGAAACAGAGCAAAGCCAACCGGCGCGCCTGGTTGACCATGAAGCGACTCCCATTAATACCAATCCAAGAACATGGACACAGCTGCCACCCGCTGATTTTGTCGCTACCTCCAAACTGGTCACCGATGCGGTGGTGAACATCAATACCCTCAGCGCCAGTGGCTACCGGATTTCTTCCGGTTCCGGGGTCATCATTTCCGCGGATGGATACATTATCACCAACCATCACGTTGCGGAGGATGGGTCTACCTATGAGATCACGCTCTACAACAAACGGAAGCTGGAAGCCGAACTGATGGGATCCGACCCGACCACCGACCTGGCCCTGCTCAAAGTAGATGCCCGCAACCTGCGCCCTCTGGCGTATGGAGATTCTGAAAAAGTAGAGGTTGGCCAGTGGGTTATGGCGGTGGGCAACCCCTTCAACCTGTCTTCTACCGTCACTGCCGGCATTATAAGCGCCAAAGCCAGAAACATCAATATCCTCCGGGGTTCTTACGCTATCGAGTCTTTCATCCAGACCGACGCCGTTGTCAATCCAGGAAACAGCGGCGGCGCCCTGGTCAACGAACAGGGTGAACTGATCGGCATCAATACCGCCATCATCAGCGAATCGGGGGGATATGAAGGCTATTCCTTCGCCATCCCCTCCAACCTCGTCCGCAAGGTCATCCGCGATATACGGGAATTCGGCGAGGTACAACGGGCCGTCCTGGGAGTCGGGATCTCTGAAGTGACCGATGATATCGCTGCCAGGCTGGTTCTGCCGGTTGTTGCCGGCGTATACATCACCAACGTCAGCGGGGAGAGCAGCGCTGCCGAAGCAGGGCTGCGTTCCGGCGATGTGATCATCAGTATCAATGGCATCAAAACCAATTCCGTGCCCGAAATGCAGGAACAGGTAGCCTTGTTCCGCCCTGGCGACCGCATCAGCCTGGAGTTCTACCGGGAAGGCCGGAAGTACCGGCGGGATAACGTCACCCTCAAAAGCCTGGACCGGTCTGTTTCTTCTTCGAGGCAGTAAACGCTGTAAGCTAGCTTTATGGCACCAACGCCTTAAACAACAGGCTTGCTTCCTGGCTTTGGAGGATATAATCCCTACCGGCAGGCACGAAAAAAGATTCGCCCTTAGCATAGCTGCGCCCATTGCCCTCCAGGCTGACCTTGCCCTCGATGACCAGTATGATCTCCGGGCCCTCCGTGGCCGGCGGCTGATAGTGCTGTCCTTTTGAAAGCTGTATGCGGTTGAGCTGAAAATCCGGCGCTGGGGTACGATAGGCCCATTCGGCTTCAGAAAGGGGGTCTCCTTTGAGCACCCTGGGCTCCACCGGATCGAATACCAGATGGTTCAGCAATTCCGGGACATCTACATGCTTTACCGTCAGGCCGCCGCGGAAGACGTTGTCTGAATTGGCCATCAACTCTACATTGACGCCTTCCAGGTAGGCGTGAGGGATGCCGGCGCCCTGGTAGATCCCTTCTCCCGGCATGATCTTTACCAGGTTGAAGAAGTATATCGAGAAGACGCCCCGGTCGTAATGGCCGCCCTCCAACATGTGGTGATCAAAAGCCTGCATGGCCCAGTACTCGGGTTGGGATTTGTCCAACTCTCCCGCCTGGGCCAGCGGCCGCAGGCGCTGCTCCATAGGCCTCAGCACGCGATCTACTTCCGGCTGAGACATCTCCATAACGGCTTTGTACAACTGGAATATACTTCGCTCCGCGAAATAAGGCTGCAGGCTACTGAACTCCGGCACTTCCCGAAGGCAACGCTCCAGTGCCGCCTCATTTTTAAAACCATGCAACAACCAAAACTCCGTCAGAGCCGCCATTACCTCGGGCTTGTGGTTGTCGTCCTTAAAGTTGCGATGGGGTGCATCGAGCGGAATGCCTTGTTCATTCTCCCGCCGGAAACCGGCTTCGGCCTGCGCTTTGGTAGGGTGAGACTGAATCGATAACATCTGCCGGACATCCAGAACTTTAAACAAATAGGGCAATTTGCTGTCGAAATTTTGCTGTACAGCCTCGCCCAGCCACTCGGGATGTTCTTCCAGCGTTTTGGATAGCGGTTGGAACTGGCCGTTTTTTTGTATGATGGCCGGGCCGCGATCATGGGCGCCCATCCACAACTCGGCGAAGGGTTGATGTTCTTGGTTTTCAATGCCCAGTAATTCGGGCAGGTAAGTAAACCCTCCCCAGGCATAATGCTGAATGGCTCCCTGTAATGGAAATATCTGTTGTTGCTTCACTTTGATCATTTTGTGCGTGGAATTTCTGGTTTTTTATTCTGAATTTAAAATATTGGTGCGAAAGTCGCAGGCGAGTTTATACGGGAAAGAGCAGGAGAGAGTTGCTTTTATCCAAGACTTGACAAGTTTACCCTTCAGCTTCCCTAAAGGAAATTGTAAAGCCTGCATTCCTGTCGGCAAACTTACCGTAACCTTCATCACTGACGCCCCCCTCCTATCTCCCTTATCTTTGCCTCATAATTGTTTCCTTGTCAAATAACTAAAAAAACATGTTCGGAATTATGCAGAAGATATTTGGAGGCAGCGCCGCTGTCGATATGAAGGCCCTGATTGCCGATGGCGCTAAATTGATCGATGTGAGAACCCCGGAAGAATTCGCTCAAGGATATGCCGAAGGCGCCGTCAATATACCGTTGCAGGACCTGCAGCGCCATTTGCCGAAACTGAAGCAACTGGGTGTACCGGTCGTTGCTTACTGCCGCTCGGGCAACCGAAGCGGTATTGCTGCGCAGATCCTCAAGTCCAGTGGGATCGAAGCATATAATGCGGGGAGTTTGGGGCAGGTGAATGCCATGATGAGAGGGTAAGGTTTTTTCGCCGGTTACTGGTTGCCGGGCCCAGGTGGGCTTTATCAGCAACCAGTAATCACCCCGGCCAATGGGATTGAAAGTACCTGAGCTATTTTAGTTAAGAGTTTGGTAACTATTCAGCAGTTAGCTTTTGGCGGTTGGCAGTTGGCAGGTACATGCCCTTAAGGC
>JAGQXQ010000640.1 GCA_020436535.1 Phaeodactylibacter sp.
GCTGTTCGCAAGGTGCCTCCGCAGTTCCCAGAGTGTCCTACCGAATTCCGCAGGTTCGCAGTTCGCTGTTCGCAAGGTACTCTTCCGAATTCCGAACCTCCGAAACCCGAACCTCCTCTACTTCCATTGATACTGGACCATGGCCCGGAAGGCGATCGACTTAGCATCGTCCCGGGAGGCGCCCTGAATGGCCAGGTCTATCTGGTTAAAGGAGATCAGGAAGGTGGGCGGGTAGACGTTGTGCTCGCCCGGGAAATAGGCCATGGGGTAACCGGAGACACTTTCCGTCTGATACTCGGCGCCCATATTGCGGGCCTGCCACTCGGCGACGAGTGCGTCAAACTGCGCGGGATCTTTCCGGATGTTACTATTCAGGATGTAGATCACCAAATTATCATCCTTGGCCCGGCCGGGCAGGGTGAAGGTGCAGGCCGAGCGCTCCCCAACGTTGGCCGTAGTGGCAATAGGGTTCTCCACCGGCTCCCGCAGTATGTCTTCCAACTGCTTCAGGGTCAGCATTTCACAAGCGCCCGGCATGGTGGTATTGTGTTGTTGCTCCGTTCCGCCGCAGGCGGCGAGCAAGAAGGCAAGTAAAACGATCAGGCCATAGTTTTTCATTACACCATATTTTTTGCGAAGATAACCAACCCATGCTTTGATTTAAGTAAGTAACCCTCAAAAACTACTTCTCCATTTTTTATCGGTTTCTGAGCTTCGACTGGCGTGATTATACGCGTCGAAAAATCAGTTTTAGCATCAGGCTTCTTAAATTTGCAGCAAAAAAAATCTTATGAAATATTTTACGCTCGTTTTTCTTGCCCTAACGGCCCTGGCCTGTGGCCAAAATAAGCCCGATAACCAGGCAGGGGAACGGCAACTCGAATCTCCCGATATACAGATACAGATACAGGGCGCCCCCGCCGGCATGGCCTACCTGATCGGCAGCTTCGCCGAGCAGAATTACCGCGCCGACTCTGCACAGATCGACGCATCGGGCGCCTTCCGTTTCAAGCGGGAGGAACCTTACAAGCCAGGCCTGTATTATGCTTTTTTTACTAACAATTCGGCTTTTCAGATGCTTGTCGACGCCGACCAAACCTTCAGCCTGTCCGCCAACGCCTCAGACGTGGTCGGCAGTATGCAGGTGTCGGGCAGCCTGGACAATGAGTTATTGTACAAAAACCTTCAGTTCGAAGCGAAGATGCAACCCCAATTCCAGGCTGTATCTCAGAAAATGCGGGGCCTGTCTCCCGACAGCCCGGAGTACCGGCAAGGCAAGGCAGAACAGGAAGCCCTGCTCGCCCAGCGCAAGGCCCACCTGAAGGAGATTTTCGACAATAACCCCCAGACGCTTTTCACCAAATTCAAATCCGCCGGGCAAAACCCGGACATCCGCGATATTCGCCAGCCCAATGGCGCAGAGGATACCACCGCCCAGGTGTACTTCTACCGCACCGAATTCTGGGACAATGTAGACTTCAGCGACGAGCGGTTGCTCTATACTCCGGTCATCTTCAACAAGCTCAAGCGATACATGACGGAACTGACGCCTCAACATCCGGACTCCATCAATAAAGCCGCCAGTTTTCTGATCGACAAGGTGCTGGATTATCCGGAATATTATAAATTCTTCGCCAATTGGATCACCATCCAATACGAGCCGACCAAGACTACCCTGATGGACCCGGAGGCCGTCTTCGTCCACATGATCGAAAATTACTTTACTTACGACCGCGCCTTCTGGTCTGATAGCGCAGAAGTGTACTCCTTGCAACTGCGCGCCAATGAAATGGCCGGCAGCCTGGTCGGCCACAAAGGGCCCGACGTACAGGCGCAGGGCCCGGATGGAAAGATGTATGCCATCTCAGACATCAAGGCGCCTTATGTAGTGGTTTACATGTTCAACCCGGACTGCGAACACTGCCAGGAGCAAAGCCCCAAACTGGTACAGTTCTACCAGGAATGGAAAAATAAGGGTGTGGAAGTTTTTGGCATTGGGGTCGACACCAATACAGAGGAATGGAAAGCCTACCTCAAAAAAACCGGCATGGATGCCTGGCCCAATGTGTTCGACCCCACCAACAAGGCCATTTACGGCAAATACTTTGTGGACATCACCCCGGAGCTCTATGTCCTTAACCCGGACCGCACCATCATCGCCAAAAACCTGAAGGTAAACCAGGTCGCGGAGGTGATAGAGCGGGATATGCGGAAAAGGCAGTAGGGGTGGATGGTTAGATTGCTGGATGGGTAGAGCAAAGGGTGGCTAATTTCAGGGGCTCATAACAAGAACGCGGGCGCTGGCGAAAGTCGCAAACATCGAATTCCGACACTTCCTTTTTTAGGAGGTGGCGGGCCAGTAGTGCCGCCGGTTGAAAATTTATTAACAACTTCTTTCGAATTCTCCCTTTTTTTTGCCCCAGCCCTGAAGGGAGAAAAAGGGAGAAGGCGCCTGGCCATCCTTTCCGCGAGCGCCGAGGCCCTTCCGCCAAAGGCTACGGCCGCCGGCGGAAGCTACTCAGCGGAGGAGCTAGGACCGAGGCAAAGCCAGGCGCCATTGGCCGGTTATTTCATAAACAATATTAAATTTCTGACTGCGGCACTAGCAGCCTGTCGGAGAAGCACTTGATGGACTGCGAACGGCAAATATTGTTCTGCACTGCGTTGCTCGTCAGTCACGTAGCTCCACTATGTTCCTTCCTCGGCGCCTTGTTCAGAACAATATTTCCTCTTTCTCGGCTCACCAACACTTCTCCGACAGGCTCCTAGCGGCCCGCGCTCCAGAACATCCGGACTTGCAACTTCATGAAGGGTGCACTATCATTTTCGCCGCAACCCCTCCTCTATTTGTATATAAAATGATCCAGTAACTACCAGGCGCCAGGTCCCGCGTTGTGATAAAGTCCCTATCTGTTACAAAATGATCTACCTTTCTCAGGAGGCGCCCCGACTGATCGAACAGGCAGAGTACCCCGCTTTGGCCAGAGGCCAATAGCTGAACGGGCGTTCCGGCGGCAACCGGGTTAGGCGCCAGTAATAAAGGTTGACGGCCATGGGTAAGTGAACCCGTACTGCTGAGTTCTTCGACTACGGTTAGCGCAATATTCGTGATGATGGGTGGGTTGAAATCAAAATAGATAGCCACCTGGTTTTGGATGCTATCCCCGGGGATCAGATCGCGGTGAACCCGGATATCATATTCGATAAAACCATGGCTGCCTGCTTCATTGCTGGTGCTGTCGGGCAATTGAATATCATCAAAAACGAAGGCCAACTCCCGCCTCCCTTCCCGTTGTATAACCATGGGATGGCTGGATGCTATACGGGCAATACTGCTCAGGTTCAGTTCTTCTGGTATGGCGTTTCTGACGACTACCCGCTCCGCAGGATAGGTTCCCGTATTCTGAAAACGGATCCGGTAGCGCAAAATCTGCTCATTCATCACCTCCGCAGGAGACAGCACTTTATGGCTAACCTGGATATCATTAGGGTCGTAGGATCCCACCACAATATCTTCTAATATTGCTTCATTATTGGTGGGGTCAACGTCGACGTCCAGCAGGGTGGCGGTGAGGGTGCTCCTGGCAATACTCCCCAGGGATGCAAGCGGATCGAGCGTGAAATCAACAGCGATCGTACCGCTGGCCAGGAGGGGTAGCGCCCCCAACTCAAACCGGATACTGTTGCCATCAACCTGTGCCGGAGTCTGGCTGGCCCCATCGTAGTTGAGTTCAGGAAAGAAATCCAGCCTTAAACTGGCGCTATTGACCGGGCCGGACAGGTTTTGATATTGCAGATAGTATCGGATGGGAAAGCCGGGGCGGTGCACCTCATCGGTATGCAAGCTAACACTGATGTCGGGCCCTTCCCCATTGAGCTGAAGCGCAAAGTCGAGCGGGCCGCTATCGGCCGTTTGGTGGCTGGCAGGAACGGCAACAAGATAAGGGTTTTCGAGCACAGGGCCGAAAATGCCCTCCCCGATAAAGGAAAGCCGGTATTCGCCTTCGTGGTTGGAAAATGCAATGTCTTCGGTATTCTCCAGCAGGAGTTTTACATTAGGAACCGGAATCTCTCCGGCATCCAACTGCCCGTTGGTGTTTTCATCAAAAAAAACCCGGCCGTTTACCTGCCGCAGCCGGATGTCCGCAGGATAAAGTTCCCAAAACCCGTAGCGGCGGGTAGCCGCGACGATCCTTCCATCGTGTACTTCGATCTGATTCACTTCATCGGTGGGCAAGCCGTCATTATAGATGGCCCAGTTGAGTCCCTGGTCGGCGGAAATGGCAATGCCTACATCGCGCAGGGCCATGATGTGGTAACCACCGATAGCGACAATATTCTTTACCCCTTGCGGGGCATTGAGATAGGGAAGGATAATATCCGGCAGATCGGTGGCGGTAGCCTGCCAGCTGTCTCCTCCATCGTGGCTGACATAGAATTCGATAAAATCATTGTCTCCCCGCCCCAGCAACAGGAAAAGCGCCCCCTCCGTACTCACCAGGCGGGTATCGAGAACACCATTACTCAACGGAAAAGTCTCAAAGTCCAGTCCGTTATTGACCAGCGACCAGTTGGCTTCTCCATCGCGCCGCCGCATGACTCCATTCGGGACAATACTAAATACAGCGTCTTCGTGGCGCTCATAATCGTAGCACGATATCGGGTTGAGTGCAGAGCCGTTCTGCCAGCTCTCCCCCCGGTCAGTGGAATAAATCCACGCCGAACCCGAATTGAAGTAGAACAACTTATCGTCCGCATATTTCAGATGGTCGCTGGCCAGCCAGGGGCCGTTGTTACTTTCATGAATTACATTCTGCTCACCGTCAGATGACACGCGGGTAATGCGATGGCGCACATTAGAGAGACCCGAGATAACAGATTCATTCACAAACAGGTCGTCATTCACACCTATCATTTCATCCAAGGTAAAGTCGCTAAAAACCGTATTATCCATCTGGATGCCACCTGCATCTATAGTTGCCGACTTAATGCTCCTGTCAGTACTATTATAATAGAACAACCGGTTTCCAACTAAGGCATAATCGTCAACACCCAGGCCCTGGATGCCCGACATGCTGGGAACCGGAGGTTGGGAAAGGCCCGGAGACTTATAAATACCGGTGGTTTTAGCAAACAGATTCTGGCCGTCCAGCAGGAGAAGGTCCCTGAATCTTAAGCTCAGGGCAGAGATTCCAGCCCAGGTGGCGCCCTGGTCATTGCTGACATACACGCTGCCATTATGTATGGTATAAAGGCTATCGCCTCTTGCCCAGAAACCATCACCACTACTGCTGAAATCGCTGAAAGAGGCCGATGTGTTCCAGGTTTGTCCATCATCCAGGCTGTAATGGATTGCTCCCTGCTCAGTGCCCGCTAAGAGCAGGCCATTTTCATTATAAACCCGAATATAGTCATTCGGGCCCACATCCAGTGGCAGGTTTTCCCAATTGGCGGCTAAAGGGTCGGAACGCCAAAACCCGCCCTGAACGCCCCGGCAAAAAAAGACTCCCCCGGCAGTAAAAAGCTGGTCGGGTGAAAAGGGCCATTCGGCACCATCCAGCAACGTCCAGTTTTCCCCCAGGTCGTACGAAAGATAAACTAAGATGGGCAGGGTCAGGGTTCGGTAAATGATCACCTCACCATTAAAAGCCAGGCTGCGGTAGTTCGTTCCCTCCGGCAGGGGTAACAGCGACCAGCTGTCTCCATTATTATTGCTAATGAGGATTTGATAGTCGCCACCTTGAACCGGCTGGATACGGCAAATGACGGTTTGCCCGGCTGCCTGAACGAAACTGGTAAAGCCGCGCTCCAGGCCACCGGAGAAACTGTTTGTCCAGCTATCACCCTGATTGTCAGAAAAATACAACCCTGATGTCGTATGGGCAAAGATGCGGCCGTCCGACTCTACCAGATCGAGAGGATCTGTGCCGGGCGGGCTTTCCAGCGGCTGCCACTGGCTGTGCAGCAGGGAGGGTAGCATAAAGAGAAAAGCAATTAGGAGAGCGGGTAGTTTCATGAGAACAAACTTTATATTTTCCGATGATTTCATTTTTTCTCTTGTTTGTACTTAGCAGCCTTCTTTTTATTGCACTATGATCCTGGCAACCCCTCTTTTTTTACCATCCTCCAACTCAACGAAATAAATACCCTGAACCAAAGAGGTAATGTCAATGGAAAAGATTTGTTGACCAATTGCAGCGCGTCTTTGCTGCCGTATCAACCGGCGGCCATTCCCGTCAAATACTTGTACCGTCGTCAAGCTGTTTTCGTTCGCTTGATAACGGATGTTTAGTTGAGTTGCTGCGGTGGGATTTGGATAAACCACAAAGTCCAAATCGAGTGTATTTTGCGCTTCAACCGATGAAGTTAAGGCCCCGTCATTGGTGTACAGTTTCGCAATACTTTTAGCCAGACTGATACCGCCTGTAATCAGCACATCGCTGTCACCGTCGCCGTCAATGTCCGAAAAGGCAATGGCATTGGAACCTCCGGCAACACCGTCAAAAGGAGTACCCATGACTTCGGTGTAGCTGCCCGTACCGTCGTTGGTGTACAGTTTCGCAATATATGTATCGGGACTGATAGCACCCGTAATCAGTACGTCGCTGTCACCGTCGCCGTCCACGTCCGAAAAGGCGATGGAACTATAGTAGACGCCGGCAAAGGGGGTACCTGTGGCTTCGGTATAGTTGCCCGTGCCGTCGTTGGTGTACAGTTTCGCAATATTTACACCTGGACTGATAGCACCCGTAATCAGTACATCACTGTCACCGTCGCCGTCCACGTCCGAAAAAGCAATGGCACTTGATTCAGTACCCTCAAAGGGGGTGCCCATAACTTCGGTAAAGCTGCCCGTACCATCGTTAGAGTACAGTTTCGCAAATAAGGCAAACGGCGGCCCTGAATTGTTCCGGCCTATCATCAGCAGGTCACTGTCACCGTCGCCGTCCACGTCTGAAAAGGCAAAGCGCCTCACCTTAATGTTGTTAAAAGGAGTATCCGTGACTTCGGTAAAGTTGCCCATCCCGTCATTGGTGTACAGTTTCACAATTTCTGGTCCCGGATTGGACGCACCTGTTATTAATACATCGTTGTCGCCGTCGCCGTCCACGTCCGAAAAGGCAACATAACTCACAGAAACACCGGGAAAGGGGGTGCCCGTGACTTCGGTGAAGCTGCCCATGCCGTCGTTGGTGTACAGTTTCGAAATGCGCCCTGAATTGGTTCTTCCCGTAATCAGTACGTCGCTGTCACCGTCGCCATCCACGTCCGAAAAAGCTATGCAACCCGAAGCAACGGCTTCAAAGGGGGTACCCATGACTTCGGTAAAGATACTCGCACCGTCGTTGGTGTACAGTTTCGAAATGCGCCCTGAATTGGTTACTCCCGTAATCAGTACATCGCTGTCACCGTCGCCGTCCACGTCCGAAAAAGCAATGGAACTAGCACCAACATCTTCAAAAGGAGGAGGCAGAACTACGGGATAGTTGCCCATACCGTCGTTGGTGTAGAGTTTCGCAATTCGCTCAAATGAATTGTTCCTCCCCGTTATCAGTAAATCGCTGTCACCATCGCCATCCACGTCCGAAAAAGCAATGGAAGCACCCCTATCAACGCCGTCAAAGTTGGTGCCCATAACTTCGGCAAAGCTGCCCGCGCCGTCGTTGGTGTACAGTTTCGCAATTCGCTCTGAATCGTTCTCACCTACTATCAGCACATCGCTGTCACCGTCGCTGTCCACGTCCGAAAAGGCGATAGAACTATTGTAGACGCCGTCAAAGGGGGCGCCCATAACTTCGGCAAAGCTGCCCGTTCCGTCGTTGGTGTACAGTTTCGCAAATCCTTCGAAAAAATCTTGCTGGCCCGTTATCAACACATCGCTGTCGCCATCGCCGTCCACGTCCGAAAAAGCAATGGAACTATTGGAAACACCGACAAAGAAGGTGTCTATGACTTCGGTAAAGCTGCCCATCCCGTCGTTGGTATATAATTTCGCAATTTCCCCTACTGCACCTCCGTCGCCCGTGATCAGCACATCGCTGTCACCGTCCCCATCCACGTCCGCAAAGGCAATGGAACTTCTGGAAACACCGGCGAATGGAGTGCCCATGACTTCGGAAAAACTGCCCGTACCGTTGTTGGTATACAGTTTCGCAATGCGCCCTGGATTGCTCGTACCCGTTATTAGCACATCGTTGTCACCGTCGCCGTCCACATCCGAAAAGGCGACGGAACCTACAGTAACGCCGTCAAAGGGAGTGCCCATGACTTCGGTAAAGCTGCCCGTACCGTCGTTGGTGTACAGTTTTGCGATTCGAGCTGAATCGTTCTCACCCGTAATTAGCACATCGCTGTCCCCGTCGCCCTCCACGTCCGCAAAAGCAACGGAACTATTGTAAACAACGTCAAATGGGGTGCCCACCACTTCGGTGTAGCTGCCCGTACCGTCATTGGTATACAGTTTCGCAATTGGCTCCAATGAACCGTCAAGCCCTGTAATCAGCACATCGCTGTCCCCGTCGCCGTCCACGTCCGCAAAGGCGATGGCACCTGCACTCACGCCTTCAAAATCAGAGGCCGGAGGCACTTCTGTAAAAGTTTGAGCAAGAAGGACTTGTGTTGCCACAAAAAAGGTAAAAAGTAAACCTAATCTCATTTCGCTTTTTTTGGATAATGAATTATTTGTAACTATTCAAGTAACTATTCAGCAGTTAGCTTT
>JAGQXQ010000164.1:0-11349 GCA_020436535.1 Phaeodactylibacter sp.
GGAAAAAATAGTAAAGTCAAACTAAGGCCTTACTCCTTTTTGTACAATCCCGTTCCGGGTTGGCCCGAATATTAGAGGAACAAACTCTAACTCCTCTCCAATAGAAATAAGTACTCTGTAAAATAAGTTTCTTCACATCCCCTCGCAGCCATCTAACTCCCTAAAGGGAGAACCACTTCCCGCAAATACCAATATTGATTGAATTGCGGGTGGCTGCACCTCCTTTAGGAGGCTGGGAGGCGAGCGAGGCAAACGATGATTTACTTATTTTACAGAGTACTAAGTACTCTGTAAAATAAATATCTTATGCTTCTGAACGTGTCTTTACGCCCCACCCGTCGTCTCGTCCTCTCCTTGATAGCTAACGCTATCAGGCTCCGAGTGTTCCTAGGTTAGAACGAAAATACATCGTTCATGAACGAGAATTTACTTAATTTACAGAGTACTCAGTAGGCAAGACTTGTGTACAACTCGTAGCCGCCAGCGGGGGTTAGGGGAGGATCAAAAGGAAATTATTGTTTATTTCCCAATACAACCGGCCTACCGGTACTCAATCTCCCGCACCCGCATCAGGTACCTATTCCGGGGCCGCAGTTTTTTGCCTTTTTTTACATTGTAATATCGGCATACGGTCCAGTTGCCCATTTCGTCATATTCGTATTCCTCTATAAATATTCGGTTTTTCCGGCCCGGCCCTTCCGCTATTTCCATGACTTTTTTCCCATTGGCATTCTCAATACGACGGTCGTAGCTGATGATGCAGCCCTGTCCAGGGTCGTAAGGGTAGCGAAACAACTGGGGAGGCAGTAGGTCAAGGCGCCAGGAAATGTCGATGTAGTTTTCGCCAATGCCTATTACCTGCTCAATCGCCGTGCGCTTCACATTTCTGGCCGACACCATCACCGGCATCCCGGTACTGTCATAGCGGATTTCCCTTACCTCGTCCAGGGTACTCCGGCCGGGGCCGTAATGTAAAGTAGCACGCACCTTACCGTCATCGTTATAGGCGTAAACGATCGAATCCAGAGGCGTACCATTCCAATAGTTCCCGGTACTTTGCAGCCGGCCTTCAGGCCGATAGTGGTAATAAGTGCGGACCCCATAAAGCTTGTTGTCCAATAACTTTATCCGTGCCTGTTCATCGCATTCCATATAAAAAACTGTAACCAACTCTTTGCCGTAAATCCAGTTTTCCTGCTTCTCGGTGATAGCGCGCACTGGCCCCTTTAATGGTTTCTTATCGCAAGAAAGAAGGTGAGGTAGCAGCAGGTGAGCGTCAATATTGTATTGGGCGGCGCACTCTGGGATAGCGACAAAAGATATCCACAACAACAGTGGGGTGACCCAATGTACAGTATGCCTCATCCGAATGATATTAGCTGATGATCTCACACTTGCCCGTTTCCACATCTCGTTGTACTTTTCTTCAAAAATTATCTCTAATAAAACACAGTATTACCTCCATCTCCTTCTTCACCGGCTCGGGGCTCCCCAGATAATTATTATTCATAAAGCTGAAGATGTACACCCTGCCACTTTTGGCCAGCAGGTAACCGCTCAGGCAATGGCGGTTGCTGAGGGTGCCCGTTTTAGCGTACAGGTAAGGCTTCTTATCAGCATAAAAATCCTTGATGGTGCCCGAGACACCGCCGGCAGGGAAAATATTGAAGAGGCGTTCCCGGGGCAGCTCCCGGTAGATCAGCTCCAGGACGCCCACTATGGAGCGGGGAGTAAACAGGTTGTAACGAGACAGCCCTGAGCCGTCCTTCCAGACGAGCGCATCGGGAATCGGGCGGAAAAGGCTATCACTGGCGTAGCGGATGACCTCCCGGTTGTTCAGGCTACCACTCACCTTTTCTGAGCAGGCCAGCAGCAGTTGTTCGGCAATGAAGTTGTCGCTGTCCTGCATCAGCCGGCGGTAGAGTGTATCAGGGAGTGGCGAATTCAAGGTTTTGGCCTCTTCCGGTGTTACATTCATCAGGTCGATCAATTGTACCGGCCGGCCGAGGGTATCCGCCAGCAGATCCGCTATTATCTGCGGAGCAGTAATGAAAGGAACTTCCCGGGAAAAGGGCAGGCCGGTGAGGGCGCGGCTGTTGTAGTCAAAAATATTGGTATGTTCCCGCCGCCGGATAAGAGGACGGTGGTTGTCCAGCCGGGGATTAAAGGCGATGTGGCCCTGAAAGTAGCCAGGGTGAGCAACGAACCCTTCGGCAAGGCTGTCCCGTTCAAAAAAGGCCGTATTGCCATATATGGGGAAGGAAGATCGTTCCGCCTGGTAATAATCGTTGTAGTCATCCCAGGCCCAGCCGGGGCCGAAGCGCTCCTCTTTAAAATTGTGCGTAGAAAAGAACAACTGCCGGGTGGTGTCGCCCAGCCATTCCAACAGGCTGCTGTCCTGGGGCAGGGCAGGATGCAGGAATAAAGGGTTGCCCGTTCCCCAAAAGATAACCGAATCGCCCTTTTCAATGTACCGCAGCGCTGGAATAGAATCCCCCAGTACTTTAAGTGCCGTGTAGAAAGTAAGGATCTTGGTATTTGATGCCGGGGTGTAATATTTTTCCGCATCTTTTTCAAAAACCAGGCTTTGGCTTTCCGGGTCGTAGAGGGCAAAGCCGGTAAATATGCGAGGGAAGACGTCCGAACTATTGAATAGTTGGCTCAGTTCGGCCAATTTTTTTTCACTACTTTTCTGTGCGTAAAGCGCAACGCCCAGCAGTAAAAAGATGAACAGCAGTTTCAATCGCATAGATGGAATGATTTTCGGATATTTGTTTTTCGCAGGAACACGAAAATATACGATATATGTTGGCACTTGAAAAAAGAAATGGTGGCTTAAATATGAAAAACAGAAGGATTACTGGAGGGCCGGAATATTGGAATGCTGGAAGGAAGAGTCAAAAGCGTACTGGCATAACATTAAGGTTATACCTCCTTTTAGCCTCTCTTATGTTAGTCTTTCTGAGCCCTGCGAATGGCCAGCCAGATACTTTGGACGATGGTACGGCGGCTTTCAAACAGGCAGAGCAAGCGGTCATCCTGTTGCGCAATGAAGGCGGGCTTATCCCTCTGCAAGGGCTGGATACCCTCCGTGTTGCGTACCTGGGTATCGGCAGCCCGCTTTCAGATAGCTTCTACCCTACCCTTCAGAAGTACATGCCCATTGCGAAGCTCGATATGCCCCTCGTCAGGAGTAAGGATGAAGCGGAAGCCTGGTTACAAGGATTGGAAGCCCAGTACAACCTACTGGTTGTTGAAGTGATGGATTATACTATTTCCGGCCATTTACCGGCTTCCTACGGTCAAGGGCGCCTGCTGGAGGCTATTGGCGGGTATCAGCGGGCCATCGTCGTCATCCATGGAGATGGAACAATATTTCAGGCCGTGCCGGCCCTGCTGCCGGCCCGACGGCTGATCATAGCTCCCAACCGCCTGGAGTATGCACCCAGTGTAGCTGCCCAAATTATTTTTGGCGGCCTGGGCGCCAAGGCGAAAATGGCCGCGCCGCTGCGCGGCACTACCTTCCACCAGGGAGATGGCCTGTCCAGCGAGGGGGAACTTCGGCTGCGCTACACTCCCCCCGCTTACGCCGGCATGGACGCCCAATTGCTGGAGGATAGCATTCAGGCCATTGTGGAGGAAGGAATCCGGGCCGGCGCCTTCCCCGGCGCGCAGGTGCTGGTCGCCAAAGATGGAAATGTCGTATATCACCGGGCCTTCGGTTACCATACCTACGACAGCCTGCAGGCTGTGTCTACAACCGATATTTATGACCTGGCGTCCGTCTCTAAAGTTACTTCCTCCCTGCCGGCTCTAATGCGTTTACACGGACAGGGAAAATTCGAACTGGATGCCCCGCTGAAGCAATACTTTCCTCAGCTCGGCCATTCCAATAAAGAAGGCCTGACCTACCGTTCGATGCTGGCTCACAACGCTCGTCTCCGGCCATGGATCCCATACTGGAAGGGCACGCTGCGAGGTAACGCCCGCTACCCCTGGCGCAAAGGCTGGGACAATGAACGCATCAACGATTACCGCTTCCGATGGTGCACGTTCAAAACGGACTCTTCGGCCCGCTTTCCAATTTATGTAACAGATCAACTGTGGCTGCACCGCAATTACAAGAAGCAGATCTATAAGGCCATCCGAAAATCGCCGCTCAATGAAGAGCCAGGCTATGTTTATTCCGGCCTGCTCTTTTATCTGCTACCCGAGATCGTGGAAGGCCTCACGGGTGAGGAGTACGAACGCTACCTGAAGGAAACCTTCTACCATCCGCTGGGCGCCTACACCCTTACCTACAACCCCCTGCGTTTTTTCCCCCGAGCTCGGATCGTGCCTACTGAACGGGACACTTTCTTCCGAATGGTACAGATCCACGGAAGGGTGCACGATGAAGGCGCGGCTATGATGGGCGGCGTTTCCTCCAATGCCGGCCTGTTCGCCTCGGCCAACGACCTCGCCAAACTGATGACGATGTATATCAACTACGGCGCCTATGGCGGAAAGCAATATATTGCAGAGGCCTCTGTCCGGGAATTCACCCGCTGCCAATACTGCGAAGAGGGGAACCGCCGCGGCCTGGGCTTTGATAAGCCCCTGATCGAGTATGACCCCAAGACAAGCTCCGTCGCTCAGGAAGCCAGCCCGGAGAGTTTCGGCCATTCTGGTTATACCGGCACCTTTACATGGGCAGACCCGGAAGCGGGCCTGTTGTACATTTTTATGTCCAACCGGGTCTACCCTACCCGGGACAATCCAAAGATCTACCGGCTGAATATCCGGCCGCGTATTCATGAAGTGTTGTATAAGGCCGTGCGGGAGTAGGACGACAAAGGGAGCGGTTTGATAAGGGATATTTGACCTGCCATTTAGGCCAATTAAAATAGGGCGCCACAATTATCCCCCTCGGCAGACAGTGACTTTTCTACGATCTTGCACTCTTATGTAACTAGACTGAGATAGATTGAAAGAAGTACCTACCTTGCCGGCCTTTGTTATCATTTCCATCCGTTTCTAACCTGATACGCGTACTGAAAAAAGGATAAACATTATGCAGACCAAAAATAGCAACTCTGAACCGCTGAGCTTCATGTGGGAGCATCTCACCTGGCCGGAGATTAAAAACCGGCTGAAGACCATTGATATGGCTATACTGCCTTGCGGCGCCATCGAGCAGCACGGGCCGCACTTGCCGGTGGATATAGACTACTTTGACGCCAACCACCTTGCCATCGAAGTAGCGAAAGCCTGCAGCGACCCCAAGCCCTTCGTGTTGCCCCCTATTCCCTTTGGCGTATCTTACCACCACGAGGACTTCAAGGGCACCATTAGTGTGAGCAATGAGTCGCTGTCGCGGTTTGTTTATGATATTGGCATGAGCCTGGCGCAGAACGGCATTAAAAAACTGCTCATTCTCAATGGGCATGGAGACAATGCTCCGACCCTCAACTTCGCCGCTCAGATGATCAACCGGGACGCTCACATTTTTGTTTGTGTAGATACCGGAGAAACCAGCGACGAAGATATTTATCGCCTTACCGACACCCCTAATGACATCCACGCCGGAGAGATCGAAACGAGCACCACACTGGCTATCCGGCCTGATATGGTAAAGATGGACAAAGCGGTGGATGAGATTCTACAGTTCGGCAGCAGCTACATGGATTTCACTTCCGCCAACGGCCTGCCCTGGTATGTACGCACCCATAAGATCTCAAAAAGCGGCGTCATGGGCGCCCCCAGCCAGGCCACTGCCAAAAAGGGGCAACAGATGTGGGACATCATGGTGGATCATCTTGTAAAGTTCATTGAGGATATTAAAAGTAGTAAATTGGAGGATATGCATCAACGCAAGTACTGAATGGCACTGTCTGACAAAGCAATACCATGAAAATAATACAACTCGAATGCTGGGCGCACCATATGCGCCTCGCGGAACCCTATACGATCGCCTACGAAACCATCGATACGGCGCCCAATGTTTTCCTGAAAGCGACAACGGACAATGGCCTGACCGGCTGGGGCTGCGCATCGCCCGACCTGGAGGTGACCGGAGAAACCGCAGAGATGGTCGTGCGCACCTACAACGACACCATCGAGCCTTTCCTGCGGGGGCAGGACCCCTTCCGCTATGCCTTATTGCTGCAGGAGTTGAGAAATTATATCCCCAATGCCCACTCCGCCCTGGCCATGGTAGACATGCTGCTCTTCGACCTGATGGCGCAACAGGCTGGGGAACCCCTCTATAAGCTATTGGGTGGCTTCCGCACCAGTATCCCGACCAGCATCACCATCGGTATTCTTCCCGTGCGGGAAACCGCAGAACGGGCGGAGGCATTTATGAGCAAAGGTTTCCGTATATTAAAAATCAAGGGAGGCGCCAGCCTGGAGGAGGATGTGGAAAAAGTAATGCTCGTACGTGAAAAAGTTGGCAAGGATATTGAAATCCGTTTTGACGCCAACCAGGGGTATTCCGTTAAGGAAGCCATTGCCTTCATCAACCGGACCAGCACCGCCCGGGTAGAACTACTGGAGCAACCTACCGACCGCCACAACGATGAACTGATCAAGGAAGTCTCCGCCAATGTGTCTGTCCCCGTCATGGCCGACGAAAGCCTGATGACCTTAAAAGATGTTTTCCACCTCACCAGCAACGGGTGTATCGATATGATCAACATCAAACTGATGAAAGTGGGCGGCATCATGGAGGCTCTGCACATCAACTCCGTGGCCAAGGCCGATAACGTAGAGGCGATGGTCGGCTGCATGGACGAATCGGCCCTGGGTATTGCCGCGGGCCTGCACTTCGCCCTGTCTCGCCCCAATATTCTCTACGCTGACCTCGACGGCCATTTCGACCTTATCGACGACCCTTTCGTAGGCATGATCCGTTTGGAGGAAGGGGTGTTGTACCCGATGGAGGGGCCGGGGCTGGGGGTGAAGGGGTGAGCCGCCTCTTCTCATTTAATCCTGCCTTATCCGACAGGTTTTATTTCAAATAATACAAATGGGGAGTATACTCCCGCTCCCGCTCCAACTCATACTCATAAACCATCCGCCCCAGCCGCGCCAGCACCGGAAAGCCGATTTCGTCGTACTCGTACTCCCCATCGTTGTACGTCTGGTTTTTATTGACGTGGATATTGGCGGCCAGCAAAAACTCCACCTTGTTTTTGAAATCCACCACATAGGCTACATCGGTGAGGAAGCCATAGGCGTCGCCCACCTTGTTGAAAATGCGGATGTGATCGGGGATGGAGTCCTTGCTGTCGCCGAAGAGAAAGAATTTGACGTAGCTGTCCCATTCCTGGTATCGGGGATAATCGCTTTCCCGGGGCAACAGGGACATGTACTTCCACAAAAAACGGTAGTCTTTCGCCGTAAGGTTGAACCGCCTTTCTGGAGGAGTCGCGTCCGGGAACATCACCGCCTTCAAAATATCGTGCAGATCCTGAAGGGACACAAAGTTCTTGTATCGGAAATCAAAGGGCTCAGGGATGATCGTCCCGTCACCATCCATGTAAGCGACGCCCCGCACCTGCTCCTTTAGCTTCAGGCCAGGGTAATAAGAGCTGTACACTTCTCCCTGGTGATACAATAATGTATCCCCTTTATAAAAGCTTACCGGGTTGGTATATCGGTTGCCCTCCACATCAAAGCCGGTGACGGAGAGCCGGTGGATGATCCGGAGGTTCTTGTAGCCCTTCTCATAGAGTTTTCGGTTGAGGTATTCCTGCCCCAGAAATTCGTAGAGCCGGTTGAAGGCGTCGTTATCACTAACGAGGAAGATCTTTTTGATGTAGTGGGCAATGGAGGGCAGCCCGTTCTCAGAACTGGTATCGCGAGTTACGGCAGTCTGCGGCGAACGGGCAGCTTCTGTCTGCATAGGGGTGTATTTGTCCAACCCCAGAATATTGAGTTCGTTCAGTTTTTCCAGCGCCAGAAAAGCAGCGGGCATTTTTACGGTGCTGGCCGGATAGAAATAAAGGTTGGAATCGACATCATAGTGATAGGAGGTAAAACTGGGCTGATTCTCCGCATCCCGGTCGATCCGGGTATAGATCAGCTGTAGCTGAAACTGTTCCGGGCGGCGCAGCACTTCCTGCAGGAGGCTGTCGGCAGAGTTGTCAAGCAGCTTTTGCAAAATATTTTCCTGTGAGAAAGCCAGGGTGCTAAACAGCAGGGCCAGGGCCAAAAGGGTATATTTCATAGCTCAGTATTTTTGCTGCGGGTGTTCAATCTGGAGGACACAACTTTCCGCTGGCAAGGTATTCGCTGTTCGAAATTCGGCAGTTTTACCTGGCCTGCGAGCGGCATTCAGCCGTTCGGCTCCGAAGGCGCGAACACTGACTTGCGGATACCGAAAACCGGTTTGGCCAAAACAGAGCTTTCCTTTTTCCTCTATATGCCACCTGCATATTCTTCAATAGCCCCGGCAAGATAGTCAATATCCTTTTCTTCATGCAAGGCGCTGAGTACGATGCGGGTTACGGGCTCATCTTCCGGCGTGGGATAGGCAAATTGAGAGATAAGGCAACCTTTTTGTTCCAGCCAGGGCGCCAAAGCGGCCTCCGGGGTATAAAAAGCGGGGTAATCGCCAAAGGAATGCAAAAACCCAAAACGGCTGGTTAGCCCTTCAAAACGGCGGATATTTGCCAGCAGTTTTCGATGCGCCGACTGGTACAGCGGCGCTGCCTTGAGCATGGCATACAAAAAGGCTGGCGGCGGTGGAGAAGCTCCGCCGAAAAAGGGGCTGTGCCAGATTGCCTCTATCAGGCCCCGGCTGCCCAGTATCATTCCTCCGGGAATGCCCAGTGCCTTACCCAGCGAACTGATCACCACTACTTCTACGTTATCCGGAGCGCTCAACTCCGTCCACACTCCGGAACCACTGGCCCCGCAAACACCGAAGCCGTGAGAGTCGTCTATCACTATCGTTATCGGACGGTTGCCCGCCAGGTGGCCCAACCATTCAAAGGAATTTTTTTGCACCAACAGTGGATCTACCGAATTGGTAAAGAGTGCCATTGGTTCCGGGCCATCGGCCGCCTTATGGAGCATGTATTCCACCCAATTCCCGAAAGCCCCTTCGTAGTACTCTCCCGCTCCCCAAAGAGCAGGATGCGTACCGGGAGCAAAATAAAAAGCCGTCTTTCCCCGGAGGTGTTCAACCAGCAGGCGGCCCGCCAGGGAGCCGGAAGAGGCTGTAAGACAGGCTTCCGCACCGGTAAAACTGGATAGCCATGCCTCCGCCTCTTCAAATACGGCGAAACGGATATTACCCAGGCGGGACCCTCCGAAATTGGCGCCGTAGCGAGCCAGCCCTTCCTTCAACAGCTCCTGGAAAGCTTCATTTCGCGACATACCCAGGTAGGAGGTGCCGCTAAAGTAAAGAAAGGGCGTTCCATCGATATCAATACTCCTCCCCGGCAGGGCTTCCAGTATCCTGTTTTTATCACTCATGCTCCGCTCTTATGCTTTCAACCCAGCTCCGGTGCCATTCACTTTGGGAAAGTACGCCTGGCCATCGGCCAACGCTACGCCAGTTGCCGGGTCATTGCTCAGGAGCAAGGCTCCGTCCATATCCACGTAGTCGAGCAAAGGCAGCAATTGGGCAATAGCTGAAATACCAACCGACGACTCCGTCATGCAACCAACCATTACCTTGATGCCCAGCCGGCGGGCATGTTCCACCATGCGGCGGGCCGGAGTCAGGCCACCGCATTTCATCAATTTGACGTTCACGCCGTGGAAAAAACCATAGCAATAGGCTACATCCGCTTCGATGTGGCAACTTTCGTCGGCGATCACCGGCAGCACGCTCTCTCTATGAACCAGTTTCATACCTTCCCAGTCGTTGGCTTTGAGAGGTTGCTCGATGAATTCCACCCCCAGCTCTTTCAGGCGGGGCGCATTGGCAATGGTTTGTTCAGCTGTCCAGGCGGTATTGGCGTCTACCCGGAAAATGGCGCCGGTATGTTCCCGCAATGCTTCAATAATCTCGATATCGTGATCCGTGCCCAGCTTTACCTTGTAGATCGGCCAGGGTTGCTCTTCCATCTTTTCAACCATCTTTTCGATGCTGGCCATCCCGATCGTAAAGTTGGACAGGGGCATATTTTCCAGCTTCAGGCCCCAAAGTTCATAAACCGGTTTACCCCGAAGCTTGCCGTAGAGGTCGTGGGCGGCCTGGTCCAGGGCACAGAGAACAAAAGGGTTATCGGCCAGGTGATCGTGCATGGTTTCCCAAAATGATTCCGGAGTGACAAGAGGAGTCTTTTCAATAACCGGTTTCAATTGTTCCAGGGTTTTTATCATTCCTTCCAGGGTTACGCCGTAGTAGCGAGTTTCCGTCGCCTCCCCGTAGCCGGAGTAGCCGTCTTGGGAGAGTTCGACAATGAGGCTGGGCATCACATCCCGGGATTCGTGGGAGATGGAAAAGGTATGCTTGAGTTGTAGTTGGTAGGTGTGAATTTTTAATTGCATTTTTTTGTTTCAATTTTTTTGTTTCAAAATCAAAAAAGTGGTATCTTGTTGAAAATGCTCTGCTCTGATGGGTTCAAAGGTCACTAAAGATATACTTTGGAAAGGAATTATTGAGGATTGTTTCGATGACTTCTTCCGATTTTTCTACCCCGAATGGGTGGAAAAAATAGATTTTAAAAGAGGTATTGTGTTTCTGGACAAAGAGTTGGAGCAGCTTATGCCGGAATCGGTGAATAATCCCCGCTATGCCGATAAATTGGTGAAACTTTGCACCCAGGATGGAGAAGAGCATTGGATACTGATCCATATTGAAGTACAGGGGTATCCCGACAAGTTTTTTGCTGAACGCATGTTTACTTATTTTTACCGGATCTATGATAAACACCGACGGCCAATTAATGCCATTGCCATACTGACGGATAACAATCCCCGTTTCCATCCCCAATCCTTTGAATATTCTTTTATGAACACCCACCTGGCTTATCAATTCGACACTTACAAACTAATGGAAAAACAGCAGGAGAACTTCTACCTCCTGCCGGATAATCCGTTCTCTATTGTCCTGGAAACAGCCTGGGGAAGCATAAAATTAAAGAAAGGCGTCCAGCTTTTGGAATTGAAACAAAGGGTCGCCAGACGTTTATTTAAAAGTGGTTTAACTCGAAAAAAGGTAGAAAGGGTATTGAATTTTATTCGATTTTATGCTAGTTTTAATAAGCGGGAAAAAGGGCATGAACTAAAATTCGAGAAATTTATTACCGAATTTTCCAAAAAAAATGAATCGATGGGAATCAATGAACGAATAATGGAAGCGCTTCGGGAACAGTTCAGAGAAGAAGCCAGAGAAGAGGGTTTGAAAGA
>JAGQXQ010000164.1:11383-24079 GCA_020436535.1 Phaeodactylibacter sp.
TTAAAGGAAGGTTTGAAGGAAGGCATACAAAAAAGCATTGCCCGTTTGCTCAACAAGGGATTTCTTCCAGAGCAAGTATGTGACTTATTAGATGTCAGTCCGGAACTGGTAGCTGAAGTCCAGCAACAGTCTTTGCAATCTTCCGGGGAAGACGAATAAAACCTACCTAACTGCCGCCTCCAGTAAAGTAAGGCTTTGCTGTTCCACATCCAGTTCCGCTTCAATACCGACCGGTAAAGTGCATTGATTATCTATGTGCCCGAAGGAAAGCCCGTATATGCCCGGGATACCAAGGCCCTGCGTACGATCCCGGATCGTTTCTTCCAGTGATAAAGACAACTCCCCTTCCTTGGGCTGACAATCTGCATAGACGCCCATGGCGATGCCGGCGGCATCACCCAGCCCCCAGGCTTGCCTCAATTGAGTCAGCATGCGGTCAATCCGATAGGGTTTTTCGCCGATATCCTCTATAAAAACCAGTTTACCACTGGCTTCCGGTAGGTATTCCGTACCTGCCAGGGCCGCCAGTAAAGACAAATTACCGCCGATCAGCCTTCCTGTAGCCTTACCAGGCCTGATGGCATAAGTGCGGTAGGCGTCCTCTTCCTTTTCCTGATTGGCCGTTGAAAGTGGAATAGAGTAAGGCGCCTGCCCTTCCATGACTACCGCCCGAAACTGAGCCTCGGTATAGTCTGTCAGTTCGGAAGCACCCACCGGCCCGTGAAAACCTACCAGGCCCGTTTTTTGGTATATCGCATTCAGAAGGGCGGTGATGTCGCTGTATCCGATCAGCGCTTTAGGGTTCCTCCCGATGAGCTTGTAGTCGATAAAAGGCAAAAGGCGCGAACAGCCGTACCCGCCCCGTGCACACCAGATGCCGGCTACACTTTCGTCGGAGAACATGAGGTGCAGGTCGTCGAGACGCTGTTGATCCGTGCCGGCGTTGAAGCCGTGTTGTGCGCGGATGTGTTTACCCATTTTCACGTTAAACCCCAACTTCAGAGCATTGTTGACTGCCTTTTCCAGGCTCTCATCCGAAATATAACTGCCCGGGGTGATCATGCCAATGGTGTCACCCGGCTGCAGGCGGCGCGGTAAAATCCGTTTCTTACGGGAAAAAGGGTGAGCGGCAGCCAGCAAAGGGAAAGAAAAAGTCAGAGATTTAGCAAACGATCGGCGGTTCATAGATCTTTCTTTTTGGGAAAAATAAGAAAACCTGCTCAGATTATCTTTTCTCCGGTACTATCCATTCAGAATGTCGGAAAAATTCCCACTCTTCCCGGGCCAGGTCGGTATCAGGATTAATGAAAGTGCCATACTCCCTAAAGTTGAGTTGTATGCGGATGTCACCAAAAACTTCGACTTCTCTGCCTTGCTCCTGGAAAGTATCTCTCAGATAGTGAGCAAATTGCAGGATCATATCGGGATGGGTATAGAGTTTTCGGCATTGCCTTTTGTCCAGCCAGTCCAACGGGTCCACTTCCTCTTCTTTTCCGGTATCCTTGTCCCGGACGATAAATGTGCCATAGCCTTGTTTTGAACGCAGCATCATACGCCAGGAATACCGGTGGCCTTCCTCATTCCAGGCCACATCTCCCGGAAAGAGGTGGTGCCGCACCGGCACCAGCAAATGGAAGAGTACAGTGATCAGAAGGCCCGTAAGGATAGGCTGCCGCCAGCGTACAGCCCCCTGCCAAAGTGGCGCCTCCAGTGAGCCTTCCCCCGCAGTGCGCTCGTCCCACCAGGTTTTCACTCTTTTCAAAAAAGGCAAGCGCCCTTTGAATTTTTCGTATAGATGCATCGGGAAGCCCGGCGGAAAAAACAACGCGGTAAGGGCCAATGAGAGGAATGGAAATATGCCGATGTTAAAAACCAGGTGGTTCATGAAGTGAAAGAACAAGACGGCGGCGAAAGCCCAGGGGCGGGTTTTCCGGATGATGAGAAAAAAAACAACCGTCAGATCCAGCAGCAGGCCGCCGTAAGCCATAAAAAAAGCTACCCATTCCTGCTCAAGAAAAAGCCCAAGCACGGGAATATGGCCCCGCTGTTCCAGCCATTGCCTGAGGGGAATAGCGTTCAGCCAATCCGAATTGAGTTTGGCAATGCCTCCGTAGAAATAGGCCACTCCCATCAAAAATTGCAGCAGAAACAAACACCAGTATGGCGCCGAATCTGACTTCAGCTCCGGGCGCCGGAGCACATCCCCCGAAAATTGCCGGTGAGCCGGCAGAAAGGCCATCACGAAGCTGATCCAGCAAAACAAATAACCGTGGTTGAGATAATGGGATTTTTCCAATAAAAAAATGTAGGTAAAGCCCAACGCAAAAAGCAGGCTGCTGATGCGGTACCATTTGCCCAGCATAACCAGAAGGGCCATCCCGCAGATCGACAGAAACAGGACAGACATAAAAGGTTCAGGCAGCGGGTGCACCCATTCGAACCCATAATACCGAAACTGGAATTTTTCCGGATTATATGCATCGACCATCCAATGGTAGTAGATATAGGTATTCAGCACATCGGCAAAACCCAGAATGCCGAAGACGATACGGAAAAAGACGAGGGAAGCTATGCTAACAGGTTGGAAGAGGCGCTGGGCCATAGGCGGGTAAGTACGTTAAAAGGCTTTCAAGTTCTGAACTTCTTAATCTTCTTGCGCTTCCGTTTTTTCCTTTTGGGTTTCTCCTCCGGGGCTGGAGCGAGCGAATCCATATCCTCCTTGATCTTGGCAGCCACCACCTGCGCCAGCCGTACCGGAACGGCGTTGCCGATCATTTTGTAGGCTGCCGCCAGGTTTTTGTAATAAAAGACAAAGTCATCCGGGAACCCCTGAATACGGGCGCATTCCCGAACGCTGAGCCGGCGGTAGAGATGTTCCTGCCCCGGTACAAAGCGTTTTCGGTCCTTATCCACCGTCTCCATTTTGGGCGCCTGGGGGTGGAGCGGGGCATGGCGGGCGCCAGCCTGGATGGTGTACGAGAGTTCGTCCCAACCCCGAACCCGGTTCCTCGACATGTACATGCTGGAAAAATCACCAATGAAATATTCGTGGTTGGGCACAGGGCATTCTCCGTTGGTATAGTTTCCTTTTTTTGCGGGAATCGCGTTATCCACCAGATCGCCAATGGCGGAACGCAAGGTGAGCTTCATATCTATCGGCGGCGGAAATTCAAAGCTAATGCCCAGGTCATGACGATAGCCAACGAAAAATACTCGCTTGCGATCCTGCGGCACCAGGTAGTCGGAAGCATTCAGCAGCTGAAAAGAAAGTTGATATCCGGATTCCTTAAACAATTTTTTGATGCTGTCCAGCGCCTTTTCATTCCGAGGCAACAGCATGCCGGCTACATTCTCCGCCAGAAAAAATTTGGGTTTTTTCTCTTGCAAGATGCGTATAAAATCGAAGAACAACTGCCCTCTCTTATCGTCAATACCCCGCAGCTTGCCGGCTGCGCTCCAGCTTTGGCAAGGCGGGCCTCCGATCATACCATCCACATCCGGAATATCCGACGGGTCAATTTCGGTAATGCTACGGCGGTCCAGTGCTGTATCGGGATGGTTCTTTTCATATGTTTCCCAAACATCACTATCATATTCATTAGCCCAAACGACATCGAAGCCTGCCCGGTCAAAACCGAGATCCAGCCCTCCTGCTCCCGCAAAAAAAGAGGCCACCTTCATAAGCTAATCTTTAACAACATGGTAATGTAAGTGGTATCTTGCTTGGTATATTTGGAAATTAAGCAACCGTAAGATGCACAAAAATAATGGAAATGGCCAAGTGGCGTAAGAAAAATTTATAGTTTCAGGAGCAATGGAGCAATGGAGCACTGCCCTCCTACCCTTCCTCATGCCTGAGCAGCATTGCCGGGTCGGCCATGTACCACTGCTCGCGGTCGCGGGTATAACCGAAGGTGGCGTGCGGCAGCAGCCGGTTCAGGGTTGCTGAAACATCCCGTTGATTCTTTACCGAAAGGCCTACCGATACTTCATCGCCATTCATCAATTTGAAGTACATCGTACAACTGCTGCCGAATTGAAGCCCAAAAGGCAAACGCTGAGTAACCACAGCGTAGACCCAGACGATGTCCCGGGGCCGGTGTTCCAGCAAATAGAACAACCGGTGGCCACTCGTCCCTTTTTCTTGCAGAAGGTGGAAAATAAACCGGATGCCCAGTAAAGCGCAGGCCAACCCAAAAAGGGTAAGGATGACACTTGCACCCCAAAAAAAACTGGCAAATGAAAGGCCAAAGGCCAACAGCAATGAAGAGGACACCAGCTTCAGGCGCCATTCCCGGCGGATAGCTTTTCGCAACACGCCTAAAGATGGATGCTGTAGTAAATTCTTCCGGCTCAAAGCAACACGTTATGTTTTAAACAACTCAAACAATTTGTTGTTTTTATTAGAAATAATTATTACTTTTGTAGGCCATTGTGGAAAAAATACAGGAATATTATTCCATTTTTACCAGCTTTTTGTTGGAAATTACGGTGCCTGCAGCAAAATTTAGGCCGACAACACATTTTTTGCCCCCTACTTAGCATTATTTACAGGAAGAAACACAAAAGTATAAACGTAGTTCATGTCAAAAGTTACCTATACCGAAGACAATATACGGTCGTTAGACTGGAAAGAACACATACGCATGCGCCCCGGTATGTACATTGGCAAACTCGGGGATGGATCCGCACCTGATGACGGCATCTATATTCTGATCAAAGAAGTAGTCGATAACTCCATCGATGAATTCTTCATGGGCCACGGAAAGGCTATTGACATCAAGGTGGAAGATGGCCAGGTCTCTATACGAGATTATGGCAGAGGCATTCCGCTGGGCAAAGTAGTGGATTGTGTATCCAAGATCAACACCGGTGGGAAGTATGACTCCAAGGCGTTTAAAAAATCAGTAGGCCTGAACGGCGTGGGCACCAAAGCGGTGAATGCGCTGTCGGAATACTTTATGGTGCAGGCCGTTCGGGATGGGAAGGCCAAAGTCGCCGAATTTGAACAGGGAGAATTAACCAAAGACCACAAAGTCAAGAAGTGTAGCGACCCCAACGGCACTTTGGTCGTCTTCAGGCCCGACGAAGAGATCTTCAAAAAGTACCGTTTCCGCACCGACTATATGGAAAGCCAGTTGTGGAACTACGCCTACCTCAATGCTGGCCTGAAGATCAATATCAATGGTAAGACCCTGGTTTCCAAAAACGGGCTGCTTGACCTGCTGGAGCGAAAAGCCAGCAACGAGAACCTCCGATATCCCATCATTCACCTGAAAGGCGATGATATTGAACTTGCCATTTCCCACGGCAACCATTACGGAGAGCAATATCATACCTTCGTCAACGGCCAGAATACTACTCAGGGCGGCACCCACCTCAACGCTCTGCGCGAAGCCATTGTGAAGACCGTTCAAGAGCACTTTAACAAAAGCTATGACCGGCGGGATATCCTCTCGTCTATTGTTGCTGCCATCAGCATCCGTATAGAAGAGCCAGTCTTCGAATCTCAGACCAAAACAAAACTCGGCTCCACCGATATGGGCCCGGAAGGGCCGACCATCCGGACTTTCGTGGTTAATTTCGTCAAGGAGAAACTGGACAACTTCCTCCATAAAAATACGGAAGTCGCCAAAGCGCTGGAAAAACGTATCAAACAATCGGAGCGGGAACGCAAAGAGATCGCCGGCATCAAAAAACTGGCCAACCAACGCGCCAAGAAGGCCAACCTCCACAATAAAAAGTTGCGGGACTGCCGCCTCCACTTCAGTGACAACCCCCGAAAAGTAGAGGATGAAGGCCGCAACAACACCACACTTTTCATCACAGAGGGGGATTCCGCCAGCGGGTCCATTACCAAAGCACGCGATGTACAAACCCAGGCGGTGTTTAGCCTGCGCGGGAAACCCCTGAATTGCTACGGCCTAACCAAAAAGGTGGTTTACGAGAACGAGGAATTCAATTTATTGCAGCATGCCCTCAACATAGAAGATGGGTTGGATGAGCTGCGGTACAACCGGGTTGTCATTGCAACGGACGCCGATGTAGACGGCATGCACATCCGCCTGCTGTTATTAACTTTCTTCCTTCAGTTCTTCCCGGACCTGGTCCGCAACGGGCACCTCTTCATTCTCGACACGCCTCTTTTCCGGGTGCGGGACAAACAAAAGACCTTCTACTGCTACAGCCAGGAGGAAAAACTGCAGGCCATTCAGAAACTTCGGGGCAAACCGGAAATTACCCGTTTCAAGGGATTGGGCGAGATCTCTCCCGGTGAGTTCAAGGACTTTATCAGCGAAAATATTCGCCTGGAGCCGGTTATCCTGAATGAGGATACGGACATCGACGATGTCCTGGCTTATTATATGGGCAAGAATACGCCATCCCGGCAGGAGTTTATTATCGATAACCTGCGGGTAGAGAAGGATGAACTCGAAGAAACAGAAGCAACCAGCCCCGCATTGGCCGAAGAAGAAGAGGAGGAAATGGCGGAAATTTAAAAAACAAACCAATTCTGCCTCCTTCGTTGTTTAGAGCTGACGTTTTGTCTACATTTGCCCTTTGGCTATAGTTGCCAGGGGTATTTTTTTGCTTTGGCATAGTAGTTGACATTATAAATTGATGCTCTCTGAAAAGTCCTTACTGACACCTTGACATAGAGAGTATTTATAGGTATTTTATGATCCAGCGGAAGCTGTAAATGATAAAGCTCGTATGTTTGAAGAAATATTCTCGCACCAGCGGTTTGAAGATGATGCAGACTTCCTGCCATTGCTCTCTGTAGAAGAGGAAGAAGAAGAGGATTTTGATGAATCTTACCCGGAGATATTGCCCCTTTTAGCCCTTAAGAACACCGTCCTATTCCCGGGAATCGTCATTCCGATCACGGTGGGGAGAGACAAGTCCATCAAAGCCATCAACAAAGCTTATAATAAAGGGCGAATTGTTGCCGTATTATCTCAACGCGACAGCAGTGTCGAAGAACCTGGCCTGAAAGACCTTTATCATATAGGAACCATCGCCCGCATTCTAAAGCTGTTGCGCATGCCCGATGGTACTACCACCGCCATACTTCAGGGCCGCAAGCGTTTTATTGTAGACAAGCTGACCAAGGACGAGCCCTACATGGAAGTGAGGGTGAGCCAACTAGAATATACCCAACCCGAAAACAGCCTGGAATTTGAAGCCATGGTCGCTTCCATTCTGGACCGGGCGCGCCAGATCATTGAATTGTCTCCCAATATTCCTTCGGAGGCCAATGTCATGTTGAAGAATATCAACAATCAGTCCTTCCTGCTCAACTTCATCGCCTCCAACCTCAGCTCTAAGATTCGGGTTAAGCAAAAAATTCTGGAAATTGACGACCTCCCGCAGAAAGCAGAAACGATCCTCGAGCAGATGAACAACGAACTGCAACTGCTGGAATTAAAAGACCAGATCGAGAGTAAAGTCAGGGTAGATATAGAAAAACAACAAAGGGATTATTTTCTCAACCAGCAGCTCAAGACCATACAGGAAGAGCTTGGTCAAAATCCTCAGGAAGAAGAGGTAAAAAAGCTGCAGCTACGCGCCAAGAAAAAGAAATGGCCCGAAGAGGTCGGAGTTCATTTTGAAAAGGAGCTCAAGCGCATTCGTCGTATGAACCCCCAGGTAGCCGAATATTCTATCCAGCTCAACTACCTGGAACTGATGCTCGACCTGCCCTGGCACAAGTATACCAAGGACAACTTCGAGCTCAAAAAGGTAAAAACGGTTCTGGATAAAGACCACTTTGGCCTGGAAAAGGTCAAGGAACGCATCCTGGAACACCTTGCCGTTTTGAAACTCAAAGGGGATATGAAGGCGCCGATCCTTTGCCTGGTGGGCCCTCCGGGCGTTGGGAAAACCTCCCTCGGCCGCTCGATCGCCCGAGCCCTCAAACGGCAATTCATCCGCATGTCTTTAGGTGGCCTGCACGACGAGTCCGAGATCCGTGGGCACCGCAAAACCTATATCGGGGCTATGCCGGGGCGCATCATTCAATCGCTGAAGAGAGCCGGTTCCTCCAATCCCGTTTTTATCCTCGATGAGATCGATAAAGTGGGCAAGGATTTCCGGGGCGACCCTTCCTCCGCCCTGCTGGAAGTGCTGGATCCAGAGCAAAACTCCACCTTTTACGATAACTACCTGGAAATGGAGTACGACCTGTCTAAGGTTCTATTCGTCGCTACTGCCAATAGCCTGAGTACAATACAACCCGCCCTGCTCGACCGGATGGAGATCATTAATATCAGTGGATACTCTACTGAAGAAAAAATAGAGATCGCCAAACGCCACCTCATTCCAGAACAGCGTAAAGAACACGGCCTGGAGGGTAAGCACGTGCGGCTCAATAAGCAGGTGATCCGCCAGCTCATTGAAGAATATACGCGGGAATCGGGCGTACGGTCCCTCAACCGGCAGGTGGCCGGCGTCATGCGCAACATAGCCAAGAAAGTGGCCATGGAAGAACAGTACAATATAACGGTAAAACCGGAGGATCTGCATGAAATGCTCGGCCCGCCCCGCTTTACGAAGGACCTTTATCAGGAGGTCCGCGTTCCAGGAGTTGCGGTAGGACTGGCCTGGACCCAAACCGGCGGAGATATTCTCTTTGTGGAATGTAGCCTGAGCCGGGGTAAGGGCAAGCTTACCCTTACCGGCAACCTGGGCGATGTCATGAAGGAATCCGCTTCTACTGCCCTGAGTTTCATCAAGGCGCATAGCGAAGACCTGGGTATACCCGCCAATGTATTTGAAGAGAAGGATATCCACCTGCACGTCCCCGAAGGCGCTATCCCAAAGGATGGCCCATCGGCAGGCATCACCATGCTTTCGACCCTGACCTCTGCCCTGACCGGCCGGTTGGTCAACCCTTATGTAGCTATGACTGGGGAGATCACGCTGCGGGGTAAGGTGTTGCCGGTAGGCGGCATCAAAGAAAAGATACTGGCGGCCAAACGGGCGGGAATGAAGGAGATCATCCTCTGCCAGGAAAACAAAAAACATATTGAAGAGATCAAAGAAGACTATATCAAGGGCCTGCAGTTTCACTATGTGAATACCATGCAGGAAGTGCTGGAACTGGCCCTTGAACCAGTTGCTGTCTAGAAAATAGGTTTAACAGCCCGAGGGGATCACTTTTTTATCTCCCCCGGCTGTTAAACCTGTGTTAATCGAGCCTTTCTTTCTGCATACCCCCCCCTCCCAAACGTTTTCCAGGGTGATCAGCTGGTACACCAGAAAAGATCAGCTGGCTCCTTCAGTAGAAGATTTTACAAAAATCCCTACTTTTGGGGAATAGTAACAAACCTTTGCCCGGTACAATTGGTCTTAATAACAGGCTGTACAAGAACAAATAAATCGAGCTCCATGAAATTGCGCATACTATTGATACTATCGGTCTTGATCATTGCCACCAGTGCCCGGTCACAGGATAACAAGAATAAACGCCTGGTTCAGTTTTCCGGTATGGTGCTGGATGGATCAGACGAACAACTATATCCCGTTCCCTATACCAACATATTGGTGAAAGACAAAGGGCGAGGCACCTATTCCGACCTGAAAGGCTTTTTCTCCATTGTTGTGGAAAAGGGGGATGTAATCATATTTTCCGCTATCGGCTATAAAACCGTGGAGTACAAGATCCCTGAAGACCTGGAGGATGACCGCTATTCCATCGTACAGCTCATGACCCAGGATGCGATCAACCTGCCCGAAACAGTGGTATTCCCCTGGCCCAGCCGGGACCATTTTAAGCTGGAATTTCTCGCGATGGACGTCACTCCGGAGCTTCAGGAACGCGCCGCCAAAAACCTCGCTAACGAAACCCTCCGGCGCATGCGCAATGATGTGACTGTCGATGGCAATGAACACGCCGATTATTACCTCCGGCAACAGGCGCGCGAATACTATTACATCGGCCAACAACCGCCTATGAACATTTTCAACCCCGTAGCCTGGAAAAAATTCTTTGATTCCTGGAAAAACGGAGATTTCAAAAAGAAAGACTAAGGACTTTCTGTACTTTGGACGGTCCGACGTAAAAGTCGGAATTCGGAATTCGGAAAGCGGAAAAATGGACTTTTGTCGCCTGCACGGAGGCCTATTTCGGCTTCGCACTTACTCCGTCAGTCGCTCCGCTCGTGTCCGCCTTCAAATGTGGACATGTCCAAAATCCAGTAAGGACTTATTTCCCGAATACCTTTCTTCCCCAGATCAAAACCTGAAAACCGTAGGTGCCCAGCCAGGCAGCCAGCGCAGCAAAAGATAACATGCCCAACGCTACATAGGCCTTCACGGAACGAAGGTTGATGTTCAAAAACTCGAAGCAAATAAAATCAGCTACTACAAAAACGGCGTGGATCACGAATAGGAAAAACAGTACCCTGATCAGGGTCCGCAGATATAATACCTGCTTCAGCTCCGGCGAACGCTTCCGACGCAACTCCAGCCGCTTTTCCCGAATGTAACGATGCGAAAAATAGAGATAGGCAATAAAAGTCGTCAAATACAGGAATTGCTCAAAGGCTCCGTAAAAGGGGTTGTAAAAAGACCGGCCCCAATGGCTTTTGAATTCAACCGGCATAAAAAAGAGGCCCAGAAAGAAAAGGAACTGGAAAACGGGCAGCATAAAATGCTTGACATCCGTCCATTTCAATCTATAAGCCGGGTACAGACTAAGCTTGACATAAAAAAAAAGCAGAGTGGGAAAAGCCAGGGTATAGTATAAAGGCAGAAACTTGACTCCGGGGAAAAGCTCATAGATACCGGCAAAATCCAAAATGTTATGCAGTAGCGTAAGGCCAAAAGCGATGAGTAGTAGCCCATAGAATGAATTGGCCTTTAAGCTACCGGAACGCTTCAGGAAAAAAAGGACACCAATAGAAAGGTCGAGGGCCGCCACGACCGCCAGCAGAAAGATCAAAAGATAAAAAAAGATACTCCTGTCGCCGATGTCCAGAAAGTCCATCGCTCTATTTTTAAAAATAACAGTTTGTTGTAACTTACAAAAAAGGCCGATTACCTACCTGTCGCCGCATTGTCAAAGGTAAGCTTCAGTTGCTTATGCAGGCTTTTCATCTCGTCCAGTAATTCCTCCGGGCCTGTGATTGTAAGAATAAGGTAAACGTCACCTTTGGAAAGCATTTGAGCATACTGGTAATACGTCCCGGCAGAAAACAAGGCGTCAAAACCCTCCCCGGTAGTTTTGGTTTCCTTTGCGCTAGCCGCTGTGCCGATCACCGCTTCAAAATCCGTTTTGGTAAACTCAAATATCTTCTCCGACGTCCAATCCATTACATTGTAAGAGCCGGAAACAGAAGCCTGTATTCCATTGGGTGCTTCAAGGACCACCCCATCTCCGTTGACCGGCCGATCGGCTGAAAGTTTAAGCTCTGCCGGATAATCGACGCAAAAGCCGAAACGATTGTTGCAATAGGTTTTGGTAGCCTGAGCTGTCAGAGCAGAAACAGTGGCCAGCATCATGACAGCCAGAGTAAGCATTGATTTTTGCATAGTATTCAGTTTTTCCTAAATATAACGATTATTATCGTCCGCTGAAACCGTTTCCGTTGAAACGGCCACTGGTTGTATTTATCTCCACTATTGTATTATATTTATTCCATAGTAGCGATTAAAAAATAAGTTCTGCATTTTGAGTCTATGCTTTAGGGCCCTGCTGTGGCTCCAACTTTCTACGGTCCAACGAAATTCGTCAAAAAAGGACAATCAACAATATGAAAACACCCAAAAAAGGATTTCTGATTTCCTTACTGATGATTTTTCTTTTTAACCTGTCTGCTCAGGAAGCAGATACGGCCGGCCTGGGTTATCAGGTAGGCTATCACATTGGCAGCTGGCTGCCATTTAGTATTATTGTACTGTTAGCGCTGCTCGTGCTCCTCAAATCGAGCCGCCAAAAACGAGACAGCTAAACCCAAACCCAAAAGGGATGAATAAAACCGACACCTGGACAGATAGCCGGCTGGAGCAACTCCGGTATCAGGCCGACCAGCCGGCCGACGAGGCCATGGCGCATATTCTGGCCAACAAGGGAAAAGAGGAAGCCTACCGCATCTTTGACTTGTTGATCCGTAATATTGAGATGCCCAGCAATCAACTGCCGTCCGAATTGCAGCCCTTTTTCGAGGCCACCCAGTCTTTGCCCTCCTTTGCCGATGACGATGCCATCGCCGAAGCGCACCGCTTTTTCCTGGACCATGGCGCCAAGTGCCTTTTTCTGTTATACTACAAATCACTCCCTCTGCTGTACTGCATAAGTAAAGGCGCCCCGGTGCTGGTTCGCACCAGCCGGTTGACCAACGAAGACCAATCCCTCCGGATCTTTGCCCGGCGCATTGCCGAAACAGGGCAGTTCCTCATCGACGTCATGACGCCGGGAGAACTAACCATCCGGGGCCGGGGCATACAATCTATCCAGAAGGTACGGCTTATTCACGCAGCTATCCGCCAGTTCCTGATCGCCGAAGGCTGGGACGAACAAGGCCTCGGGCTCCCGATCAACCAGGAAGATATGGCCATGACCCTCATGACTTTCAGCGTTGCGGTACTCGATGGCCTGGAGCAGTTCGGCATCCACGAGCCCCCGGCCTTGCAGGAGGCCTACTTCCATACCTGGAGAGCCATCGGCTACAACCTGGGCGTCGTCGAAGAGCT
>JAGQXQ010000165.1 GCA_020436535.1 Phaeodactylibacter sp.
GGGGTTACCGAATGGACATACGGCCAGTGCAACAATACGCCTTGTGTAGATCCCAATGTCATCCCGGATGAAGGAGTATATTGTCCTCAGAATTACGACCCGGTCTGTGGCTGCAACGGACAGACTTACTCCAACGAATGCTATGCACTATTGGATGGAGTCACCCAATGGACGGATGGCCCCTGTGGGGGTGTAGAATGTGGATACGATCCCTACGAACCCAACGAACAAAGCGCCAAACGCATTTACCCCTTCAACTACTACTACGGCCTGATTTGCCCCATTGGGGACTACGATTGGTTTTATTTCTACAGCTCCAACTCCCAGCCCCATGTCCGTGTGCAATTGACCAGCCTGCCCGATGACTACGACCTGTACTTGTACGACAGCTACGGCAACCTCGTGGATTATTCACTGAACTCAGGTAGCTCCAATGAACTGGTAACGTATAATTATACCCGCGGGCAGCTTTACTATGTCCTGGTAGATGGGTACGAAAGCGCCTGGCATCCCTCCGATACCTACCGCCTTCGAGCCGAACTCAGCTCAACGCCCTTTTACGGGGGTGAAAGCCAAAATGGAAATTCCTCTCCTGAGGAGGTTAGCATGAGGGATGGGCAATCCGAAAAAAATATCCGGCTCAACGAAATAGCTCCGCCGGAAATGAGCGGCCTGGCCGGCCCATTGTCCCTGAGTAATGCTCCCAATCCTTTCCGGGGACAGACAGAAATCCAATTCAATCTGCCGGAAGAGGGAGAAATATCACTGCACATAAGTGATATACAGGGCCGCACCGTAGCCCAACTGCTGGAGGCTGAACACAGGGCGGCCGGCAGCCATACCCACCGCTTCGACGCCGGCGCCCTCGCGCCGGGGATATATTTCTGTACGCTGACTACAAAGCAGGAACGGGAAATGATAAAGATGTTGGTGCAGTAGACGAGGCACTGCGCAAAATGATATAGAACGCGAATCCTGCCGATTGATGCAAGAGTGCCCATCGGCGGGGTTCGCGTTCCAATATAAGCGCTTGTTTAAAGATTACATAATCGGCAATTTTGATACCTTTGCCTCTGTTCCGAAGTGTTACTAAACCCCACTTTCCCATGCGCCAACTACTCGAAACCGACCAGAAAGCCCTCGAGATCAACCTCGACCCGGAAATTTATGGCACCTTTGCTGAGATCGGCGCCGGACAGGAAGTGGCCCGTTATTTTTTCCAGGTGGGGGCCGCCGCCGGCACCATTGCCAAGACCATGTCGGCTTATGACAAAACCTATTCCGACAAGATCTACGGCGAAGAGGTTAGTGGACGTTACGTCTGCGAGGCCCGCCTGTACAAGATGCTCAACCATGAGTACGGCCTGATGCGCTCCCGGCTATCCAATGAGCGGCCGGACACCAATTTTTTTGTCTTCGCCGATACGGTGGCCGCAGTCAACTACCAGCGCACTATCAAAGGCAACGGATGGCTGGGCATCCGATTTCAGCTAAAGCCGGGCGGAGAGCCCAATGACCTGGTGCTGCACGTGCGTATGCTCGACAACGATAACCACTTACAACAACAGGCTATTGGCATCCTGGGAGTCAACCTCATCTACGCCTGCTACCGTTATAACGATCAGCCGGAAGTGATGCTCCAGTCGCTGATGGACAGCCTGCACGGCAGGGTAAAGATCGACATGGTACGGCTCACCGGGCCGGAATTCGAACAGCTCGACAACCGCCTGCTCAGCCTCTGGATCGTCAAGAATGGCCTGAGCGACGTGGCCGTCTTCGGGCCCGACCGGCAGAATATGCACGCTTCGGAATTCCTCTACAAAAAGAACGTCATGCTGGTGCGCGGCAGCTTCCGCCCGGCCACCCTGGTCAACCTCGATATGATACAAGCCAGCTTCCAGCAGTTCCGCAACGACCCGGATGTGGACGCCCGCCGGGTGTACCTGCTTACCGAGATCACCCTCGACAACCTGCGCGCCGGCGGTGAACTGGATGAACAGGACTTTCTCGACCGCGCCGAGTTGCTCAACACCCTGGGACAAACAGTGGTTGTCTCGGACTGCCAGCAGTACCAGAAGATGATCGCTTACCTGGCCGACTACCGGGTGCAAAAACTGGGCATCGTATCCGGCGTCGGGGAACTGCTCGACCTGATCAATGATAAATACTATCAGAATCTGGACGGCCGCCTGCTGGCCGCCTTCGGGGAGCTGTTTACCCGCAACGTGAAATTCTACGTTTACCCCGCCCTGCAGGAAGGCAGCGGCGAGCTGATCACCGCGCAGAACGTCCCCATTCCTGAAGGGGTGAAGTTCCTCTATAAGCACCTGCTCGACAACCGGCAGATCGTCGATGTGGAAGGCTTTAATCCGAATGTATTACACATCTTCTCCAAGGAAGTCCTGCACATGTTGCAAAACGGGGATGAAGGCTGGGAAAGCCTGGTCCCGGTTGCAGTGTCCAACCTGATCAAAGAGCGCTACCTGTTTGGCTATCCGGCGGAGCAAATGGAGTTTGATTATTAAATAACCACTGATGAAAATAAAAAATGCCATGCTATACCTCGTTTTGGCCTTTCTTTACTCCTGCCAGCCTTCCGGCAAACAGGAGCAAGGCGCCAACGCTCAGGAACAAGTAGGTGAAGAAACGCCCACTTCCTACGAAGCCACTTTTTCCAGCCTGTCCGACACCGCCATCGCCCGCGGTTTCAACACCGATTACATCATGGGGCATTTTGACCCGGCGAAGCACCCGGACTTCACTTTGGTCGAAACGCGCTACGCCGACCGGGAAGGCTTGTACCTGCGAAAAGACACCTATGAGGCCTTCCTCCGCATGTATGAGGCGGCAAAGAGGGACGACGTCAACCTGCTCATCCGCTCCGCCACCCGCAATTTCGACTACCAGAAGGGCATCTGGGAAGGCAAGTGGACCGGCGCCCGCGCTATTGAAAACGGCAAAGACGCCTCCCAGGCCTACCCCAACCCCAAAGAGCGGGCCCTGAAGATACTGGAATACAGCTCCATGCCCGGTACTTCCCGCCACCATTGGGGTACTGACATGGACCTGAATGCCTTCACCAACGAATATTTTGAAAAAGGCGAGGGCCTAAAGATTTACCAGTGGCTCACCGCCCATGCTCCCGAGTACGGCTTTTGCCAGCCCTACAGCCCCAAAGGCGAGGCCCGGCCCTATGGGTACAACGAGGAGAAGTGGCACTGGTCGTACCTGCCTGTCGCCCAACCACTCACAGCACTGGCAAAAGAAAAACTAAAGGATGGAATGATAACCGGATTCAAAGGCGCAGAGGTGGCGGAAGAGATCGGGGTAGTGGAAAAGTATGTGCTGGGGGTCAATAGCGATTGCCTTTTATCAATCGTGCCGTCGCGATAAGCAATCTTTAGGGCCCGGAGAAGATATTTCAGTATCCGGTAGGTAACCTTTCTCCGTTCCATCAAATAAAGGAACTGATTGTTGGTCAATAAACAATCTATCCAATCATCACTTAAAAACACCTTCATGAAAATCAATTTCAGAAAAAACCCAACCTCCCCATTTGCTCTGCTTCCTCTGCTAATGGCATTTTTTATTTTCAATTCGCCTCAGGCGTGGAGTCAATGCAACTACTGCAACGACCAGGGCAAATATGGAATCATACAAGTGGATTCAAAAGAAGATATGAGTTGTGTTGAAAAGGCATACAAGGCCTATTGCCCGAATGTGAAGTACCTACTCGTCACCAACGAAACGGGTCGCGTCATGGATGTCAAAGCAATGCCCACAGCGGGAGCGGCGAACCGAACCGCTTCAATCAATGACCTGAAATCCCTGACCGAAAAAGAATTGATGAATACTCCGGAACTATCCCGCATCAAATCATTCCCCGGCAGTGGTGGTTGTACTCTTTACTCCGGAGACAATGCCCTGGCCCTTCGCCCGGAGCTGGCTCAACGCAGCGCTGCCAGAACCGCCGCCGCCCCGGACCCCCTGACGCTTTGCAGAAAGGATTGCGACAAAACCATCAAATGGGCCTTCACGCCGGTTAGTGCCGAGAAGAACGCAGGATTTTACATCCAGCCTACCGACAAAAGTAATCAAGCGCTCTGTTGGAACGCAGAAGAAGGCCTTTCGCTAAGGACGCCAAGTATTAATGAGGTGAACGACTGTATGATATGGCATGTGGCCATAGGGCAGATTGAAAAAGGAGAAATCAGTGGCTACAGGATTGTGTCCAAAGCCGCTCCCAATTACGGGCTGGCAGTAGAAAAAACTTCCGGAGCCGTCACGGTAAAACCTTATTTGGAAGAGGCAGTTGCTGCCAAAGCCAGTATGAAAAACTACCAGGTTACAAAGGACTACGAGTCCATTTGGACTATGACGGACTGCAGCAAGCCGCTGCCCCCTAAGCACCAGCCCAAAGAGAAGAAAGCACAGGAGTAATCCACTGCTTGCTTTTTTTTGTAAATTTACCGTACCGAAAGCTTTGAGGTTTTTGAAACCTCAAAGCTTTTTCCA
>JAGQXQ010000641.1 GCA_020436535.1 Phaeodactylibacter sp.
ACCTGCATCTTTTTCTTTTCCGACAATGGGCCTGATGTAAATGACAAAGCGTCTAAGAGTATGTTTGGAGGCCGGGTTTGAAGGTGAGAAGTGTCAATTTTTTGATGAGATAAGGCACTTTTTGCCGTTCGTACCTGAAAGGTACGGGCAAGGAAAGTAACGCCATATCATTAAAAAAGTGGCCTTCGTAGTCCAAAGATTGGCCTCCAAACATACTCTAAGTATAAAAATGATCCGGCGGCGGCAAACGCCAACTGGATGGCCAAAACCTACAAGCAAGGTTTTCAGAACCGGGGCGGGCAAAATCTATTTGTCATTACCAAATACAGGGGAGCAGACCCCAAGCCTGTTCTCGAAGATATTGGGAGTATCACCAATGGAATTGAGCAGTTTGATATCAGTGAGGGCAACCCACGGGTGCACGATTCATTCGTTCAGCCCTGGATTCCCGCTTTGGCTTTCCAGAAAGGCGGCTCTGCTGTCCGCTTCCATGTTGGGCAAAGCGGGAATTACTGAATATACAATACATCTGCATTACTCCACCACCACTCTCCTTGCCTTCACAATCAACTTATTCCGCTCCGGCCCGGTAGAGACCATCGAGATCGGCACTCCCAGTTCCTTTTCCATAGCCAGGAGGTAATCCCGGGCGGCCTGCGGCAGTTCCTCAAAGGTAGTGATGCCTTCCAGGGATTGTTGCCAGCCAGTGTGCGCTTTATAAACCGGCTGTATTGGCTGGTCGCAGATGTCATAAGGCAGTTCCTGGGTGGTTTGCCCATCGATCTCATAGGCGGTTCCCACCTCTATCTCCTCAAAGGCATTGAGCACATCGATCTTGGTGATGGCCAGTTGGGTAACCCCGTTGAGCATGATGGTGTACTTCAGTTGAGGGAGGTCGAGCCAGCCACAGCGGCGGGGGCGGCCGGTGGTGGCGCCGAATTCTCCACCTTCGGTACGGAGGCGTTCGCCGACGGCATTCTCCAACTCTGTGGGAAAGGGGCCGGAGCCAACACGAGTACAATAGGCTTTGCTGATGCCGATCACCTCCCCGATTTTGTCGGGGGAAACGCCCAGCCCGATACATACCCCGGCAGTGATGGTATTAGAAGAGGTAACGAAAGGAAAGGTGCCAAAGTCAATATCCAGCATCGACCCCTGTGCGCCTTCCGCCAGAATGCGCTTTCCAGCGCGCAGGGCGTGGTTGATGTAGTATTCGCCATCTACCTGCTTCAGTTGGCGGAGCAATTCGAGGCTATCCATCCATTTTTGCTCCTCTTCTTCCAATGCGAAGCTGGTGGGCGGATAGATTTCCAGAAGGCTGAGGTGTTTCTCTTTCAGCGCCTGATACCGCTCTTTAAAGTTATTTCGGGAAATATCCCCTACCCGCAGGCCATTGCGCCCGGTCTTATCCATATAAGTAGGCCCGATCCCTTTGAGGGTAGAACCGATCTTGGCTTTGCCTTTTGCACTTTCCGACGCCGCATCCAGATAGCGGTGAGTAGGCAGGATAAGGTGGGCTTTTTTGGCCAGCAGCAAGCGATCCTTATAATCGACGCCTGCCTTTTCAAGTTCTTCGATCTCAGCGGACAAGGTAATCGGGTCAATGACGACGCCATTCCCGATCAGGTTGAGCAGCCCGGGACGAAAGATACCAGAAGGTACCGTATGAAGGACGAATTTTTTTCCATCGAATTTGAGGGTATGTCCGGCATTGGGGCCGCCCTGAAAGCGAGCCACCATATCATAAGAGGCAGCCAGGTAGTCTACAATCTTACCTTTACCTTCGTCTCCCCATTGCAGGCCCAGAATTACGTCAATTGCCATTCTCGTCGTTTTGTTTTGTGATCTATAATAATAAAAACCCAACAGATCCCGCCAGCCTGTCAGGTTTTTATTTTTCTCTGGCAAATTTTGCCAAAGATCCTTTTATGGTGATTTCGTTTACCCCAAAGGGCATACGGAGTAGTTAATTATGGTTTACAAGGGATGCTACGGCCTCTTCAATCGAATTATTGACCTGAAAGATGGGCCGCAACTTGGTCATTTCCAGTAGTTCCATCACTTTTACGGAAGCATTAACCACAGCGACCTGGCCGCCCTTATCATTGGAGCGGGCCTTTAACATAATGAGAAAGTTCAAGCCCACGCTATTCATGAACGGGATCTGCTTCAGGTCGACCACAAAATTAGAAAATCCCTCGTCAATTTTCGATTGAACCGCCTGAAGTATCTCTTTATTGGCAAACTCATTAAGCAGGTTTTTCACTTCGAGCACCTGTACGCTGTCTTGTTTGGTAATGTTGTAATTAGGATTCATGGGGAAGTAGATTGGGTATTATTTTCCGGCATGCCGCCTGATCAATTTTCCTCACCGGCAATATTGGCCTGCTCTCTTTGCTTGACGGTGCGCGGGCAGGCGCCATCACATTGCCCGTAAAGGTTCAGGGAATGATGAGTGACCCGGAATTTCAGTAGCTCACCCATCATATTCTTGATCTGCTGAATCCGCGGGTCACAAAATTCCAGCACCTTGCCACAATCGACGCAGATCAAATGGTCGTGTTGTTTGTAGCCGTAGGACTTTTCGTACTGCGCCAGATTTTTTCCAAACTGATGTTTCTTCACCAGGTCGCAATTCACCAGCAATTCAAGGGTATTATAAACGGTAGCCCGGCTCACCCGATAATTCTGGTTCTTCATGTGAATATACAGGGCCTCCGCATCGAAGTGGTCTGTCCGTTTGTATATCTCTTCCAGAATGGCAAAGCGCTCCGGCGTTTTCCTAAAGCTATTCTTCTCTAAATGAGAAGCAAAGATATTTTTGACTTCCTTGATTATTTCCTCTTGTGTTCTTCCCGCAGACATATCCTGTTTCTTACTTCAAAAAATAAGTTTATTCTACCCTAGTAACAGTCGAGACGCTATCCAGGTTTTTGAGGGCTCGAATTGCGAGATTCAACTGGTCGGTATTTTTCACCAGCAAGCTGACTTTCCCTTCGAAATAGCCTTCATCTCCGGCGATAGTAAAGGAGCGGATGTTGAGGCCCAGCATAGTAGATATCTTATTGGTCAGTCGTTCGATGACGCCCGGGCCATCATCAATACCGGTGATCTTCAGGTCGGCAACGAAAGTCGTATCCGTTGTGGAGATCCATTCTGCTTTCATTACCCGATAACCGTAGTTAGCCATCAGGTTGGTGGCGTTGGGACAGTTGGCCCGGTGGATCTTAAGCCCTGCATTAGCGGTGAGATAGGCAAATATATCATCTCCCTGCACCGGGTTGCAACAGTTGGCGAAGGTATAATTGAAACGCTCGGCTGGCTCACCGTTAATGAGCAGGCGCGGCTTACCGGTAAATTTAGGCTTGCGGGATTTTCTGGGTTTTAGTTCTACGGTTACCTTTTCTTCTTTTTCTTCTTCGACTTCAACCAGGTAGCGGCTACCATCTTTGCCCAACTCTACCTTATAGGATTTGAATATCTCGGGAATGGTCAGTTCGCCGGTAGCAATAGCATAATACAGGTCGGCATGAGATTCCATTCCATAATGCTTGACCATCAGATCAACACTCTTTTCAAAATCTACCTTCAGGCCATTCAGCTTGCGTTCCATGGCCTCCCGCCAGATCTCTCCTTTGCGGCGGTGCTCTTCTTTCATCGCCGAGCGGATCTTGGCGCGCGCCTTCCCGGTGACGACCAGTTTGAGCCAATCTTCGCTCGGTTTCTGGTTTTTATTGGTAATGATGTAAACCTGGTCGCCATTGCGTAATTTATAGCCCATGGGAACCATCTTGTTGTTCACTTTGATCGCTGAACAGTGATAGCCCACATCGGTATGGATACCAAAGGCATAATCCAGGGCCGTTGCCCCTTTGGGCAATATTCTCATATCCCCGTTAGGGGTATAAACAAAAACTTCCTCATTAAAAAGGTTGTTAGACCGGAAGTCGCCCAAGAATTCCACCGCATCGCTGTTAGGGTTTTCCAGGATTTCGCGTACACTATCCAACCAACGTTCATACACGTCCGGATGACGTGAAACGCCTTTGTATTTCCAGTGGGCGGCATAGCCCCGTTCTGCGATCTCGT
>JAGQXQ010000642.1 GCA_020436535.1 Phaeodactylibacter sp.
GGGTTCTTCCGCCAGTTGCAGCAGGAGCTGCCCAAAAGCGAAGCTTTACAAAGAGCCAGTTTGGATTTCTTGTCAAATGTCAAAGACGATAAACTGGCGCACCCTTTCTATTGGGCCAATTTTGTCGTGATTGGAAAGGATGCCCCGATTCAGCTTGAACATCCTGTTGCCTGGTTTCAGCCATGGATGGCTTGGGTGGCGGGCCTTTTTTGGCTGTTAGTGGTAGGACTGTTTTTCCGGAGGCACAAAATTAGTGAGCAGTTGTATTCCTATCCGTGAGCCAGTTAGGGATGATGCGTCTTCGGCCCCAATAAATTTGAGTATCCAGGTTAGCGTCTTCATTTTCGTCTTACGCGAAAGGGCCTTCCGCCTTCCGCCTTCCGCCTTCCGCCTTCCCCTTCCCCTTTGTCCAGCGCCAAACCACTATCCTTCACCCATAGCCTCCAATATTTCCATAGCCTCCTTCCGGTAGGGCCCCTCCAATTGGGCGATGGTTGAGAAAAGCGCTCTGGCAGCTTGAAGGTTGCCCGCTTTCAGGTAGGCCAGGCCCCTATACCAGGGCTTATCGTAAAGATGGCCGGCTTTTACCAGGCCCAAAGCTTCCAATGCATCCTCGGGCTGATTGTTCAATAAGTACATCAGGCCCAGGCTGAAGTAATAATCAGAAGACCGGACTTCAGGGAACCGGCTGCCGTAGTCGCGCAACAGGGTTAAAGCCGGTTGGTAGTCCGCCCGGCGATAAAGAGAGTCTATCTCTTTCCGGATCAGAACCGATGGATCGGAAGTTGAAGGATCGGCGTTCCGGAAGATCGAGGAAGCTTCCGGCGGTTTAAAATATTGAGTAAACAGTTTTTCTTCTATTTGGGAAGAAGGCATGAAAAACCAGGCGACGGCGATTATCAGCGCGGCCGCCAGGGAGGCTATTAATACTCTGTATTGCTGGAAGAAGCTCGGTTTTTTACGTGCGGAGGAACGCGAGCGGATGGCCTCGCGGGCAACGGCCCGGAACGCATTGGCATCTGAAGGGCCCAAAGCTTCCCGAAGCGTTTTGTGTTCTTCGATCTCTATCAGAATAGAAGGATCCTCCGCCAGCAACTTTTCCAGCATGGCTTGTTGAACGCCCGTCAGCCCACCTTCCAGGTAAGATTCGACAAGATCAATCTTTTCTTCCTTTGTCATTAGTTATTAGTTCTATGTATCGGGTATCCTTTCTAACCAATTCCATCAGTTTCTCTTTGCATTTGAATTTTCGCTTGCGCGCGTATTGCTCGCTCGCGAAGCCCAGCCTTTCTGCAATCTCTTTCATGGAAACGCCCTCCAGGAACAGGCTTAAAACTTCGCGGCATCCTTCACTCAATGCTTTAAATTTCTCCCGGTAAAGTTGATATCGCTCGGACTGCTCGAGTACCAGCGCCAGGTCATGCTCTTCTATTAATTCACTTTGGCTGTCAATAGTTACCCTGACAAACCTTTTTTTATACTTTAAAGTTTTTAACCATTGGCGTTTACATATCTCAAACAAAAGAGTCGAAAAGGCGCAAGTCAGCTTGAAATCTTCGTCTTGAACTTTTAGGTAGAGTACTTCCAGGGCATTCATGAAGAGGTCTTCCGCTTCCTGCCGGCTGCCTTTGCCATTGGCTCTCACCATATTTTCGATAAGGGGGAAAAACTGCTCGAACAGGTACTCGATTGTGGTTCTATCGTGTTCGCGTAGGCCCTTAATAAGAGATAGGTTATCCAAGGATAATTTTTTTCGAAGATACCAGTTTTTTTAAAACAAAGAGTGTGTTCCAATTTCGTTTTCAGCCCGAAGACTGCCCGGCTATACCGGCGGGCACGAAATTAGAACACACTCTAAAAAAACGCAAATTGAAAACTGCCGTAACTATTTATTCTCCGGCCGAAAACGCCTGGCTTTGCCTCGTTCCTAAAGGATGGCCAGGCATTTTTAGCCTTTGCTCCTTTCAGGGTTGGGGCAAATAAAGGCTGAAAATGCCGTTTGGAATCTGAGCTAAATAGTTACAACCTGCAAATCTATTCCCCTCCCTTCACAAACCGCTTCACCTCAAATACCTGTTCCCCGCATTTCACTTCCACCAGATACAGGCCGGATACCATCTCCCCGATGGGGATGCCTACCCGGGCGGTTCCTGCCTCGAGCGCATGCCTCAATAGCGGACGGCCCGCCAGATCGTATACCCATACCTCCGCATCGCCTGCGAAGGGCGCGTCGAACTCCAGGAAGACTTCTTCCAGGGCTGGATTGGGGTAGAGGGTGAAATCTGTCTTGGCCCCTGCTGCCTCGGCAACGGGCGGTAGCATGGGATCCGGGGCGGGGCGCATGGCGCCGCCGCAGGGTACGATTGCCGAGATGTAGGCGGCTCCGGCGTTGGCGCCATTTTCATTATCCTCCCGGTAAGCCCCGATAATCCTGCGATCTCCATTCACAGAGACGCTGTGGCCAAAGAGGTCCCCGGTTTGGCCGCCATCAGAAGTGATCTTTGGGAGCTGAGCTAACCAGCTATTCCCTTCCAGTTGGAAAAGATAGACGGCGCCTGTGTTTATTGCATCGCTGTTGCTGCGGTTAGCTCCTACAAGAGCCGTATTGCCACTAATTGAAACACTTGTCCCAAATAAGGCCCCGCTTTGTTCGTCGTAGGCAGTAAGTTTAGGTATTTGCGGCACCCAGCTGCCTCCTTCCCGATGGAAAAGATAAGCAGCCCCGGAGTTTTCTCCATTATTATCATTACCCAGGTCACCGATAATTATCCAATCTCCGCTGATAGAAACACTGTATCCGAAGTTATCCTCATATTGTTCGTCGTAGGCGGTGAGTTTAGGCGTTTGTGGATTCCAAACACTTCCATCCCAATAAAAAAGATAACCAGATCCGGCGGTTTGAGAAGTAACAATGGCCCAGTTTCCACTGATAGACACTCCGGCTCCGAACAGGTCCCCGATTTGGCCGTCATAAGCAGTGAACTTCGGTACCTGAGAGGCCCAGTTACCCCCTTCCAGATGGAACATATATGCAGAACCAGTGTTCGAGAGGTCATGAGTAGCACTTACAATAGCTCTACCGTTATCGATGGCCACTCTGAAACCAAACAGATTGCCACTTGCAGATGCATTGCCATCGTATGCGGTTAATTTTTGCTTTTCTACCCAAATTCCCCCTTCTAAATGGTACACGTAAGCTGACCCGTCAATGAAGTCCTCAAAAAATGTCGGAGCACCAACAATCGCCCAATCCCCATCAATGGCAACACTAGCCGCATAGTAATCAGACGCTGTTTCATCCGGCCCATTGATGGAAGAGGGAGTGACTTTTTGCATTTGAATCCAGGAAGTACCTTCCAACTTGAAGAAATAGGCAGCTCCTTGTCCATTTGGGTTTTCATCATTAGAAGCCCCAACGATTGCCCAATCCCCACTGATGGATACGCTTAGCCCGAAATAGTCGCCTGAAGACTCATTATTGGGATCATCACCGGCACTATTGTCAGCGATCAGCTTCACTCCTTCCAACAACTCCACCAGGCCGCCTTCATCGATCAGTCCATTACAATTATTATCAATACCATCACAGATCTCCGGAGCGCCGGGGTGGATGTTAGGATCCGTATCATCACAGTCTTCGCAAATATTGTAGCCATCCTCATCCTGGTCGATCGGCGAATCGTCGATGATGCCGTTGCAGTTGTTGTCGAGGCCATCACAGAGTTCTCCGATCCAGGGGGATACGCCGATCTCCGTGGAGCAGCTCGCCGTTTGCCCGTCGTCGGTTGTAACGGAAAGAGTCACTTCAGTAGTGCCGACATCGGCGCAGGTGAGTACCGCCGGGCTTACCGTCATATCAGTGATGTTGCCGCACACTGCATAGCTGCCCTGGTCGAGGTCAGTTGGGTTGAGCGCCACTGATCCATCGGGGCCAAGGGAGATGTTGAAATTCTCACAGAGGGCCACCGGAGGAGGAGCGACAACCGCGATGGTAGCCCGGCATCGGCGCCTCTTGCGGCCGTCCTGGCTGTTGTACAAAAATACGGTTACCAAATGTTCGCCAATGGAGGAGCAGTCATTGAAGATCATCGGCAAGGGAGGGAACGCGGTATCATCGCCCTGGAAATAGACCGTAAACCAGGGGCATTCCGGCTCAAAGGAGGCCACCTGATCCGGATAGACGAAGGCCTGCAGGGTAAAGGGGTTGAGCTCCACGGTAATGTCCTGGCAGGTGAGGATGGGCGCTGAAGGGGCTTCCAGCGTTACGGCCACTTCGTCGGTGCAACCTGCCGGCGAGGTACCCAGAATATAGTAGGTGCTGGAGGGGGACTCGGGGGTTACCAGCGGTGAGGCCAGCAGATTGAAGGGGTTAGCGGGGCTGGCGGAGTGGTAAGTCAGCACGGCGCCGGTGTTGTTGGCGTCGGTAACGATGAGGGTAGAGAGGTCGAACGGCTCGCCGGGGCATACCGGGGAGGCAGGGGGTGTTACGGAAAGCACGGGGCCATCTACCACATCATCGTCGATCAGCCCGTTGCAGTCGTTGTCGATGCCGTCGCAGAGCTCCGGGGCGCCGGGGTGGATGGCCGGGTTGGAATCATCGCAGTCGCCCTCGCAGTTGGTGTAGCCGTCTTCATCCTGGTCGTAGTTTTCATCGATGAGGCCGTTGCAGTTGTTGTCAATGCCGTCACAGAGTTCCCACTGGCCGGCGACGGCCTCCACCGTTGTCCAGCAGGTTTGCTCCTGCCCGTCCGGGCCGATTGCAGTGACGGTGACACCGTGAGAGCCAATGTCCGCACAGGTAAAATCGGCGGGGCTGGCCGTCAGATCCAACGGGCCGCAGACGGGCTGGCTGCCGGAGTAGATCTCGGCGGGGTCGATGGTTGCCGTGCCGTCGAGCCCGAGTTCCAGGGTATAGGCATCCGTGCATTCCACCGTCAGTGGCGGCTCCACTACCGTCACGGTAGCCTGGCAGCGCCGGGGCCGCCCGCCATTGTCCGGAAAGAGGAAAATGTAAACGGTATTCTCTCCGAGGTCGGCACAGGTGAACACCTGGGCGGTATTGTTTATAAAACCGAGGGTATACCCACCGCAGTCTGGCGCAAAGGAGGCCAATTCCTCCGGGCTCACTGTAGCCCAGCCGGTAGCGGGATTGAGTTCTACGGTAATGTTCTGACAGGTGAGGGTGGGCGTTGTCGTCGCTTCAACGGTGACGGCCACCTCGTCGGTACAGCCCGCCGGGGAGGCGCCCAGAATGTAATAGGTGCTGGAGGGGGAGATGGGCGTTACTATTGGCAAGGGCAGCTCATTATCGGGCGTGGCCGGGCTGCTGGAGTGGTAGGTCAGCACGGCGCCGGTATTGTTGGCGTCGGTGACGGTGAGGGTGGATAGGTCAAAAGGTTCTCCGGGGCATACAGGGGAGGGAAGGGTTACGGAGAGTTCGGGCCCCACGGCGGAGACGCCCAGCAGGAAGGGGTAGGCGGCGCCGGCGTTGTTGCTGTTCTCGTCTTCAAACCTGGCGCCTGCAATGGCACGGTTTCCACTGATGCCAACGCTGTAGCCAAAATGGTCATTATTTTCCCCGTCAAATGCTGTTAATTTTTCTTGCTCAACCCATTCAACTCCATCCCATTCATAAAGATAAGCCGAGCCGGAAGAATATCCATTGGGGTCACTCTGAGGAGCGCCTACTATAGCTCGGCCTTCATTGATGGCAACGCTCCAGCCGAAACGGTCCCCGTTTTGGCTGTCGGAAGCAGTTATCCTGTCTTGTTGCTCCCATTGAGCCGTAACCTCATTCCAATGGAATGAATAGACGCTGCCGCGATTCGAAAATGCAGTTTCATGATCATCGCCGTAGGCGCCGGCCAGGGCCTTATCGCCACTTATCGATACGCTCCAACCAAATAGGTCTCCTGCCGTTCCCTGATCCGGGGCTGAAGCAACGATTTTTTGTTGTTCTTCCCAGCTGTCTCCATTCCAATGGAACAGGTAGGCCGAGCCGGAATTCTCGCCATTGTCGTTGTCGTCGTGGCGCGCCCCGACGATGGCCCGGCCGCCATCAATGGCAACGCTGCTCCCGAAATAGTCTCCCTCTGCTCCGTCTTCCGAAGCGGTGATCTTCTGTTGCTGTACCCAGTTGGCGCCATCCCAATGGAACAGATAAGCTGAACCGGAGTTAGGGCCATGGTCATCATCCCCATATGCGCCCACTATGGCCGTTTCCCCATCGATAGCAACGCTGTACCCAAAATTATCTAATGATGATGATCCATCAGCGGCAGTGATCTTCTGTTGTTGGGCCCAGTCGGCTCCATTCCAGTGAAACAGATATGCTGAACCGAAGCCTGATCCATAGGCGCCAACAATAGCCTTATCACCACTAATAGCTACGCTAGCGCCGAAGTGGTCTCCTGTATTTCCGTCATCAGGAATAAGCTGGTGCTCCTCCCATTCGAAGCCGTTCCAATGATAGATAAAGGCCGAACCGGAATTATTTCCGTTGACATCATATATGTGAACCCCCACAATGGCCCTGGTACCGCTGATGCCCACGCTATTGCCGAAGTATTTGCCCTCCCCATCCGAAGTAATGAACTTCATCTCCTCATCCCCACACGGCCCGGTCACCACCACCGTCACCGTACAGGTTGTGATATTCCCTCCTTCATCCATTGCTGTCACTATAGCCTCCGTACTACCCAGCGGAAAAACCTCCGGGCTGATACTCATGGTAGCCTCTGTGCAGTCATCGGTAGCGGAGAAGCCCAGAGCAACGAGGTCCATAATGGCTTCCATTCCATCTCCTTCCAAATCGATCAGCTCGATGACACCCGGGCAGGTGAGCTCGGGCCCGAAGAGGTCGTCGTCGCAGCAGGAGGTGGGTACGAGGATGAGGCGGTTGGTGGGGTTGCCTGCCGGGGCGCCGTCGAAGGTATGGATGTAGGTGAAATCTTCGGGATCGTCCGGGTGGATGCGGAAGACAGCGCCGGCGCCATTGAAATCATAGGCGGCTCCGTAGAGGTAGCCGTCCGGCGCATAGGCTAGCCCTGCTAAAGCAACGCGCCCCAACATATCGATGTATTTCAGGGGTTCGTAGGTATCCGCCGGTACCGGGACGTCCGTCCGGATGCGGTAGATCACCCCTCGGCCACTGCCCCCCGGGGCGCTTGCTGTTCCGTAAAGGTAGCCGTTGTCTACCGGTATTGGGGTGGACCGGGGGTAGCCGCCGGTGGGGTGTTGATAGGTATAAACCTCTTCAAAGGCCAGGGTTTCGGGGTCGAGGCGGAAAAGGCTGCCGGCGCCGCCGCCGCCGGTTGTGCCAACGCCGTATAACCAGCCATCTGCGCCCATCCGCAGTTCATTTTCCGGAGGGCTGCCCTGATTTTCGGTGAATTGATGAACGATTTCAACTTCCGCCGGCTCTCCCTCCTGTGGTGGCATAAAACGGTAGATCTTCGCCGGGACTCCAGCGCCAGACCGCAAGGTTCCGTAGAGGAATCCATCATTGCCGGCCGTAAGGCCGCTCCATGGCCTCCATCCGGTAGCTCCTCCAAAATTGTGGATGACTTCGTACATCTCGTCACTCGGGCGATACCGGAAAATGGTGCCTCCATTCGCCCCGCCGTATTCCGTTGTGCCGTAAATGAAACAATCCTCAAAATTGTCTGCGCCGCAGTTGGCGTCATAATACAGGCTTGCTTTAAAGTAGGGTGAGTCGCCATCCTGGCCTCCTGTAAAGCTGTGCAGCACGTCAAAGTCGTTGCCATCCGGGCGGACTTTGAAAAGGCTTCCATTGCCATCCGTTCCAACGGTCATCGTGCCATAGATAAAGCCATCCGGAGCATAGATGATATTGGGTGAATGTAATGGATTTCCAAAATCATCCAGGCTGAACTGATCATAGGCCATAAATTCACTACCATCCGTGCGCAGGCTGAACAGGCTGCCGCTCCCCAGTGCGCTCGTGCCGTAGAAGAGGAAATCCTGCCCCACCGTCACCTGCGCCGTACAATCATCCGTATTTCCATCATCGTCTGTAACGGTGAGGGTGACGACGTTGATACCCACCTCCTCACAGGTGAAATCGGCCGGGCTGACGGAAAGAGAGAGGGCGCTGCAAGAGGCATAGCTGCCGAAGTCCACGTCTTCGGGAGTAATGCTGGCCTGGCCGTCTTCACCGAGTTGCACGTAGATGTTCTTACAGCGGGCTTCCATAGCAGTGGTTACGGTGACCGTCGCTGTGCAGGAGGAGGTATTGCCGGCAGCATCGGTGGCGGTGAGGAGTACGCTGGTGGCGTTGCTGGTGTTCAGCGGAGCACCGTCCACCCAGGAGTCCAGCTGGATGACCCGGGTGGAGAGGGCGCCGTGCTGGAGGTTGGCGGTCCAGTCGGTGGCGGTGGTGCTGCCCGGGCCGTCGTTGAGGGGCCAGTAGCCAACCAGGCCGGCCTCGGCGCCCGAGAGCTGGTTGTGGCGGTTGCCCTGTATTTCCAATGCCGTGCGGACCGTATTCCAGATGCGTAGCTCATCGGCCATTCCATCCCAGGACCAGTCTCCGTTGGCGGCGGGGGAGAAACGGCGGCCTAGCTGGAAGAGATCGGTTAGCGACACATCGGTGGGGCCAATCCAGGCTTCTGTTCCATCGAGATAGATGGTGGCGGAGGGGCCTTGCCTCACCACGGCAATATGGTGCCACAAACCGTCGCGGGTGGGTGTCGCCAGGGTAGCCAGGGTGCTGCCCAGGCGGACGTAAAGGGCGCCGGCATCATCATATACTTCCAGCCCGTAGCCTTCCCAGCTGAGGAGATGCGTTGGGAAAAAGCCCTGCTGGTTGTTATTGATAAACCAGGCTTCCACGGTGAAATCGGCCGCGCCGGAGACAGGAGAGATGAACTGTACATATTCCTTGCGGCTGCCCCGGAACTCCAGGGCGTAGTTGGGTCCGGGATCGCCCAGGCCGTTGCAGTCGAAGAGGGTATGGCTGAGTTGGGTGGAGGGATAGCCACAGTTGTCGGAAAGATCGGGAGCGATCATCTCGGGCGTAAGGGAGGCCTGGCCGTTTTCGTCCAGTTCCAGGGTGATGTCCTGGCAGGTAAACGGTGGAGCTGCTGCGCCTACTACTTCCACTTCCACCTCACAAGTTTCAAGAGCGCTGAAAGGCGGAGCGATGGAAACCGTCACCATTTGAGTACCGATATGGGAGCAATCGAAGTCGGTTTGGCTCAGGCTGATGAAATCCGGGAAGCTCCCACAAAGCGTAGTGGCATCGGTGACATTCTCCGGCTGCAGGGTGGCTGCTCCGTTTTCATCCAGTTGCAGGGTGAAATCATGGCAGGAGTAGGTATCCAGCGGGTCATAGATCGTGATGGTGGCGTCACAGGTCTTAGAATAGCCATTTTCCAGCGTGATGGTTGCCGTAACGTCGTTCGGGCCAATATCTTCGCAGCCGAAGATCCATGGCTCTGATGGGTCGATGGATAACGCGCTGTAACAATCAAATGGGATGTAATTGAAAAGGTCGGTCGCCCAGATATACATCACCGGATCCGACCCATCTCCGGGATCAGTCAGGCTGGCTACAATGGGTAGGGTAACGCATTCCGCCTCCAGCTCCAGGTTGACATAAAAAACACAGGAATTGGTGCTTGTTCCATCCGTTACCGATAGCGTAACGGCCACCGGCTCCGGGCCAATGTCGCTGCAATCGAAATTGGTTTGGCTTAGCGTCCAGGTGAATGGATCGGTGGGCGGGGTGGCCTGAGGGTCCACCATATCGGGGGTGAGGGTGGCCTGGCCATTGAAGTTGAGGGTTAGGGTGATGTCCTGGCAGTTGGGAATGGGCAAAATGCGAGGTAGCAACTGCACAGGCCCGCCACCGTCAATGGTGGACAAAATGGTTCCGGCATCGCCGACTGCCCAACCGGTATTGGTGTCTGTGAAAAAGACACTCAGCAGTACCTCTGAGGTCCCGCTTTCCTGGATGCCCCAGTCTGCACCGCCACTGGTGGTTTTGAATATGTGGCCTCCAGTGCCGACTGCCCAGCCTGTAGTCACATTTTGAAAATGGACGTCACGAAGCCCCCCTACCCAGGTTGGGCTTCTTTGTACGGACCAGCTATCCCCTCCGTTAACGGTGTTCAAAATCACATAGCCTCCGCCGACTGCCCAGCCGTTGAGGCCGTCTGCAAAATGAATGCCCCACAATTGCTCGTCGACAAACGACTCGGAAGGTTGCAGTGTCACCCCCCCGTCATCCGTGTGCCAAATTTTGCCGTATCCGCCAGCAGCCCACCCATGGTTTTCAT
>JAGQXQ010000166.1:0-3754 GCA_020436535.1 Phaeodactylibacter sp.
ACCGACATGCGGTCGGTGCGTAAAGACTACTTCCTCGACCATGACCACAGCGCCTACGTCTACCAGTGGGACTGGGAGCGGGAGATCACGGACGAGGAGCGCAACCTGGAATTCCTTACCATGATCGTCAAAAGGATCTGGAAGGTGCTCAAGGGTGCTGAAACCTTCATTCAGGAGCGATTCCCGCAGCTGAAAGATAGCCGCTACCCCAACCTGCCCGAGGAAATCACCTTCATCCATGCCGAGGACCTGCTGGCCCGTTACCCCGGCCTACCCCGCAAGGAGCGTGAAACGCGTATCCTTCAGGAATACCCCGCCGTCTTCCTCTATGGCATCGGCTGGACCCTGGCCGACGGGTACCCCCACGAAATGCGCGCGCCCGACTACGACGACTGGGTGACGCCCACCACCTCCAGTGACGGCCGCCCTATGCACGGCCTGAACGGAGATATCCTGGTGTGGAACCCCGTCACCAAACGCCGTCACGAGCTGTCCTCTATGGGGATCCGGGTGAATGCCAAAACGCTGCGCCAGCAATTGGAGATCACCGGCCAGCTGGACTTCCTGGAGCTGCCCTACCATCAGGCCATCATCAACAAAGAGCTGCCCCTGAGTATTGGCGGCGGCATCGGCCAGTCGAGAGTGATCATGCTGCTGCTCCAAAAAGCCCACATCGGTGAAGTGAGCGTGACGGTATGGCCCGAAAAACTGAAAGAGATCTGTAGAGAGAAGGATATTTTTGTGCTGGAATAAGTGTAGAGCAGTATCTAGTTTTTCGTACCTTCCTGCCGGTAAATTTCATACCAGGAGGTGGCCAGGTTCGCCCAATAACGAATCTGGCCATTTTTGGCATAAGAAATATAGTGCCCAATGAAGATCATACAACTCAACCTGCGGGAAATAAAGATCCCCCTCCGTTTTCAGTTTTCTCAGGCTAACAATGCCGGTGCGCTCCACTCCCATTCGGCTATTGTGGAAGTGCACACAGCGGACGGCCTCATCGGTTATGGGGAGGCCTGCCCTCGCACTTATGTCACGGGGGAGGATATGGCGGCTGTACAGAACGGGTTGCGGCTAATTTCACCTGAGATCAAAGGCGCCTCTATCCAGTCGGTCGAAGAAATAAAGGATAAGCTTTTGAAATGGGAAAAAGCAGGCATAGGCCCCTCTGTTCGCTGCGCCCTGGAGCTGGCATTGCTCGACGCCTGGAGCAAAACAGCCGAAAAGCCGCTTGCCGAAATACTGAATGCCAAGCCTCCGAAGACAATATTCTACAGCCTGATCCTTCCCTTGCTCAAGCCTTCTTCACTCGAGCAACTCCTGCCCGAAGTCCAGCATTTTTCACCCCCATCGGTCAAACTAAAAGTCGACGCCAAACTGGAGGAAACCGTCAGCAAGATCAAACTGATCAGAAGTTATTTTGGCAAGGAATTACCCATTCGGGTAGATGTCAATGGCGGCTGGACCCTGCAGCAGGCAGAAAAGATCATTCCCAGGCTGATCGAGCAGGGCGTCACTTCTTTTGAACAGCCGCTGCCGGTGGGCCAATGGGAAGGCCTGGCGACGTTAACCAGGCGTTTCGGCGAGCAGGCTCGTATTATGGCCGACGAATCGTTACTCAACCGAAAGCAGGCGCAAACCTTGATCGAAAGGAAATGCATCAACCATTTCAATTTAAAGGCCTCTAAGCTGGGCGGCATCTTCAGCAGCCTGGAAGTATACCAACTGGCGCATGAACATGACATTCCCTGCCAGTTGGGGGCTCATTTTGGGGAGGCGAGCCTGCTCACCACCGCCGGGATTTTGCTGAGTGGTATGGCAGGCGCCATGACAGCATACGAGGGTGCCATGGGGACATTCCTTCTGGAAAAAGACATCATCGTTCCGTCTATTACTATGGGGCTGGATGGGCGGCTGGATACTCAAGCCGGACTGCCGAAAATCGGGTTGGGCCTCATCGATATGGCTGCATTGGAGCAGTATACCCAAGGCCCGGCGATTAACCCCAATCAACTACTGTCTTCTTTGAAGTCAAATATTAAGCGGTAGGTGCGGGTTATATTGCTGTTGCTCTGTTGGCCGAATATTGAACCGATGCGGCATTTCCCTCATTACTTTCCTGCCATCAAAGACATTTCTCTTTCTATTACTGACTGTTGTACCCGGGAATACAACTTTACAAACCGCGCTGCTACGGCGATCAGGTCCTTGAGCTCGAGCAACAGGCTGAAGTAAAGCATGCTGTTGCGGCGGCCGTACTTCCGTTTTTTCACCCCTTCGACCTGATGATTGATCAGATTTTCCATTTGCACGAACAAGTTGCGCTTCTCATCCAGCACCGAATCGATGGCATGGTAAGCGCCATTGCCCAGTACTTCTTCGATGTCTTGAAGGTAGCTGCTCACATCTTCCTGCATTTTGTAAAGGAGTTCTCCCTGCTCGTCATCCAGCGGTTTATGAACGTTCTCCACATGTTCGAAACAAGAGTCGTAGATCAGTTTAACCGATTGCAGAATATCCTGCTCCAGGTCGTAGACCAGCAGATAAACCCGGCTGGCCTCTGCATTTTCTTCCTCGATGCGTCGGATGGCGCTGAAAAGCTTTTTTTTCAGGCTTTTGTTTCCCTTCTCCAATTCATGAATGGCTTGCTCCGCTCTTTCTAAGAGCAATTGATCTTCCTGCAATAGCCCAAAAAAGGAATCGTGCAGCGCTGTCCGGATACCGGATAAAGTTTGTTTGATACCGGAGGACGTTTCTTTCAGTACCTGGTAGGCGGGAATCGCCTGCGCCTGGCGTTCGAAAGAAGACTCTTCTTCCTTTTCCTTTTCCCGCCGCCGGTGCAACAGAAAAGTCCGGGATATGAGGAAAATAGCCAGAAGGACCAATGCGCCTACCGCCCAGCCTTCAAAAGAATAGATGGTCCAGGCGAACAGGGCGGAGACACTAAAGGCGATAAATGCGGTCAGGAACCATCCGGCGATGACATTGAGCACTCCGGCAACGCGGTAAACGGCGCTATCACGCCCCCAAGCCCGGTCGGCCAGAGAGGTGCCCATAGCCACCATAAAAGAAACGTAAGTAGTGGACAATGGCAATTTCAGGGATGTCGCAAAAGCGATGAGCATGCTGGCTACTGTCAGGTTGACTGAAGCCCGGACGAGATCGAAAGCTGCAGGATCGTATTCACCTTCCTTTTTCACAGCCTCTTCTATGGGCCGAAAACTATCTTCGGCTTTCTCCAGCCAGGAGTTAGGAACCAGCTTTTGTACCCCCATACTGATCTGCCGGGTATACCGCACAATACCCCGGGAAAGGGCATTGGGGAGAAAGCGTTCCGACCCTTCATCCTGGCGGCCCAGGTTAACTTCCGTTTCGGTTACCGATTGGGCTTTCCTGGAAAACCAAAGGGTCAGGATCATTACGGCGCCAGCCAGCAACAACAGGATAGTTTTGGTGCGAACTGGCTGGCCGAGCACCTCCATGTTGAAATCCTCCGCGCCGGAACCGGAAGCCGACCAGGCGTTAAAAGATTCAAAACCGGCAATGGGTACACCGATGAAGTTAACCAGGTCATTGCCGGCAAAAGCCATGGCCAGGGAGAAGGTCCCAAAGAGCACCACAATGCGCAGGATGTTGATCTTAAATATCATCAGGGTAGCCTGCATGACTATTGACCAAAAAATAAAGGAAAGGATGATCAGCAGAATCGTATTATGCTCCACCCAACTCAAAAAGGCATCCGGGACAAAAGAAG
>JAGQXQ010000166.1:3841-6236 GCA_020436535.1 Phaeodactylibacter sp.
TGAAAAGTAAACAGCAGGCGGCTCAGGTATTGTAAAAAGGTACCTACCACAAAGGCGATACCCACCGAAATGAAAATACCGGAAATGATGGCCAGCGCGCTCGATGAATTGATATATTGCCCCAAAGTGGAAAAGCTATCCCCGGCTGCTGCTATCTTCAGAAGAGAAACCGCAACCGCTGCCCCCAGCAACTCAAATACTATAGAAACAGTGGTGGAGGTGGGCATCCCAAAGGTGTTGAAAAGGTCCAGCAGGATAATATCCGTCAGCATGACCGCCAGGAAGATGACCATAACCTCCGCGAATACAAAGAACTCGGGGTTGAAAATACCCTTGCGCGCCACCTCCATCATACCGCTGGAAAAAGTAGCGCCAACGAATATGCCCAGGCTCGCCACCATCATGATTACATGACGGGGCGCCACTTTGGAGCCGATAGCTGAATTGAGGAAATTGACGGCGTCGTTGCTTACCCCTACAATCAGGTCTGAGATCGCCAGTACAAAAAGGAGGATTACAATGATTAGATAGTATTCCGGCATAATAAATTGCCCTTATATTGAATACTAAAGCTAAGATTTATTCTTTAAACCAATGTAAACTTAAGGTTAAGTAATCAATAAATTGCGGCCTATTCTATGCCGGTAATAAGGCGAAATTTAGTTCAATGAAAAAGGAAAGGCAACCGCCAATTTAGCTTGCAGCGCCCTGGCCAAAACGCAAATCGCCTTTTGGAGATGGATCACCCCTAGCTCCAGCTCCTCATCCTCGGAAGGATACTCCAATAATACGCTCAGAGCCGTTCTCTTTTCTCCGGCAATAAAAGCCGCTTCATAGGAGGCGGTATGTTTGTTGCCACTGAACGCCAGTACCTCCAACAAGTCCTCGATAAGCTCCGCTACTTCATCCATAGCCTTGAGCAAACGGCGAAAATTGTGCGGGTCCAGTTCTTCCACCAAAGAACCCAATTCTCTGATCTGCCACTGAAGGTATTCGTAACTCAGTATTCTCATTTTCATTGGAGGAGGTTGTTTACTCCTGACAAATATACCTCAAATTGTTTTAAATTTAAAATTAAAAAACAAAATATTTTATACTGCAAACTGAGAAAGCCCTGCTCTCCGAATCGTTAAAATTGTTGGGAATGAGTATACTGCCAGAAGCACGCTTCGCAGATCACATTGGGTAAATCGAAGGCCAGGCCGCGGAAGTCGGTTACAAGGATTTACATACCCTCCTCAGGCCGTCATGTTTAAAAAAAATGGGACGCGGATGCTTAAGCGACGTGCCATAGCATCCGAGTTCCATAAAAAATAAGGCTTCTAGTACCGTTCATTCCCGTACTCATCCACCCGCTTCCATATAAAATCCTGCCTTCCGTCGATCATATCAATGGCCGTCATATTGAGGCGGTGGTTCATATTCATGTACTGCTGGACCATCATGATTTCGGTTTCATCCAGTTTCAGTTCTCCCTGGGAGCGAAAACGCTCCGTTTCACCATCATTGAGCAGCGTGAGGCCGTCCCGGTTGCAGGACGTGATCGTCCCGGTATAAAAAACAGCCTCATCCACGCTGATCTCTTTTAGCGTCAGCTTATTGCCATCGACAACGTAATGCCCCCAGCGGAAAAAATCGGGATTATCAGGCACGCGCACGATCGCTATGCCCAGGCTGGGGATGATTTTCAGAATGGACGCGGAAGACTTCCAGGCGCCGCCCAGCTTGCGGTAGTTCTCCCAGGACAGCAATGTGGCCCGCTGGGTTTGATCCAGTACCCCTTTGCCTGTTTTATGATACTGGAAATGTTGATCCACTTCTTTATTGTACAATTGAAATCCACTGCCGTTTAATGCACTGATGGGAAAGCTCTTCCGGGTATCGTTTTTAACATCGTAAATACTCAGCGTCGATCCGTCAAATTCATATACCCCGAGGTAGATATCCGGGCCGATGCCATACTCGGCGCCATTCAGGTAACTCAGTGTGGAATAGTAATAGCCGTCTTCAGTGAAGATGATAGTTTCATTGTCATAGCCCTGGCTTTGATCGAGCGGGCATACCCAGGCGCCCACCAAAGAGGTTTGGGCGGTAAGCGTGGAGGCAATGAAAAAAAGGAAAAAGAAATTCAAGAATGCCGTTTTCATGATGATAGTGTTTTGGTTGAAAAATCGAACACTACAAAAGTCAGGCATTTGCGGATGGCGGGTTTTAGAACAGGTCGCAAAGGTTTGTAAAATGGCCGCTGGGAGCGAAAAAATATTTAGGCACTTGGACCAACTTATTTAATTTTCATTCCTGGGGGAGGTAAAATACAAAAAAATCACTCACCTATCCCATTGGCAGCAACCGCTCTGCCAACTCCCTCCCCCTCGGGGAGGGCTGGGGTGGGGCT
>JAGQXQ010000643.1 GCA_020436535.1 Phaeodactylibacter sp.
ATAGTGAATCTGGAGCGAACGACCACTTTTGCCCAGCGCCTCGAGGTTCCGTTGGGTTTTCTTCAGAATCTCGGCGCCCTGCGCATCAAATACTGCCGTATTTTTTCCTAAGGTGTTGTCTGGAAAAGATTCGACATCGTCGAATACCAGAACCGTTTGGCTTTGCGAGAAGGCTTGGTAATTGAAACAAATATTTGCCAATAGCAAAAGGGCTGATAGGTGTTGGCTCTTCATAATGGGGTTAGGCGCTTTTATTATTGAGAGAGCTCGAAGTGGAAGATTAATGGGTCTTTGTTACCAGTCGATAGAATCCCTTAAAGAGTTATTTTATGAATAACTGCAAATGGGATTATTGATTAGTTATAAATTGAAGAATACAATATAGAAAAAAAAGGCAAAAAAAATAAGAAAGGCTGCTCCCTTGTCTCTACCCCTCTAAAAATAAGCCCTCACCACCTGCTCGTACAAGTCCTCCAGCAACTGTTCCACCATTTCGTCTTCTTCCATAAAATCTTCATCCTCAACGTTGAGGTATTCTTCCGGAATGGCGCGTTGATCGCCGGAAGTCCGTACCAGCCGGATCACAGAGCGGGCCGAGGCTACGAAATTGTCGCCGGACAGGCCACAATTGGGAGTCAGCGCATCGATGGAGACATCGATTTCCCAGGTTGCGGTTTTAGTTTTAGTGGTGATGATGACGTTGCCTTCTACCGTTCCGTAGACCGGAACTTCCGTTTTATTGCCGGCCGTGTCGGCCACAGTTTGGTAGGCTATCGCCACCTCTTTGTTGAAATCTTCATCTCCTTTTTCTTCATCGATATCGATGTCCAGGGAACTAAAGCGGATCTCGAAGGCACAGTCTGCATTTTTTACCGGTTCATCGACGGCTACGCGGAGAAAGCCATCGCTCATATCTTCCAGGTTCTCGAATACCCGGCCGATTTCCCAGTGGTAGGTGATGTCAAAAGGGGCGTCGATCTCTACTTTGTAATAAATGATGCCTTTCTTGAAGGCCAGTTGGGTAAGGGAGTCCAGTTCGGAAGAAATGGTATCGGAATACAACCGGGCTTTGGAAAAAGCCCCATGGGCCTGTTGAGCGTACTGCTTCAAGCCTGTGGATTCAGCGCTGGCCAGATCGCTCTTGCCTTGTTCAAAATAATGGCTGAATAAACGAGCTCTCAGCGATTTGGCCTGTTGTGGCAAGGTATATTGTTCCTTTTTAAAGGAGTTGGGGAGGAACACCAGGGCTTCCTGGATCTTCTTCCGGAGGCCGATATTGATGTCCAGCGCTGCTTTCCAGGCTTCCGGCCCTTCAGAACCGGCCAGGCGCCGGCTTTCGATGCCCTGTTGTTCCAGAATATTTTCCAGCGACTGCTGCAGGATATGTTGAGCTTCTTTGTCCTCCCTTTCTTTCTTAAGGGCTGCCAATGCCAGCTTATAAGCTTTGTCGTAGTCCTGATCGTCAAAAGCTTTTTGAGGACTGCTGCAGGCAGTGAGCAGGGAGAGGAAGATGAAAAGTATTCTCTGTTGCATTTTTTGCCGTTTGTAATATATGATCGGCAAAGTAAAGAAAGTATAGGAATACTAGTAAAATTCAGGAGGCAACTTCAGATTCGAAACGATTGACGTTGCCTGCTGTTCGGATACTCACCTCAATTCTGCGAATAAAACCTAAGGAAATCTACCAGGCGGGTGTACTTATCCAGGGTAGCGTGAGGAGTAAACAGTTCTTTTTCCAGGTGGTGGCGGTAGGTGTCCGCCAGTTGTTCGAAATCTTTACGCAGTAACAGCTGGGCCAAAACGACGGCCCGGAAACAACGGTTGGCCTGGTTATTGACAAAAACCAGGGCTTTTTCCGGTGTTTCGTTGTAGAGCGCCTCCATTTTTTCGAGGCTGCTGTAGTGGTTGATGAAATGCAGGCCCTTTTGCTGCAATTGGATCCGGATGGCGGATACCGCCTCGTCGGCACTGTCTTCATCCCTGAGTTCGAAGCGCTCGAAGGGCCGGCCATTCAGGCGGGAAAGAGGCGTGACGATGGTCATGCTGTCCGGCTGAAAGCCCGGCAGCCCGTTGGTAAAGGGGAAGGTCAGGTTTTCTACCTCATCGATGCGGACGCCCAGATGAGCTTCCAGCAGGCTGCAGTCGTCGTAATCGCTGACCGCAATAATCACACAGGTGAAACCCCGCTCCGTACTCTTGCGAAACTGATGCAGGTGGGGCAACCAGGTAAAACCTTGTTCCTTAAAGAATGGCTTGAGCCGTTCGGCAACCCAACTTTCACGTAAAGAAGCTTGAATATTGCGCATGGGACGATGGTCGTATTGAGCTGATTTGAGCGGTTTCTATTGGTTAGGCATGCTGTTAAACGCAGCAGATGGGAATAAGATGTCTTTGGGCGCGATTTTTTTTTCGTATTGAGTAGCTATTCAGCCATT
>JAGQXQ010000644.1 GCA_020436535.1 Phaeodactylibacter sp.
GCGTAATCCGGATGGAAGGCCAGGCCCAGCAGCCCCCGCTCACTGGCCTGTGAATTGACCCTGCCGGTAATATCCAGGAAGGGTTGAGGCAGCGTAGCTCCGTTGTCGTCGATGATGCGAATGCGCCCCGCTTTTTCCACAATAAACAAGCGGCTGTCTCCTGCGTGCGTTATGTCAACCGGAAGGCTGAAACCCGAAGCAAAAGATTGTAATTCAAGGTTGGGCTGGGCAAAAAGGAAGCAGCCTGAGAAGATAAAAACAAATAATAAAAGGGATCTCATCGTTTTTTTGAGCGGAAATATATCAAAAGGCTTGCGGAAATCCCACAGGTTTTTTGTCCGCAAGATGCCAGCTGCTCAAAAGCCCGGAAATTTATAGCTTGTGGAGGAATTATCGAAGAAGCCAACGCCTTTAATATGCAATCCTTGGTGATGCCATTACGAGTAAGTAACTTTAAGCCGATTTTAAACCAATAATATGATGCCCAAAAAGATCTTTTTTTGTTTAGTAGCCCTGAGCTTCAGCCTGGGCGCCCTGGCCCAGCTTCCGCGGACCAACATCTACCTCTTCGATGTCAAGCAGGGGGATGAAGGCAAGTTGTCGTTCCAAGCGCCGCGATTCCTAACCGAATTCAACCGCAACGGCTATAACGGAGACCCTTCCTTTTTCAGCAATACAGAGCTGTACATTTCGGTAAAAAAGCCGGGAGATACCCAAACCGACCTTTTCCGGCTGGACCTGGAGAAGAAGTCCAAACAACGAGTGACGGAAACGCCGGAAAATGAATTCGCTCCTGAACGGATGCCGGAATACTATACCTTCTCGGCCATTCGCGTAGAGCGTCAGGGTCGGGACAGCGTCTACCGCCTGTGGCAATTTCCGGTCAACCAACTGGTGGATGGCAAGCCAGTCTTCAAATACCTGACCGGCATCAAAGCCTACTTTTGGCTCAACAGCCAGGAGATCGTCGTGTATAAAGAGGAAGAACCGAGCACCCTTTCTATTGTCAATACGACCAATGACGAGATCACGACCATCGCCACCAATGTGGGGCACTGCTTCACCCGCCTGCCCAACGGCAATCTGGCCTTTGTGCAAAAAAGCCGCTATGACGACTGGAAGATCATGGAGAAAAACCTCTACCGGCGAAAGGAAGCGCCGCGCACCCTCATTGAAACACTGCCCAACGCCGAGCACTTTGCCATCCTTCCCGACGGCACCCTGCTCATGGGCAAGGGCAGCAAGTTGTACAAGTACAATAAAATTCTCGATGATACCTGGAAGGAAACCGCCGATCTGCGCTTCTACGAAATCCGGAATATCTACGACCTGGAGGTGAGCCCCGATTTCAAGCTCGCTATCGTTGCCGATTAGTTTGTAGGTGCGCTATTCCGGTGGCTGGCAGTAAACTGATCACCCCACCGGAATAGCGCAGCTCTTTCTGCACCTGCCTTCTTCTCAACAACAATCTTCAGATTTTATGAAGTACAAAGGTACGCTATTGCTGCTTTTGATGATTATGGCCTCCTTGCTGAGCGCTCAGAGTGGAAGGGCTTACGCCAAAGAGATCAAGCAGCACCGCAAGCACTATAAACAGGAATTCCTGAAGGAGGAGCGTTCTCCCCTGGATAAGAAAGGCGTCAAAAAGCTGCGCTTTTTTCCTGTCGACGAGCGCTACCGGGTGGCCTGCACCTTTGAGCGCACACCTGATGCGGAGCCCTTTGAGATGGCTACTTACAGCGGCATCACCAAATCTTACGTGCAGTACGGTGTGGCCCATTTCAACTTGCAGGGCGAGCAACTTCAACTTGCCATTTACCAGAGCCTGCGCCTGCGACAGTTGCCCATGTACCGGGATTACCTGTTCGTCCCCTTCAAAGACCTTACCAACGGAGACAGCACCTACGGCGGAGGCCGCTATATGGACATTAGAATGGAAGAGATCCATGACGGGCAGTTGGTACTGGATTTCAACAAGGCATACAACCCCTACTGTGCTTACAGCGATGGCTACAACTGCCCGGTACCGCCGCTGGAAAACCACCTGGGCATAGAGGTTACTGCAGGAGAAAAGGGGTTTGGGGGGCATTGAAGGGGGTGTCAGTGTGTATAAGGTGTGCTCCTTTAAGTAAGTGCTTACACTTTTTTCCATGACACTTTTGTACAAAAGCCCATACCGGAGTTTCACTCAAAAAAGATCGCCTGAACAATCTCCTCCCGCTTACTGCGGCTGATGGGAATCTTAAACGCTCCGATCTCCAGCATATTACCGTTGAGGGATTGGACCTTGTTTCTGGCGACGATGTAGGACTTGTGGACACGCAGGAAGTTGTCGGCGGGCAGCAGTTCTTCCAGATTTTTGAGGCTCTCCAGGGTAACGTGGCGGGCGTCCCGGCACACGAAGCGGACATATTCCTTAAGCCCTTCGATAAAGAGGATGTCTTCAAAATGGACTTTTACAACTTTTCCGTCCACCTTAATGGAAAAGAAATCGCGGCTTTGCCGTGGCAGCACCAATTCCGCCGACTCTACTACTCTGTTGGAATAATTCAACTGTTCTTTGGCTTTGTTGACGGCCTGCAGGAAGCGCTCAAAGGAGAAGGGTTTGAGCAGGTAGTCAACGGCATTAAGGCCAAAGGCTTCAACGGCATAATCGGAATAGGCCGTGGTGAAGATCGTTAAAGGGGGAGACTTTAGGGTGCGCAGCAGGCTGTTTCCACTCAAGGTAGGCATCTGAATATCGAGGAACATCAGATCAACTGCTTGTTGGTTCAGTATTTCAAGCGCCTTGATGGGGGATTTCACCTTGCCTACGGCCTCCAGTTCCGGCACCTTTTTGATAAACTCCTCCAGCAGGTTGAGAGCCAGGTATTCGTCGTCTACCAATAGGGTTTTAATCGTGTTCATAAATACATTTTTCTGATTATCAGAGACCTGTTGGAATCTGCAACTCCAGGATGACCTCAAACCGGTTTGGCTGCTTGTCTATCTTCAGCCGATACCGGCCATCATATTTCAGGCGCAACCTGCGCTGAATATTGTCCAGTCCTACCCCCCCTATGCTATCCTTTTGCTGTTGCTCCTCATCCCGGCTGTTGAGCGTATGGAATGTGAGCTTCTCATCTGTTGCAGCCAGGCTAATGCGCACAAATGCAGCTTCATTGGTGTCGAAATCGCAATGTTTAAAACAATTCTCCACCAGGGGGATGAGGATCATAGGTTCTACTTTCAAGCCTTCGAGTTCGCCCCGTTCTTCAAACGTAATGTCCTGGGCTTCCTCACTGCGCAATTGAAACAGCTCAATGTATTCGCGGATCTGCTGGGCTTCGCGGTTCAACTCCACCAATTCGGAGCGGCCATCGTACACCACATAGCGCAGCAGACTGGACAGCCGCAGGACCATCTCGGGCGTCTTATCAGATTTGACTACTGCCAGGGAATAAATATTGTTCAGGGTATTGAAAAGAAAATGAGGATTGATCTGCGCTCGCAGAAACTGCAACTGCGCCTCCTGCTGATCCTTGATCGTAGCCAGATTGCGCTGCTCATTTTCATAGCGGTTTTCCAGTATCTGGTAGAAAATGCTAACCACCAGCACAGCAATATTGGTGACAATAGCGCCAAAGCGCCAACCTACCTGCTCACTGGCCAGGAAAAATTCCGGTTCGATTTCCGGGAACTTCAGATTGAAGCGTACCCGCAGTGCGGCCATACTGCCCATTAAGACGATGTTGATCAGTACAAAGGGCAGATAATTACGGCGCTCCAAAAAATGGTTGACCAGATAAAGGTTGACGTAAAAGATAACCATCATCGGCAGAATATTGCCCAGGCCGCGCAACAGGCTGAGCGAAACGGGCAGGAAACGCCCAAAAATGATGGCGTACACCATCAAAAAGCAAAGCCAGATACCCAAGTGTATC
>JAGQXQ010000167.1 GCA_020436535.1 Phaeodactylibacter sp.
AAACCCAAGAACCGGGAAAAGATCACCGAGGCGATCGAAAAACAGCTGCTCATGCCGATGTTTAATACCAACCTGGTTAGGATCGAGGACGACCGAGTCTTTCTTACAACCGATAAAGAAGGGGAGGAGATCACCCTGAAAAACGACCTCGTCTACATTTTTGCCGGCGGAGAACTGCCAACGCAGTTTCTTCAGAAAGCAGGGGTGCAGATCACCAAGCGGTTCGGGTATACCATGAAGAAACATAAATGACCAGATTATTTAGACCAATTTCAAATTGAAATTATCCGTACCAAATAGGAACAACTTTTTAAAATAGTCTTAACTTTATTTCCGTTAGTCGAAGGGAATCAATTACAGTTACTTCTGAAACCTAGTTATCTGCCCTCACTGTTCGCCTTTGACAAAGGCTCACATGGGCAACCGGGTTTTATACTCTATCCAGAGTTATTCTACCCTCATCCTCCCCCGTTATTAATAAGGTATATAGTTGACAAAAGCCATTGAAACGAATTGGGTTCAATTCATTGCGAACCCTTTTTACTGGTGGCTACCAAATGAGCACGGCGGTTGAGCCGGGAATCTTCCCGGTTGTTCAGCGCGCGAGCATACCCCTGTGTCGCTTTATCAGCTTCACAGAGCGGGATGCCATTTGTGCTCTGGTGAAACCAGTATAGCAATTATCGTATGATATAAATTCATGATTTTCTAATGCGCAGTCTTCTATTTGCCATATTATTCTTATCAGGTATGATCCGCCTTCAGGCACAGTCGCCTCATGGGCCTGATCTGAAAGTTAATTGTGGTGACTGCCATTCTGCTTTCAGCTGGGAAATAGAGGTAGGAAGAGATACGGCCTTTTTCGATCACAACCAGACTGCTTTCCCGCTGGCTGGGCAACACGCCTGGGTAGATTGCCGGGATTGCCACCAATCGCTGGTCTTTCCGGAGGCGAGCCCCGAATGTATTTCCTGCCATACCGATATGCACCGCACTACTGCCGGTTCGGATTGTGCCCGGTGCCATACCTCTGAGAACTGGTTGGTGGACAACATAACGGAGCTGCACTACGATAATGGCTTCCCGCTAATGGGGGCTCATGCAGCCTTGTCTTGTGATGAGTGCCACCTTTCGGAATCCGGGCTGGAGTTTTACCGGATTGGCAATGACTGTATGAATTGCCACCTGGATGATTTCAACGCCACCACCGAACCAAATCATAGAGATGCCAACTTTTCAACCGATTGTACGCAATGTCACACCATCGACGGTTTCGACTGGTCATCCCAATTTATCAACCATGATTTTTTTCCGCTTTCCAAGGGGCATGAAATTTCGGATTGCACCCAATGCCACACGGGCGGAAGTTTTTCCAATACGCCAACTGATTGCGTTGCCTGTCACCAATCAGATTATGATAGCGCTTTAAACCCCAACCATCAGGAAGCGAATTTTCCGGTCAGCTGCACCGATTGCCATACTACGGATGTTGGCTGGATGCCGGCAGCCTATACACAGCACGATCCTTTGTTCCCTATTTTCAGTGGAAAACACAGAGGGGAATGGAATGATTGTGTCGATTGTCATATTTCTCCGGGGAATTTCATGGTATTCAGTTGTATTGATTGTCACGAACACAATAACCCTTCGGCGCTGGCGAACAAGCATGATGAGGTTGCAAATTACAGGTTCGAAAGCAATGCTTGTTATGACTGTCACCCAAGGGGAGAAGAGTAGGGCTCTCTGGTTACCCTTTTACCGTTTGGTAAGGAAATATTCCCGTTCAGCAATATTGCCCCGGGTTTTTGGAATAATTTTTTGAAAAAATGAGTACTTCGACATCACATTTTAAAAACAGAAAATGAAGCCAGGCATCTTATATATGGTTATTTTAGTGAACATGCTTTTCCTGCCTGAATTGCATGCCCAGCTGTCCCCCGGGCCACTAACCCACTCCCATGCCGATCTGGAAGGGATAACCAATTGCACGCAATGCCATACGCTGGGAGAGAAAGTCTCCAATGATAAATGCCTGGATTGCCATAAAGAAATAAAGAGCCTTATCAGCCGGCAGGCAGGTTACCATTCTTCCAGAGAGGCCAGAGGTAAAGACTGTGCCGAATGCCACAGCGAACACCACGGGCGGAATTTTGATATGGTGCGGTTCGATGAAGAAAATTTCAACCACAGCCTTACGAAGTATGAACTGACAGGAGCACACCGTAAAATAGATTGCCGCCAATGCCACGTTCCCGACTTTGTCGATGACCCGGAGCTGAAAAAGCGGAAGGAGACCTTCCTGGGGCTGAACCAGGAGTGTGCTTCCTGCCATGAGGATTATCACCAGAAAACCCTACCCAATAATTGTGCGAATTGCCACGTCACCGATGCTTTTGCCCCGGCCAGCAAATTTGACCACAGCGAGGCTGATTTCGCCCTTGTGGGCAAGCATAAGGACGTTGCGTGCCAGGAGTGCCATCAAAAAGAGATCCGGAGGGGAAAAGACTTTCAGGTTTTTACCGGGCTGGAGTTCGCCAATTGCAACAGTTGTCACACGGATGTTCACGAAAGCAACCTGGGTACAGATTGCAAACAGTGCCATACGGAAGAGGCCTTTACTTCTTTAAGTCAGATAAAAAGATTCAATCACAACCAAACCCATTTTCCGCTGAAAGGAGCGCACCAACGGATCAATTGCGCCGCCTGCCACAAAATGGACGCCGAACCGGCCCGTATCTTTCAGGACCGGGTGGGCGTTCGTCCGAACGAGTGCAATACCTGCCATGAGGATGTCCACGACGGTAAATTTGGGAACAAGTGCGTGGATTGCCACAACGAGAAGTCCTTCCGAAGTATCAATACCGGCAACTTCAACCATAACCTGACTGACTTCAGGCTCAAGGGGAAACACGCGGCGGTGGATTGCCGCAAATGCCATACCGGAAGCCTGGTGGCGTCTTTACCCCACAACACCTGCGCCGCCTGTCATGTGGATTATCACGAAGGGGCCTTCGCTGCTCCCAAGCCGGCCCGGGATTGTGCGGAATGCCATACCGAAGATGGGTTTGATATTCCTTTATTCACTTTTGAGGATCATAGCAAAACAAGTTTCCCGCTGGATGGGGCACATTTGGCGACGCCCTGCTTCGCCTGCCATCTGGAAGACAAAAAATGGGAGTTCAGAGGTATTGGAGAGCGGTGCGTGGACTGTCATGAGGATGTCCATAAAGGGCATCTTAATGAAAAATACTATCCCGAACAGTCCTGCGAAAATTGCCACATGACGGAAAGTTGG
>JAGQXQ010000168.1:0-4659 GCA_020436535.1 Phaeodactylibacter sp.
TGATCCTTCCAGTTTAAACTTAATGGTCGTTCCAACCGGAGCAGATGTAAAAACTTTCATAGAAATGGTATTCAAAGTTGAGAAGTCCAGGTTATTAGCTAATGCTAATTTGCTGCCTGCCCAAACCGGCCCTCCATTTCTGATTATTTGTGCTACGGTAGAACTGGTATTAATGCCACTGGATTGTGGATTGGCTATGACAGTTGCTGCGCCTCCATCGAAATCTTCAAAATCAGAGGTGGTAATGGTGGTTTCAAAATCTATGGGCAATGTTTGTCCATACCCGAATGAAATCGTAAAAAGTAAAATAAGTGTTGCGACTATTTCCATATTATTAGTATTGTTGTGACACATTTTTTTGTAAAGGAATGTTAACAGGGAGAAGTGCTCTTTGGTAAGGTACGGTTATTTATTGATGTATAGTGAGGAGGTGAAAGTTAGGATAGCCGTCTAGCGCTGGACAAAGTCGAAAGTTAAGAGCTTGTTGGCCGGCCTGTGTAGGATTTACAACGCCTGCCCCATCGTACATTACACATCCTGCCCGAAGGTCAGCAAATTATTGTCGGGGTCAAGTAGGGAAAATTCTTTTTGTCGCCAAGGTTTGATTTGCAAATGTCCGGCTGGGTGAATGTCTATTTTTTTGTCTAAAACCCACTGATACAATGCTTCTATTCTATCCGTTCGGATATAAACCTGCCCGTAATTTTCTTTTGGGTCAAGTTCTTTAAATTCAAAAAAGTGAATTTGAATGCTGTCTTTTTGCACCATGAGGTAGCCATCGACATCAGTAACGCCAAATTCCTGAAAATCTAATTTGTTTAAATAATAGTCCCTTGTAATGGCTTTATTACGCATCGGTAATTTGGGATTGATATCTGTAAGCATATTTCTCTCAAATTAAATTTATTAATATTTCCGTCCCCTCTTTCCTACAACTTCCCCTTAATCTCCCTCAGTTGCCGTTCCGTCTCGTTGATCTGTTCCTGCAAGGCGAATTTCTGGCTGGCGTCGTAGGCTTTGGCCAGTTCCTGGCGGAAGTAGTTGAGTTTGCGGGTAAGGGTCTCCGCCTGTTGTTCCAGGCCCTGTCGCTCCAGTTCATCGAGATAGGCGCCGCCGTTGTTGTTGCCGGCGGCGGGCCGTTCCGGTTGCAGGGCGCCGGCTTTGAGGTCTTCCTCCTCCAGGTCTTCGACGATGGAGTTGAGGGCAAAGCGGATGCGGTTGAGGGTGATGTTGGCGAAATTGGGGTCTACCAGGTTGTTGCGCAGCTGTTTGGTAATGCTGCTGTACTGGCTTTGCTGCATGATGACGTCGTTCTCGCGGCCGGAGCGGTCGTCGATGATCCGGTTGAAGAGATCGAAGGCTTTTTCGAATTCACTCTCCCGGATATAATCTTTCAGGCGCTTGCGCACATCGTCCAGGGTGCGCAGGGGTTCCGGCTTTTTCTCCTGCGGTGGTTCTTCCTGTTCTGTTGGCGGAGGCGACTGGCCGCCCCGCCGGCTGCCGCTGCCGGTCGCCGGTTTTTCTTCCGGCTTTTCAAAAACGGTGTCCTTAAATTTTTTGAGGCGAAACATAAATTCTCCGCCCATGTCGCCCACATTCTGCAGGGCCGCGCCCCGGGGCAGTTGATCGGCATTATTGCCGACGGCCACTACGACGTCGTTACAAAACTGAGATACCCGCAAGCGAGGCTCCTTATTGTTGTTGAGGTGCCACAGAACGGCTTTGGCAAAGGGGCTGTGCTCCCCTTCCCAGCCATCGGAGACCACCTCCTTGCGGCCGGCAGTGAGCAGCCATCGGGAAGGCAGGCTTTCCAGGCGGTCTTCGGCAGTCGTCGCCCGCCGGGTAGTGAAAAAGCTACCGGAATAGCAGGAATCGGTGATGATAAAGGTATGTCGGGTTTTGATAGCTCTGACCAATCGGGTCACCAGGTCGAAGGAAATATAGGAGCCGATCTCCCCGTGGCGGGCATCGAAGGGTATCCAGTATCCCACGTCGATGATCTCATCGTATTCGCCATGGCCGGCGAAGTACATCAGCAGGGTATCTTCCCCGGTTAAGGTTTTTGCCAGGCTTTTCAAGCGGCCGATGATCGCACTTTGGGTAGCCTGCTCATTGGAGAGGGTAAAAAGATTGTTCCGGTCGAACTGATACTTATCGGCCAGTATTTTCTGTACTTCTTCGGCGTCTTTCACTGCGTTCTGCAGGCGGGGGATCGCCTTGTCCTGATAGTGGTCGACGCCAACGACAAAAAGATAATTCCTACCCTGCGGCAGGGAGGTTCCTTCCGAACCGTCATTCATCTCGATACCGCGTTTTTTATCTTGATCTTCTCCAGGCATTTTTGGGCTGGTGTTTCCGGTGTTACTTTCATTCAATGAATAGAAAAATTACCCATACACCAAATATACCGCAAACATCCGAATTGAGAGAATAAATCACCCTCTCACTCACTCGCCCTCTCACCTCCCGGTATCTCCACCTCCAGTTCCCTGACCTTCTCTCCATCACTCCAGCAGCCCATGTTCCTTTGGGCCTCCGTATTGCCGAAGGCCACCTCACAGTTTTCACCCGAACGCACGCAATCCATGAGGGCATCGAGCAATTTCCAGTACCCGTAATAATCGGTAGCGTCGAGCTTGGCCACACTGATGGCCCGGTGATAAGAAAGGTTGTGGATACCCGCGTCAAAATCGGAATCGAGGGCATAGCTCTCGTTGTGGCCGGCGCTGACCTCCGGCTCTCCATGCTCATCCGGATACTGGACGATGAGGTTGCGTTGCGGAGTATGGGCGGCCGTTTTAAAAATCAAACGCCCCAGTTCCTCCCCGACGACATGGTCGTTGACACTGACCATCACCAGCAGGCGCATATCTTCCGGCATGCCCTCATAGCTCTCCAGCCGGGCGCCTTTGAGCGGGCCGGTGCCCGGGGAGGCCAGCAGGATGCCCTCCGGTTTGGGGATGTTCAGGCCCTGATAATGTACACCCAGATAGGCGGAGATGGCGCCGCCGTAGGAATGGCCGGCCAGGATCAGCCCCTGCTCAATGGGGCGCACATGATCGCCGCTTTTCAACTCATCCAGGGCATTGCGGATGGCGGTGGAAGCATTATCGGCAAATTGTCTGGAGCTGGGGCTAATCAGGTTCTTCTGATAGCGCGGGTAGATAACGATATTGCCCTGCTGCACAATATGGCGCATCCAGCGCCCGTAGATCATGGGATTGATGGCGCCATAGCCGTGGTGAAAAACGACAACAGGAGCGGAATCCGGCCGGGGGCTGTCCGGTTCAAAGAGCCAGTAGCCGTCTGCCTCCTGGGCAAAGTCGCTTATTTTCACTGCCGTATGGGTATAATCGGGGCTGCCGGGCCCTTCCTCCGGTTGGCCGGGTCCAGTTGGTTTTGAAGCCCCGAAAACGGAGATCCAAATTATGAAGAATGATATCCAGGCCTGCATAATGGAGGTTTTTAATGAAGAGTAACACAAGTGGGGAGGGATTGGTTGTCGGTGTTGTGGTGTATCAGTGTATCAGTGTATCAGTGTATCAGTGTAATAGTGTGGCAGTGGCAAAAAGGCCATCTAACAGGCTTTGAATCAGTCCCCGCTAAATATTTACAAAAAAACGTACATTTACGGCAAATCAGAAGGAGCAACTTCATGTCATCAAACAAAGGCGAACAACGTGTAGGGATTATTGGGGCAGGAAGCTTTGGCACCGCCATAGCCAACCTTTTAGCCTACAATGTAGATGTACTGTTGTTCAGCCGCAAACCGGGGTTGGTGGAAAAGATCAACAATACCCATCAAAACCTGGGGGTGAAGTTATCTCCGAGGGTTCACGCAACGGATGACATTCAGGAACTCACGGAGCGCTGCACCTTGATTTTTCCGGTGGTCCCCTCCGGAAGTTTCCGCCATATGATGCGGGAATTTGCGCCTTTCCTTCGGCCTTACCACATCCTGATCCATGGCACCAAGGGTTTTGACGCGCATGGACTGGAAGAGCGGGAGGAAGAAGGGCAGCCGCTTACCCGCGCCGATGTGAGCACGATGAGCGAAGTGATCATGGAGGAGAGTGTAGTCGTCCGCGTGGGTTGCCTGTCGGGGCCCAACCTGGCTTCTGAGATCCTGGAAGGGCAGCCTACCGCTACGGTGATCGGCAGCCACTTTGATGAAGTGATCAAGCTGGGGAAAAAAGTACTGAGAAGTAAACACTTTCACGTGTTCGGCACGGCCGATCTGCTGGGCGCAGAACTGGCCGGCGCCCTGAAAAACATGATCGCCATCGGCTCCGGCATCCTCAAAGGGAAAGGGCTGGGAAAAAACATACAGGCCATGCTCATCACGCGGGGGCTGACCGAGATGGTCCACTTCGGCAACGCCATGGGCTCTTCGAGCAGCGCCTTTTTCGGAACTGCCGGCATTGGCGACCTGGTGGCTACCGCTACCAGTAAAGACAGCCGAAACTATACCTTTGGCTATCGCCTGGGTATGGGTGAAAGCATCGAGGAGATAGAATCTACTATGCCCGAGCTAGCCGAAGGGGTACGAACCCTGAAAATTGCCCGGCAGTTAGCGAAATATTACAAATTGCGCGTTCCCATAACGGAGATGCTCTACCAGATCGTCTTCGAAGAATTTGAGATCGACCGCGCGATCCA
>JAGQXQ010000168.1:4770-13652 GCA_020436535.1 Phaeodactylibacter sp.
GCCATCATTGTATTCCTGGTAGCCTGCGCAGCCTACTTCAGCCCGCAGTTGCAGGGCAAGGTGCCCCAACAGAGCGATATCATTCAGTATCGCGGTATGGCCCAGGAAGCCAAAAGCTTTTATGAAAAAACCGGCGAGCGGACCCTCTGGACCAATTCCATGTTCGGGGGCATGCCGACCTATCAGATCAATACCGTCAGTGCAGGCAACAACCTCAAGGTACTGGACAACTTAGGCACCTTATTCATCAAAGCCCCCATTGGCCGGTTCTTTGCCGCCATGCTGGGCTTTTACATTTTGATGGTGGTGCTGGGCGTCAATCAATGGCTGGCGGTCATCGGAGCAATTGCCTTCGGTTTTACCACCAATACCCTCATCCTTTACGAGGCAGGGCACGAGACCAAGGTGAAGGCCATTGCTTACCTGCCGCTAGTGGCTGCCGGCCTGCTACTGGCCTTCCGGCGCCGGTACCTGCTGGGCGGTATTCTTTTTGCGGTGGGCCTCGGGTTGGACATCATGGCCAACCACGTGCAAATGACCTATTATTTTTTCATTACCCTGATCATCTTTGGCATTGCCCAGTTGGTTTACTGCATACAGCGCAAAGAGCTGGCCCATTTCGGCAAGGCAGCGGGGGCGCTGCTCATCGGCGGCCTGCTGGCCATCGGTTCTACTGCTTCCAACCTGTGGATCACCTATGAGTATGCCAAGGATACCATGCGCGGGGAGCCCATCCTGGAGACCACCGGCGACCCGGCCAGCAGCAGCGAGACCAACGGGCTGGAATGGGAGTACGCCATGAACTGGAGCAATGGCGTGGTAGATTTGTTTGCGTCTTTCATTCCCGGAGTGGCCGGCGGCGGCTCTCAGGAGCCGGTTGGCCCCAATTCGGCGGTGGTGAAAGACCTGCAGAGCAAGGGCGCCCGCCTGCCCGCCAACTTCACCGCCCCCCTGTACTGGGGCAGCCTGCCCTTCACCAGCGGCCCCAGCTATTTTGGCGCCGTGATGTTCTTTTTCTTCCTGATGGGCCTCTTCCTGGTAAAAGGCCCGGTGAAGTGGTGGATCGGCCTGGGTGTACTGCTGACCATGCTCCTGTCGATGGGTAAGAACCTGGAGAGCCTGAACCGCCTTTTCTTCGACTACTTCCCGCTTTACAATAAATTCCGGACGCCCAACTCCATCCTGAGTGTGACCGCTTTCCTGGTTCCTACCCTGGGTATACTGGCCCTGCATAAGATCGTCAATGAAAAAGTCACGGCAGCAGAGGCGCTGCGCAGCCTGAAGATCGCCGGCGGTATTGCCGGCGCCATCTGCCTGTTCTTTGCCCTCCTCGGCCCTTCCTTTTTCGACTTCACCAACCCTCAGGACCAGCGCTATGTGCAAATGGGTTATGGGGCTGAGGCGCTCATTGCCGACCGCCAGGCGCTCATGCGCACGGATGCCTTCCGCACCCTCATCCTGGTGTTGCTCAGCGGCGGCCTGCTCTGGGCCTACCTTCAGGATAAGGTGAAACTCCACATCCTGCTCATCGGGCTGGCGGCACTGGTGGTCTTCGACCAATGGACGGTCGGCCGCCGGTACCTCAACAGCGAATTCTTTGTTTCCAAATCCCAGTATCAGGCCAACTTCCAGCCCAGCCCGGCCGACCAGCAGATCCTGCAGGATACCGACCCCAATTACCGGGTCTTCGACGCTACCGCCTCTACTTTTCAATCCTCCAAGGCGTCCTATTTTCACAAAAGTATCGGGGGGTACCACGCCGCCAAGCTGCAGCGTTACCAGGACATCATCGACCGCCATCTTTCCCAGAATAACCAGCGGGTGCTCAACATGCTGAACGCCCGTTATTTCATCGTTAACGGGCAGGACGGGCAACCCGCCGTGCGCCGCAATCCCGATGCCCTGGGCAATGCCTGGTTTGTGGATAACATTAAAATGGTGAATACTGCCAATGAAGAAATTGATGCGCTCACCGATTTCGACCCAGCAACGGAGGCAGTCGTCCACCAGGAATTCAAGGATTACATCAGCGGGCTCACCCCCAGCAAGAACGGAACCATTACGGAAACAGACTACCAACCCAACCACCTCACCTACCAGAGCCAATCCAGCAGCGAGCAACTGGCCGTCTTCTCAGAGATATGGTACAATAAAGGCTGGCAGGCTTATATCGACGGCCAGCCGGTGGAGCACATTCGGGTAGACTATATCCTGCGCGGCTTGCGTATTCCTGCCGGGCAGCATACTGTAGAATTCAAGTTCGAACCCAAAGCCTTCGAACGCGGCAAGCTGGCGTCCGGTATTTTCTCCAGTATCATCCTGCTGGGGCTGCTGGGCTTCATCGGCTACAAAGGGTACCAGTATGTGCAGAACCCGCCGGAGGAGCCGGCGCCGAAACGGCCGGCGGCTGGGAAAAAGGCCGCCACGGTGAGAAAGAAGCCGAAGCCGGGGCGGAGGAAAAAGTAATGGGCCGTCCGCTTGCCGTGCCGGACACATTTCCTGTTACGACAAGGCTGGCAGGACGTGCCATTTTCAATTCGTGCGTATAGCGTGGTCGGCTGAAAACCTAAATATTTTATGTAATTATCTTGATATCCGGTATATTCGTTACTAAGACTCTCTCGACTATAAGGCTTGAAAGTAGCCGGAAACATTTTTTGGAACTTATTCTACTTTGGAAACGGGGCGTTGACAGCACTGTTCTTAAGGCAATGTTTGAATTATTGAGGGCACTCATCGTTTAATTATTATGCTGGGAGTGTTTAACTTCCATGCCTTAGTCTATTAGCACATACGAGCTTATTTGGAGGTCAATCTTTGAGCTAAAAAGACTAATTTTCTGCTTTCAAATCCGACCTCCAATCAAGTATTTCTTAAATATCATCTCATGCCGAGCTCCAAAAAAACCTCTTGCTTGCTACTGGTGATCGAGACTTTGTTATTCCCTTTATCACTTATGGCACAGGAGCCTTTCGCTCCATTTTGCGGTAGCAGCGATGCCTTTGGTGATGCATTGGAACAAGATAGCACGCTGTGGTTTCTGCACCGAAGAACAGAAGAGGAAGCCTACCGGTTTTTCCGCAGCGCTACCTCTGGAACAGAACGAGCGGCTTTCAATTGTACCCTTCCCATAGTGGTGCACATCATCCACAACAATGGACCTGAGAACCTGTCAGACCAACTGGTTCTGGATGGCATTCAACATCTGAATGAAGCATTTGCGAATATGGGATACTACGATCAGGGTATGGGGGTGAATACAGAGATACAGTTTTGTATGGCGGAACAAGATCCGCAAGGTAACTCCACCAACGGCATCACCCGGCAGGCTTCTGCGCTGACGGAACTTACGATGGAGACTGAAGACCTAGCCCTAAAAAACCTCAGCCGTTGGGAGCCGCAGCGGTACATCAATATCTGGTTGGTGCGAGAGATCTGTAGCAATGCTTCCGGTTGTGGTGTGGCAGGTTATGCCTACCTGCCGGCGGTTCATGGCAGCGACATTGACGGTATCGTGATAGAAACCAGATGGTTAGGAAGTTCTCCCGCCAATACTGCCATTCTGGTTCATGAAATGGGGCACTACCTGGGGCTGTACCATACTTTTGAAGGAGGTTGTAGCAATGATGACTGCCTACAGGAGGGCGATCGGGTCTGTGATACCCCTCCAGACCAATCCACCGTCTCCGTACCCTGCGGCGCAACGATCAACAGCTGCAGTACCGACGTCAACTCAGGCTTCGCCACCGATCAACCAGATATGTTCCGAAACTACATGGACTACGGAGACGTCAACTGCTACAATACCTTCACATCAGATCAAACCGCTCGCATGGGCTGGCACATCGAAAATGTGCGCCACAGTTTGCTGGGATCCATGGGCTGTTCGCCGCCCTGCCTTTCCCCTATCTCTTTAGCTATCACCAATGGGGATCTATCCGTACCAATCGGAACTACCCTGAACCTCAGTAGCACGGCTACCAACGCTATCCATTACGAATGGAGCATAGAGGGGCAGCCCCTCAGCAACAACCCTTCAGTTTCTCTAGCTTTCGATGAACTGGGCGAGTTTACCATTCTGCTCACTGCCAGTAATAACGATCCCAACTGCAGAGCCGCTGACAGCATTATTGTGGAAGTATTCTGTCCGATTGAACCCTCTTTTAACACTAGCAACGTATATCCCATAGTAGGTGAAACCGTCAGTTTTACCAATACGAGCAGTAACTCCGGCTTCTGGCAGTGGTTCGTCAATGATAATGCGGAAAGCATAAATGGCGATTTTTCCTATACCTTTAATAGTCAGGGTACGTATACCGTTTGCCTGGGTGCCAGTGACAGTCAATGTGATGAAACCTTTTGTCAGGCCCTATTCGTAAGTGAACCGGGCGCTGGAACGGGCTGCGGGTCAACTTTTGTGAAGGCCATTGGCACACCCGATGGAGCGGAAGAAGGCCGGCGGGTCATCCCCGAGCCAAGCGGAGGATTCCTGCTGGGTGGGCGCCGAGGCGACAGTACACTGGTGTGTCTACTCGACCCGGACGCCGGCCTGACCTGGTCCCGGACGTTCAAGTTCACCAACTATTCGGAACTCATCACCGATATGTTGATCGATTCAGATGGATTTCTAGTAGCCATTGGCGAAACCCAACTCACCGCAGCCCCCCGGCGCTGCTTTGCATTTAAGTACGATTACCTGAATGATGTCCTGATATGGGCAAGGGTATTCAACTACGGCAACGTTGACCAATCAGGTTTTCGCGGGATACTGGAAATAAATCCCGGCGGCAATTACTTAATCTCCGGCCAGACTTGGGATAACACCGGCCCCGGTTGGGGCTGTGACGCCCTGCTGATGGAAGTCAACCGGAGTAACGGGACCGCTCTGTGGGCAAAAAATTCTAATATGGGTAGTTGCGAAACATACACCCGCATATTGCTTTACAACAACTCTATATACGCTGTGGGGAGGTATAATTTCATTAACGCTCAATCCAACCGTTTTCGGGCGGCCCTGTCAAAGCTGGAGATGAGCGGCGAGCAGGCCTGGTCTCGCCTGTACTGGGTTGATTTGCAGACAGATGCCCGGCTAGCCGCCACAGATGTAGTAAACGATAACGGCCTGGTGATAGCTGGCTATGGTGATTTCCAAGGCGACATACCAGCCAATTATGTTATCGCTTTGTTCAAAACGGACTTTGACGGCGATGTACTCTGGGCCCAACGGTACGACATAGTCGGCGGTAATACGCAGTTTTCCCAGCGGGTGCTCAACCTGCCCGACGGCTATCTGATCTACGGCAGCTATCAAGAGGGCAGTCAGTCCAACATTTTCCTGATCAAAACTGACAAGCAAGGCAACTATGTGTGGGCAAAAAAATATGGTGGTGCGATGGACGATATTGGACGGGATATCTTTTTCCACAACGGCTTATTGTATCTGGTGGGCACTACAGGCAGCCTGGGCAACAACGACGATATCATCCTAGCCCGAATCGATATCGAGGGCAACGCTCCCGATGGCTGTACCGTTACTGAGCCACTGGAAATACAACAGACCTTCATATCCAACCCTTATCAAGGGTACCATCCGTTGGATATTTACAGCATTTCCACTTCCCTTTTTGGCCCTGTGTCCGGCGCCTCCCGCCTTTCTCACCTGATCGAGACACCGGCCTGCCCTCCCGTTCCCTGCATCGACACCTGCGACATCGTGGCTGATGCCTTCTGGGGAAGCCTGGAAGCAGTATGCGCCGGTGACAACCTGGAGTATCAGCTCGAGATCTGTAATCAGGGCAGCCTTCCTTTACCGGCAGGTACACCCGTGGCTTTCTACAGTGGCGACCCTACGGCTACTGACGCTGCCCTGTTGGGCCTGACAGCTATTCCTCAGGATATCGAAAAAGATAGCTGCCGGCTTTTCACTGCCGGAATCGTCGCACCCACCGGCGCCCTTGTTTATGTATTGATCAATGATCGGGGAACTATTCCCCCGCCATTCAGCCTAACCGGGAGTCTACCCAATACTGAGACCCCGGAATGCGATATTACCAATAACCTCATAAGCTATCAGTTAGATTACACCCCTCCATTTATCAAACTCGGCACGGATACGGTAATGTGCGCCAACGGTGCTGTCGAACTGGATGCCGGATCAGGTTTTGCCACCTACCGCTGGCAAGATGGAAGTTCAGAACAAACTTTTACGGCATTCGGTCCAGGAACCTATTGGGTAGAAGCAGTGGATAGCTGCAGCGGGGTACAAATGGATACCATTTCTATCCTGGTGGAACCGGCCACTCAGGTCGAATTGCCGTCGGATATTGTCGTTTGTCCTGGTTCTGAACTCACGTTTTCCCTTACCGGCTTCGCGAGCTACCAATGGTTCCCTTCTGCGGCGGTAGATTGCCAGGATTGCCCTGTCATTCATGCTACAATCGATAGCAGCACAGCTATCATCGTGGTAGCAGGCACTGCGCTCGGGTGTTATAGTATCGATACGGTTCATATTGAGCTCATTCCTCCTTTTTCAACGGTAGACACAATTGCCTTTTGCAAGGGAGACACCGTTTCTGTTTTCGGACAGTCCATCACCAGCCCGGGGGATTACCAAATGGCCTTTGTCACCGAAAATGGTTGTGACTCCATCCATACCATCACCCTGGTGGAGGTGGTTCCATTAGATATATCGCTGAGCCCCACTAATACCAGTTGTTATGGAGAAGCCGATGGAATGCTGTTCATCGAAAACGATGATCCGGCATTCCAGTTCAGTCTGGATGGTATCAGCTACCAGCCGAATCCCCTTTTTACCAGCCTGCCAGCAGGTGAATACCAGTTGAACATCAGGCATAGCGTTGGCTGTGAAGAAATTGTTTCTTTCCACATCGGCCAACCGCCGAAACTTGCTCTCAGTCTGCCTCAGGACACCAGCATAAGGTTGGGTGACAGCCTGTTCCTTCTGGCGCAGACCTTTCCAACCGACAGCCTGCTGCTCAACTGGTCGCCGGCGGAAGGGCTGAGCTGTACGGACTGTCTGCAACCGGTAGCAAGCCCATTGGAAACGACTCTTTATTCTCTAATAGTTGAGAATACCTCTGGATGTATTGTCGAGGATGAAATGGAAGTGAGGGTACGCTTCGATAAACAGGTGTACATTCCTAATGCCTTCAGCCCCAATGGAGATGGCCGAAATGACCTGTTCTATCTCTTCGGAGGCCCGGACGTGGCCATTATTCTTCGCCTTCGGGTATTTGATCGCTGGGGAGAGTTGGTCTATAAAGAACAAAATTTGCCCCCCAATCAGCCGGCTGGGGCATGGGATGGCACTTTCCGTGGGCAACGTCTCAATCCGGGGATGTTCATTTATATAGCGGAGGTGGAATTCATCAATAGACAAGTTGAAGTTTTTAAAGGGGAGGTGAATTTGGTGAGGTGAGAAATGCTAATTATTCGCTACATCCATAAAACCGGAAAGTTGCGCCGGAAATTAAATAACACAGTCTCCAGATATCTATAAGGGGTAATCACTAATAAAGTTATCCCTTTACAATTTCATCCAAAAAGCCTGCCACCTGGCCGGTGAGCTTCTCTATAGAATAGGCATCAATGGAGGAGTCAACCGCCTGCCCCAGTTTCCCTTCCCTGAATTTCCGGTAAAGATTCTCCAAAGCGGCGCGGATAGCCTCCTCATCCTCATAATCCGCTGTAGTGCCGGCCTTGGTTTCGGTGAGGATGCCCGCCACATCGCTGTCCGTAGGCCCCAGACAGAGAATCGGCCGGCGGGAGGCCAGGTATTCGAACAGCTTGCCGGGGATGCGGCCTTTGGCATTGGGCTGCTGGTTGAGCAGCAGCAACAAGATAGGGCTGTCCATCGTTCGTTGCAGAGCTTCCTGCCGGGAAACGGAGCCGGGTAGCTTCACGTTATCCGAAAGGCGCGCTGCCTCATAGGCCTCTTTGACCGAGTAGTCCACCTGCCCTACCAGTTGCAGTTCCAGATTTTCGCGAAAGCCCTCTACTTCCTCACACATCCGTTGCAGTACCCGGAACAGGCCGGCCGGGTTGCGGTCGTAGCCCATGATGCCCAGGTGGGTGAGGGTAAATTTAGAGCCTACCTGCTGTTCAATATCTTTATAATCATCGGGGTCGTAGCCCCAGGGGATAACCGAAATATTCTCTGCGCCAATGGCCTCCAGCTCTTTCTTCCAGGTGGGGCTGACAATAGTGATCTTATCGGCCCGGCGGAAGGCTTCCTGCTCCATGCGGTGGTGGCGGCGATCGCCCCACGCGGTCAGGTCCAGCAGTTGATAATAGTCGATCTGAGTCCAGGGGTCCTGAAAATCGGCCAGCCAGGGAATGCCAGTGTGCTTTTTCAGTAAAGTGGCGATGCGGGTATTGCTGTGAGGTGGCCCGTCGGAAAAGATAGCGTCTACCGGGTTGTCCTTCAGGTACCGGCGCAGGAAGCGCACGGAGGGGCCGATCCACAAAGCGCGGGCGTCGGGGATGAAAAAGTTGCTGCGGATCCAGACGGAAAGGCGGTGAAAAAACCCCAGTTTTTCATCTTTGACGTAGAATACATTATTGACGTTGGCCTGCGGCGGTTGCCCGGTGATGAATTTATAGATGTGGTAGGGCTCCCAGATACGTTGCCGCAAGATGGTGGCGCCAGGAGGGATGTCCTTATCGTTGCTGTGGTCGATGGACGGGTAATGGGCGTCTTTGGCTGTGAAGATAACTGGCTCCCAACCATACTGGCGCAGGTATTTAGCGATCTTCAGGCAACGGAGGACTCCGATGCCTCCGCTCGGCGGCCAGTAGTAGGAAATGATGAGCACCCGTTTTCGATCCATGTCAGCTCGATGGTTTGTGCAGCAAAAATAATA
>JAGQXQ010000645.1 GCA_020436535.1 Phaeodactylibacter sp.
TTTATTTTACAGAGTACTAAGGGGCGGCGCCTCCATGTAGGTATCGGCTCCTTTTACAGCAACTTCTTCAACTCCCGTTCTATCTGCTCTGCCCCTCTCAGATTGACTGCGGCAATCTTGCCATCCCGGCCAATCAGGAAGGTGCGAGGAATACTGGTAACACCGTATTGGGCAGCCGGAGCGGATTCCCATTTGGCCAGGTCGCTGACGTGGTATTCCCATTTCAGGTTATCTTGCTTGATCGCATCGACCCAGCGTTGCTTCTGGTTCTCCAGGTATTCTTGTGCCGCTTTCTCATTGCCAAAGCGGCTGCGCGTCCGGGAGTCTATACCATCCAGGGAAACACTGAATACGGTAAAACCTTCTGATTTGTATTTGTCATAAACCCGGACTACGTTCGGGTTCTCCCGGCGACAGGGGCCGCACCAGCTGGCCCAGAAATCGAGCAATACGATGCTCCCCTTGAGGTCAGAAAGGGAATAGTCCTTGCCATTGGGGTTGGGAAGGGTAATGTCCGGCGCCGGCTGGCCTACTTGAATGAGCTGATTGGCCATCTGAGACTGGTACTGTCGTTCTACCGCGGAAATGAATTTAGCGTACTCTTGTGCCGACTCAGAGGTGGGGTCTAATTTGGCTAATGCCTTTTTCTGCGTATCAATAAATTGCCCCGAGGCGCCCAGTGAGCGATAAGCGATAAAGGCGCCTAATTCCGGGTTGGAAACGGTATCAATGTAAGTGGCAATGTCTTCGGCGCTGACTTTTCTTTGGAACAATCCATTCATAATATTAACCAGTGATTGGCTGTTGCTGGAACCCGTGATCGAGAAATCATAATTCTGAATGGACGCCAGATCCCCCTTGATCTCAACCAATTTCTCCGAGCCATCCATAGCCAGGTTGACCCGTTTGGCGCCAAGCCGCATTTGATAAATACCAGGGGGAATGCCCTCCGGAAATTCAAATTTGAACTTGCCGCTACCATCTACCTCCGCTTTGGCCAGCACATTGCTGGCCTTTCCGATCACTACGTGATCCAGGAAAACCTGGATATTGGCGGCATTCTTAATCTCTCCATTTATTACAGTTCCTTTTACAGGGGTATCGCATTGCCAGGTTGTTAAAGCCAGAACCCCAGCGATAAGGAATATTGCGATGTTTCTCATGTCCAGCAGGATTTTTTGTTTATGAAATACGATTAGGATTCTATTTTCGGTTGAAAGGCATGGCCAGAGGTATATTTCCAATCCTTGACCGGCCCGTAATTTTCCCCATCTATGATGGCATTAGAGCCTGTAATTTCTCCCAATTTAGTAAAAGAAACATTATGGGAATTTAGATTGTTGACCAATTCATCTTCTCTGGCTTCCGATACAGTAACCAATATGCGGCTTTGGCTTTCGCCAAATAAGTAGGCATCCTTTCGGAAATTGCTGTCTGTTTCTATATCGAATCCAAGTTCTCCGGCCAAAGCGCTTTCCATCAGGGCGGTGAATAACCCCCCTTCCGAAATATTATGGGCAGATTCCAGCAAGTCGTTCTGGATGACTCTTTTGATGTTTTGCTGAATATGGTATTCTTCGTCGAGGTCGAAAACGGGCGCCGGTGAATGCGTTATTCCTACTATGCGCCTTAAATATTCGGAACTTCCCATATCATTATTAGGAGGGCCGGCCATATAGATCTGCTGCCCTTCGGCCTTGAAATCCATGGTCATTTGGGTGTTAATATCATCCAGCAGGCCGAGCATGCCGATAACAGGCGTAGGAAATATCGGCTCGATATGGCCCTGGGAAACCGCCTCATTGTAGAAACTGACATTACTTCCGGTTACAGGGGTATTGAGTCGGCGACAGGCATCTCCTATTCCTTTTATCGCCTGGACAAACTGCCAGTAAACTTCCGGGTCATGGGGGTTCCCGAAATTGAGACAGTTGGCAATGGCAACCGGCTCCCCTCCCGAAGCAACGATATTGCGCGCGGCTTTAGCCACTGCGATCATTGCGCCCACATATGGGTTCGCAAATACGTAGCCAGCATTGCAGTCAATAGTTACTGCTAGCGCTTTCCGGGTATTTTTTATGCGCACCAGGGCAGCGTCGGATGATGCATTAGTGCCCATTGAGTTGGCGCCGCCCATGGTGTTATTTTGTTCGTAAGCCCATCGTTTCGATGCGATGTTGGGACTAGCAAACAGCTGCCGGGCCACCTCTATGTAGTCTTTCGGCATGGCTACCTGCGAATTCCTGAACTTTTCATTCTTTTTAAGGTAAGCCGGCCTGGAACTTGCCCGCTGGTATACCGGAGCGCCGCCGCCTGAAACGAGGGCACTGGCGGGGAGTTCGGCTACTCGTTCTCCACAGTGAAAATACTCCAGGCGACCGGTATCGGTCACCTCTCCGATCTGGTCACAGGCGACGCCCCATTTGTCAAAAAGCTCGAACATTTTACGTTCTTCTCCTTTCTTGCCCACAATTAACATTCGTTCCCGGCTTTCCGATAGGAGGATTTCACAGGGTTCCATATTGGCCTGCCGGGTGGGTACCTTATCGAGGTCGATATGCATACCCGTTTCACCCCTGGCGCTCATCTCGGCAGTGGCGCAGGCGATGCCGGCAGTGCCCATATTCTGCATGCCTGTTATTGCTCCTGTTTGTATAGCATCGAGGGTGGCTTCCATCAGGAGCTTTTCCAGGAAGGGTTCGCCAGCCTCTACCCCCGGCTGGCTCCTGGCAGCATCCTTCCCGAAGTCAGCGGAGGTAAAGGAGGCGCCGGTGGTACAGGCCGGCGAACCAACGATGTAAACCGGGCTCCCAGTGCCGACGGCAGCGGCAGAGGCATCTTTGCCCACCTCCACAATCCCAACGGACATGGCGTTGACCAGGATATTCTGGTTGTAGCACTCTTCGAAATACATTTCCCCCCCAACGGTGGGAACCTCCAAACGGTTGCTGTAACCTCCGATATCGCTCACTACTTCTTTGATGAGCGCACTGGCTTCAGGCTTGTCGATATTGCCGAAGCGAAGGGAATTTAACGCAGCGATCGGCCGGCCACCCATCGCGACGATGTTGCGATGTATACCGCTAACACCAGTAGCGGGCCCCTGGTAAGAATCGATAGTGGAAGGGCGGTTATGGAATTCTATCCTGAAAGCGCAAGCCGTGCCATCGCCAATATCTACCAACCCGGCATTTTCTTTGCCGGCAGCGTCTGGCAGCAGCCGTTTTCCATCTCTGGGAAGGGTCTTTAGCCAGAAAATAGAATTTTTACAGGAACAATGTTCCGACCACATCACAGAGAGGATTCTCAGTTCGGTAAAATTGGGCACTCGCCCCAAGGCCTTAATAATAGTGTTGAATTCTTCTTCAGTGAGCCCCAGTTTTATTGCTTCTTCTACCGTTATATGAGGTTCGGTGGCTTGCATGGACTTGAGTTGATCGAGTTTTTATAAGCACTCTTTTTTAGTTTGGGCAAATTTTTGCAGAGATGATCTTTTTTACCCGGCTTCCTCTGAGCCGCAAAGATAATAAGTATCAGGACAATTCAATAGACAAGGTAATTGATGAAGAAGAAAACGACCAGGTAGATCCACAGCCCATCCAGAAAGTGCCAGTAGATGGTGAGCAGGCGCAATTTGAGCCGTTTCTCCGGGTCGGAGAAGTAAACGAGGACACTTACCGGCTCCTTCATTCGTTTTCTGGCGGTCCATAAAAATGCGGCGAGGAAGGGGAGCCCTGCTATGACGTGGGCGAAATGCAACCCAGAAATGACGTAAAGGTAACCTGCCGAGTTATCGCTGTGTATGTAGACCTGATTGGCAAAAAGCTGGCTCCAGCCGATCAACTGCAACCCCATAAACAGGAAAGATAATCCAATGGTTGCTAAAAGCGCAGATTGATAATTCCGGGTCTTGTCGGCCTTGTAGGACCGTCGGGCCCACACCATGGTGGCGCTACTTGCCAGCAAGATCAGGGTGTTAAATAAAAATATATTGGGAAGCCGTAGGGGAGGCAACTCATTCTGGACCCGGGTGTAGATAAAGGCGACAGAAAACGCCAGAAAAAGGGCTGCTATACCAAAAAGGACGAGGGTTAGGAGTACATTGTAAGGGTGAAATGCAAAAGAATCGTATTCACTATTGAAATCCTGTTTCTCTTCTCTTTCTCTGTTAGGTTGTGTTTCACTCATATATTTTTAAGTTATCGGCTCGTCAATAATGTAACCAGGATTAGCCCGGCCGGTAATTAATCGGGGCGCTGTCCTTTTCTTTTCGCTTCTCCCCGGCAGCGTTTGCTGCAGTATCTTACCTCTTTCCAGCAGCGAGCCCACTTCTTGCGCCAGCTGAAAGGGAGGCCACAGTGTGCACATATCTTATGTGGCAGTTTTTCCTTTTTTTGATGCCTGGGCATAATACTTGCCAAAGATGGAAATTTTCCAGGCTAAACAACAGGACCTTTATAAAGGTTTTACCAGTTTTTCCTTAATTTTCAGGCCGATGAAATGTAAAAAATGTCAGACCGTCTTGCCTTCCGGCGCCCGCTTCTGTTTCAACTGCGGCGCGCGCCAACCGCATGAACCCAAACGGGAGCCTAAGCAGCCCTCCAAGCCTTTGGTCGACCTCGGGGGCGATATCGAACGGCAATTGGTGGAGCTTTTCTTTCAGGCCCTGCGCCGGCGAGTGGAAGAAGAACACCAGCCGGAGCAGTTCCAACGCTATTCCGAACGGCTTTATGAGTCGGGCTTTCGGGATACGGTTTCCCGAAAAGCCGCTCACCTGGGCGAGGCGTTGCGTTCACTCGACCCC
>JAGQXQ010000026.1 GCA_020436535.1 Phaeodactylibacter sp.
CTACCGTACCTCAGGAATTTTTCCCCGATACGGCGGCGGCAAGAACCTTGCTCAATAATGCCATCCGGTCGGGGCGCCATCAACTGACAGAGATCGAGGCCAAGCAACTTCTGGAATATTATGTAATGCCAGTGACCCATTCTCAACTGGCATTAACACCGGCAGAGGCGGCCCGGTTGGCCTCCGGGATCGGCTTTCCGGTAGTTTTGAAAGTCGTTTCTCCGGATATTGGGTTGAAAACGGATATCGGTGGAGTAGAGGTGGGGTTAAAAAACGCTTCTGAGGTCGAAGCGGCCTTCGGGCGTATTAAGAACAGGGTGAAAGAGGGCTGCCCGGATGCTTGCATCTATGGTATTTCGGTGGAGGAAATGATCCATAAGCGCTATGAACTCCTGATTGGAGCGAACAAAGACCCCATTTTTGGCCCGGTCATTGTTTTTGCTCTCGGAGGAGTAAATGTAGAGATATTCAAGGACTCCAATATCGGGCTCCCTCCCCTCAGCATGGCTCTGGCCAAACGGGTTATAGAAGAGACAAGGGTGTATGAACTGCTCAAAGGGTATCGTGGTATGCCGCAGGCTGATATCCGTTCTATACAATTTATGCTATACAAATTTGCTTATCTGATCATGGATTGCCCTCAGATCAAAGAAATCGATATTAACCCATTTGTCGTGGATGAAACCGGTGGCGTTGTACTCGATGCCTATGTCATCCTCGACCGGGATTACCGGGAGGATTTACACCACGCTTACAGCCATCTGGTTATCTCTCCTTACCCCAAGCAGTATGTGAAGCGGTTTACAATGGAAAATAAGCAGCAGGCTATACTGCGGCCTATTCGCCCCGAAGATGAATCTCTGGAAGCGGAAATGATCGCCAGTTTTTCTAGCCAGACTCAATATTTTCGATTTTTTGGTTTTGTCCCGCACGTTTCCAAAGAACTGCTCCGGCGTTCTACTCAGATCGATTACGACCGGGAGATTGCCATTATTGCCGAAGTCAGGGAGAATGGACGTAAAAAGATGGCCGGCGAGGTGCGGCTGCTTGCTGATGCGGATAATGAGATTGCAGAGTTTGCCATTGCGGTTGCCGACCAATGGCATGGGCTGGGTTTGGGTAGAAAATTGACGGATTACATCATCTCCATTGCCGCTGAGCGAGGGATCAGGAAGATTTACGCCAATGTTCTTAAAGCCAATTCCATTATGGTGGAAATGTTTCGCCGGCGGGGCTTTTCCCTTACCTCGGCTGACCATTCCACCTATTTTGCTGAACTGAAGGTGGGAAAAACAACCACTGAACAGCTTTGATAGCCTGGTTTTTAGCCGCAATGTGTACCTTTACCGGTGATGAATGTCGAAACAAAAAAACCGGCCTACATTTTACCGGTGATCGTTTTTGCGCAATTTGCCGGCACTTCGCTTTGGTTTGCTGGCAATGCTGTTATCCAGGACCTGCGGGATGCGTTCGGCCTGGGAGCAGAGGCACTGGGTGATCTGACGGCGGCGGTGCAGCTGGGTTTTATTGCGGGCACCTTTTTCTTTGCCCTTCTTTCGGTGGCCGACCGTTTTTCTCCTTCCAGGGTGTTTTTGTTTTCTGCCTTTATGGGGGCATTTTTCAATCTCTGCGTCAGCTTTTTTGCAGACGGGTTATTTTCCCTATTGCTTTTCCGCTTTCTCACCGGCTTTTTTCTGGCTGGAATTTATCCCGTGGGTATGAAAATTTCGGCAGATTGGTACAACAAAGGACTTGGGAAGGCGCTTGGCTTTTTGGTTGGTGCTTTGGTTTTGGGTACAGCCTTTCCGCATTTGCTCCGGGAATATAGCCAGGGCTTGCCCTGGAAAGCCGTACTCTGGGCCACCTCGGGGGTGGCTCTGTTTGGAGGATTGCTCCTTTTTCTTTTAGTAGGCGATGGGCCTAATCGCCGGCCCAGTGCTCACTTTGAGTGGAACGCCATCCCCCGAATTTTTCGTTTTAAGCCCTTTAGGCTGGCTGCTTTCGGGTATTTTGGCCACATGTGGGAACTTTACGCCTTTTGGGCTTTCGTACCCGTTCTATTGGCTACCTATACCAAAATAAACTATTGGGAATTCAGTACCTCAATCTGGTCGTTCGCCATCATTGGAGTAGGAGGGTTGGGTTGTGTGGCCGGAGGCTATTACTCTTTGCGAATCGGGAGCGCCCGGGTGGCTTTCGGTATGCTATTGACATCTGGTGTTTGTTGTTTGTTGTCCCCTTTTTTGTTTTGGCTGCCGCCCTGGCTTTTTCTAGCGGTGCTTCTGTTGTGGGGCGTTTCTGTTGTGGGAGATTCACCCCAGTTTTCTACTGTCGTGGCTCAAACCGCCCCCCCGCATTACATCGGAACTGCCCTGACAATCGTCAACTCCATAGGTTTTGCGGTTACGATCGGCAGCATTCAGCTGCTGAATAATCTAAGGGGCATTATAGGCACTGAATACATTTTTGTACTGCTGCTGCCGGGGCCCTTGTTTGGTTTGTACGCGCTCTGGCAGCTTGTGGCGAAGGGGGTATATATGCAGCCGTAGAAGAGGGCGGCAACTACCCGCTGTTTACCGGCCAAAATACCAGGCCACCCAGCTCACCGTAGAACACAGTACAACTCCCCAAAGCATATCCACCATTACCAGCGTCCAGGAAAAATTGTGGATGACCGCCCGGTTGACCAGGTCGTAGGCGGCGTAGGTGACCAGGCCAAAGAAGGCGCCGCGGAGCAAAACGTCGCGGGCGCTTCCGGGCAGCGATGGTTGCACCACAAAGACAATAATGCCGGCCAGAAAGAGGAGGTAGAACAAACCGGCGGCCAGCCAGTCTGTCTGCTCCCGCATGAGCGGGCCGAGCTGCTGGCGGTAGAAGTTGCGGCCGAGCCAGCCGAGCCAGAGCATGTCCAGTGGGAAGAACGCCAGGAGGGCGATGAGGTAGAGTTTGAGAAAGGCCATAAGCAGGGTAAAGTGATAATTATCTGTGCGGGCAGAAATAGATAAGCGGATTATCGGTTGGCAATCTCGTTCCTGACTGCTAACCCGCGGGAGCCACACTGATGGGCACCGCCAGCTTCTCCCACCGCAGAGTAACCTTGCCATCGGCAACGGCGAACTCCAGCATTTCCACCAGTTCGTCCAGAGGTTGGGGGATAACTTCCACTCTTAGAGCGTCCTTGGTTTTATCGTACTCGTAGGCGCCCCACTGGTCGGCAACCGTGTTGAAGATCACTGTCCATTTCCCCTCGTTTGGGATGGTAAATAGGGAATATTTTCCTGCGGCCAGTTTCTTGCCTTCCACTAAAACGGTTTTTGAAAAGGAAATGGTGGTGGCTTCATTAGCGCCGGTCCGCCATACTTCACCATTGGGAACCAGGCCTCCCCATATTTTACGGCCTTTGACAGAAGGGCTGCTGTAGTTGACCTCCACGATCATTTCTCCTATGGCGCCGCTCGCTGTTCGCGGAGGGCTGGGGCGTTTTGATTTAGCCTCATCCTCAGGCGGCGTAGCTTCCGTGGCCATTTCTGATGGTTCCTCCGTTGGGGGGGCGTCAGCCTGGCTGTTAGACTCGGAATTATTACAGGCCACTAAAAAGAATAATCCCATTAGGAGTGCGGTGAGTATCGTTTTCATGGGTCGCTATTTTTTTGAAAGATAAGGCCTTTACGGGTGAAATGCACGATTACTATAGAATGAAATTCAAATCTATTCTCGGCGGGTGTCGTTAGTTTATGCGGGAGCTTCTTTCTATATTGATGCAAACAGACATCCGTATAAAAAACAAATAAAACGAAAGTATAATGGCATTATTGACGGTTGGTGTTTTTGGCACTTCATCAAAAGAAGACGAGAAGCGGGTTCCTATCCACCCGGATCAGTTGTCCTGGATTGAAGAAGGTATCCGCAGCCACCTTTTCTTTGAAGAAAATTATGGCGCAAACTTTGGGGTAGAAGATAGTTACATCGCTTCTTTGTCCGGAGGGGTTCACAGTCGGGAGGAACTGTTTCAGCGTTGTGATATTGCCCTTCTACCCAAACCGGTACAGGCTGATTTTGACCAGATGCGGGAAGGAGGCATTCTGTGGGGCTGGCCGCATTGTGTTCAGCAAAAGCAGTTTACCCAATCAGCTATCGACAAACGCCTGACCCTTATCGCCTGGGAAGCTATGCATAAATGGTGGCCCAATGGAGAATGGCAGATGCACATCTTTCATAAGAACAACGAATTGGCCGGCTATGCCGGCGTAATCCACGCGCTTGGCCTGGCCGGCATTGATGGCAACTACGGCCCGCCACGCAAAGCGGTGGTGATGAGTTTCGGCTCGGTGAGCCGCGGCGCGATCTTCGCGCTTAAAGGGAGAGGTATTACGGACATTACCGTTTTTACCCAACGCTATGCTACTCTGGTCGCCGATCAGATCACAGGAGTGGAATATTTTCACTTCGAGGAAACCCCTGATGAACAGATGCTTTCCATCCACCCGGATGGAAGAAGCCTTCCCTTCATCGAGGATTTGGCAACGGCGGATATTATCGTCAACGGCATTTTACAGGATACCGACCGTCCGCTCATGTTCGTTCGCAAAGGCGAAGAAGATCAGTTGAAACCTGGCTGCCTGATCGTGGACATCAGCTGCGATGAAGGAATGGGGTTCCCCTTTGCCCGGCCGACCACTTTTAAAAAACCTATGTTCAAAGCAGGGCGGGTGCACTATTATGCTGTAGACCACACGCCTTCTTACCTTTGGAACAGCGCCTCCTGGGAAATCTCCAATAGCCTGTTGCCCTATTTGCCCATCATCATGGGTGGAGTGGAGAGCTGGAAATCTACTCAAACCGTCATGCGGGCTATAGAAATAAGGGATGGAGTAATACAAAACCCTAAAATCCTATCGTTTCAGGAAAGGGAAGAGGTGTATCCGCATCGAGTGAAGGAGTCTAAAACGACGATTTAGCACTGGACTTAAAAAATGACTACGATGAAATATTTTTGCGTTATCTTAACTCTAATCACTTTATTAGGCTGCACGCCACAAACTATCCAGAAAATGCCGGCGCCCAAGCCCTCCATTCCCGACATTGAGCTCACCCTGGAGTCAGCCTCCCGCCTAAGCCGGCTGGCATTAAACTGCATCGGCCAGCAATACCCCAATAAACTGGGCCAGGTATTGGGCGATTCTACCTACCTGGCGGAACCCCGTGCATTGCACCCTGCCTTTTACGGCTGTTTCGACTGGCATTCGGCCGTGCACGGGCACTGGTCGCTGGTGCGTTTGCTGAAGGCTTATCCGGATATTCCACAAGCAGCGGAGATCCGTGCATTGTTGTCCAAGAACCTCACCAAAGAACACATCCAGCAGGAAGTGGCTTTCTTTGATGATATGCACAACAAAAATTACGAGCGAACCTACGGTTGGGCATGGGTGCTCAAACTAGCCGAAGAATTGCAAACCTGGGACGATCCCCAGGGGCAACAATGGCGCGAGGCAATTCGGCCGCTGGAAGCACTGGTCGTTCAAAAATTTATCGACTTCCTTCCCAAACTGACTTATCCTATCCGGGTAGGTGAACACACCAATACCGCTTTCGCCCTGGCCCTTGCCTGGGATTATGCGGTGGCCACCAAACACTGGGAACTGCAACAACTAATCGAATTCCGGGCCCGCGATTTTTATTTCAAAGACCAAGGCTGCCCCATCTCCTGGGAACCCAGTGGCTTCGATTTCCTGTCGCCCTGCCTGGAAGAAGCCGACATCATGAGCCGGGTGCTGGACGAGAAAGAGTTTCAGGACTGGTTTGCCAAATTTTTGCCTAACTGGCAGGGGATGACACCCGCTGAGGTAAGCGACCGGACCGACGGCAAACTCGTCCACCTCGACGGGCTGAACTTCAGCCGTGCCTGGGTGCTGTATTCTATTGCTCAAAAACTTCCGAGACAAAAAGAGCAGCTCACCGCCCTCGCTGCACAGCATATGGCCAAGAGCCTGCCACAAATCACGAGTGGCGACTATGCTGGGGAGCACTGGCTGGCTTCTTTTGCGTTGTATGCGCTGAGCGCCAAGGAAAAGTTGGAATAGCCGGGTACCCGTTTCACGCTGAAGTTCCGAGACGGATGCCCGAATCGCCCTTTGCCCGCAATACCTTAATGGCCGGTATCAGTATCCTGGACTGGAGGGGCTTTGGGCTTTCCATATTTCCCAATCCAGACAGGAGGATAGGGAGCCTTTATCCCGATTCACCTATGCGGGTTGGGGTAAACTTGTCTTGTTTTCTCTTTTAGCAGTGATTATTCCAAAAAGGACTTATCTTAGCTCAGCGTCAAAGCCGATATCCCCGGGTACTTTCAGGCCTTGTGTCTGGTATCTATCAGTTGAAACTTTCAATCGCAGCCGGCGTACAAATAGCGCAGGTAGCTGAATGCTATAGTAAGGCCGGAATTCGATCGCGACTCCCGAATCCTTGTCAACGAAGATATCGTCAATTGACTGGCATCGGATATGGAATAATAAAAATAACATATGAGTGAATATCCCGAAGTAAAAGTGAACATCAACCAATCGGTAGCCATACTGATTGACGGAAATAATATAGAAAAGAGCCTCCACCATTTGTTCGAGGATGAAAACGCCCTGATCGATTTTGATAAACTGATCCCCAAGCTTTTGGATGGCCGGGGGTTGAGCCGATTGCTTTATTTCCGGGAAGGCATAAGCATCTCTCCCAAACTGGCGGAACGCTTGCTGCACAACTTCCACGGTTCAGTGATACCCTGCCACAAGTCCGCCGATATCCCCCTGACCATCAAGGCTACTCAGATCGCCACCAAGGTGGACACCATCATCATCCTTTCCGGTGATTCGGACTATGTAGAGCTGGTTCGGCATTTAAAAGGGGAAGGGGTCCGCGTAGAGATTGCCGCAATCGAACAAACCACTGCCAAGATCATCATCCAGGAAGCAGATTTGTTTACGCCCATCGCCAAGGAGGATTGTTATGTACTGAAGACTTACCGGGGGAAGAAGGCCCGGAAGTAGGGGGGCTTGCCAGGAAATTGTTTTATGGTTAAATGGCTGTATTGTTATACTGTAGGGCACTTTTGTCCTTGTATCGGATAAACAATACAGCCATCAAACCATTCAGCCACACAGCTATCCCTACGCGGCCACCTTATCCTTATAGATCCTGCTGATCAGATTGTCAATAATGTAGGACTTGGTCCTGGAATAGAACGTATCCAGGTTTTCCAGGTAGCGATGGTAGAAAAAATTGAGGACCAGGCCGGTGAGCAAAGCTACCAGAGTGGTGTCAAAAGCAACGTTGAGGTTGCGCGTGATTTCCGGCATCCCTTCCATCGTTCTGGCCAGGTGAGCCATGCCGATAGACGAGGATAATCCGATCAGCGTGCCGATAAAGCCAAGAGAAATTACCGCCCCCAGCAAATAGCGCACTGTTTCCAGCCTGCCTTCCAATTCTTCCTTACTGGTATCGACCTGCGCGCTGAAAACCTGTAAGGTTTCGCTGATCGACTGGTCGTTGCGATACTGGGTGCAGGCCTTTTTGATAAAGTCGGCTATCAGCAGGTTCTTTCCGTTTTGCTCCAGTTTGATGGTGTCTAGTTTGATCTTGGCAACTTCCTCCGGAGAAAGGACCAACTGGTCGCGTACCGGTAGCAGCCCCAGGCCAAAGCCCTCATACTGGCTCTTGATAAACTTTTGCTTCTCGTACAGCTCGAATAAGCTGTAGGTAAACAATGCATAGATGGCTGCCTGAATATACCCTTTTCCCGAACCACCCAACAACTCGATCAGCCTGTGGAAGCCGGATTCAGCGTTAAACAGGTTCCCCATAAGTATCAGCAGTAGCCAGATCACAACGGCGGCCAGTACGCTGATTGTCAGTTGAAAGCTTTTTGTATTAAACATATCTTTAAGGCTTAAGGTTATTCAAAAAATTAGTCCGGCGTTTTGAAGGAATGGTGAAGTTTGGAAGCCTGAAAAGGCCGAAACGAGCGATTTCTTCAAAACTCAACCGGAGAATTTATTTTTTGATCACGGTTTAATAAACTTAAAATTGCCATTCTCCTGAAGCACGATGGTGCCCAGTAGAACGCGTGGATTACCCAATGTTAGAGATGTGGTGAAAGCATCCCCATGCTCTCCGTTTTTTTCATCCTTGGTGTAGACCAGTCCGTTGAGGATAACTTTTGACCGGTTTTTATCACTTTCCTTGAATTGGGCATACAGCTTGTACTCCCCAGGTATGATCTTGTCAAACTGCCGGACAGCCTCCTGGTTAGTGCGCAGGTCATTGCCGAACAAGCGGTTGCGGGATTTTCCGCTATCCCATTGGCCAATGTTGTTGTCTTTTTTCCTGCCACCGTAAACACAGTCGCCACCTTTGCAGACGAAGAAGTCTACATTGTCTTCAGCACTGCGCCAGCTGACTTCAAAGGAAACTTTGCAAGGAACCGATGGCGCATCTCCTTTGTAAGTACTGGGCTCCGGCGCCGGTTGCCGGGGCTCGGGCGCCGGTTTTGGCTTTTCTGGTTCCGGCTTTTTGACAGTTGGCACATTGTCTTCTCTTTTTTGTGATGCCGGCTCACTTCCCCGGCTTTTGGGCACCTTCACTGCTTCGGGTACCTGCTGTCGGGGAGGAGGAGTATATGCTTGAGACTTTTCATCCCTGGGCATGTCCTTGTAGTCTACCAGTACTGCAAAGAGGGTATCTCCGACCCTTTTTTGCCGCAGGCTATCGTGCAGAGCGCCAAAGACTTTCATCTGGCTGGTGTCGATATATATGGCTGCCTGTTGCACTTTGGCGGCGGGCGCTCCTCCTTTGGGGGTGATGATGAACAGAAAGATCACCGCCCCCAGCGCACTGGTGAGTAAGTCCAAAAAGGACAGGTTGAATAATTCCGCTTTTCTTCTAGACATGACTTTTAGTTTTAACCCGCCCTCAAACTTCTCCAAACGGGTGAGTTCGATTCGATTTTTCTTCTGGGCCTATTGGTTGGAAGAGGGAAGTGGCACTCGCTGCATTTTTCAGCGTCGGTGGGCGTTTCACACCCACAGTTCCTGCATTGTATACTGCTTTCCTCAGGCAGTAGCGGGTCGCCGGTTCTCCCCTCATCATCCTGGTGGCTGAAGTGGCCTTTCATGTGGCAGTGCCTACAGCTCTCCACCCCGTCTTCATTGACGGTGAAACAATTATTACAAATTAACATAGCGTACGATTTAGTGGAAGGCCACAAAAACTACCGGCCAGGCCTGATGGCGGCCAGGCAGGTTTTGTGGCTGAAAAATTAATACCGGTCGGCGAAATTGAAATGATACTCGTAGCCCACCGAAAAGATGGTGGAGCGGCTTAGCTGGTCACCCTGATTGATGTCGAAGAACTCATTGGCGTCCTTGTAACGCTTGTTGAAGACATCGGCAACACCGGTATCCCAGGTTACATTGAAGGTGAGTTTACTGTTTTCATTGAGGACAACCACCAGCCCGGGAGACACCTGGAAGCCTATCTGCATACCGCGGTAGTCTTCGTTCAGCCCGTTGCCAAAGGCGATCTTATAGTTGTCTATTTTTGTTTCGTCGGTTCCGAAATATTCGGTGGTTTCATCGAGGTTTCCGCTCAGTCCAAAGTTGAAAGAAGGCCCGATGGCGATGGAGAAGGCAAATCGCGGCGCCAGGTATTTCCGGTAGCCGGCCAGTACTGGAATGGAGATAAAGTGCAGCTTTTCTTTACCGGTAAAGAAGCCGGTGCCAAATTCATCTTCAAAGTTGTCGGTTTGGTATTCGCCGCCCTTCTGGATGTACTGGATACCACTGCTGAGCGTGAAATTCTGGATTTCGAAGCCAAGCGTAACGCCTCCGTTCAAACCGAAGACAGGACTGGAATTGGGGTATAATTCCGCCAGGTCTTCCGTAAATTTATACTTGGAGAAGTTACCGCCTCCGTTGGCGCCAATGTAGAAGGAATTGCGTTGAGCGTGGAGGGTGGCCAGGCTGAGTAAAGCCAGTACCAGGGTGGTGGTGATCGTTTTCATAGTTAGCAGATTGTTATGGTTGAAGGTTAAATGGTTTTCTGCATAGAGGCCCAAAACAATTTTGTTTTGTCGGGCTCTATTCATTGGTTTAGACGGGGTGGGGGACTGAAAGTAAACCCGGATGGGCGTTAATTAAAGCTTAAAGCTTTCAGCGTCAGTTTCTATCAATTCTTGTGCAGGCCTTTGTGTTTTCCTGGATGCGAGCAGTTGCGCACACCGCATTTTGATTTTCCGCCTTTGTCACTGTACTGCCCTTGGTGAGCACGGTGCTGGCCGTTATTGCAGCTATCATTATTCCTGCCTTGGCGGTGATCGTCTCTTTCCTGTCCCCGGCCTCCGTAGCCGCCTTGCCGGTTGCGCCCCTGATTTTCTTCATATCCTCCACCTTCCCGGCGCTCCTGTGGGTTTTTATAGCCTCCGCTTTTTCGGCTGGGGGTGCGCCCTTCCCGGGTAGTAGTAGTGGGCTCTTCTTGTTGGGGCGCCTTTTTACTTTCTGTCTTTTTTCGGCTTACTACCACCCCTCCTTCTTGTTGTTTCCGGCTAAATACTTCCTGGAGAAACGTCTCCGCAGCCGTGCGGGAGCTTTGCGCTGTAGCCGGAGCCGGTATCAAAGCCAGGCAAAACAAACTAGCCAGAGTATACAAGCATACCTTTTTCATGTTGTATGATTTTTTGTTATTAATTTTTGAAAGGTGGGGTCTAGTTTGCGGGGAATGCGTGCTGTGATAAATCATGCAACAAAGAAAAGGGTAGGAATCGTTAAGATGTGTTATAGCTTCGTTACATTAATCTTAAGTGAGCGAGTTTAACTATGCCTTAAGGAATCTTAAATGTGTTAACAGCGCCTGTAGAGGTGCCTATTGTTACGATTCAGACGCAGGTATAAAGGGCTACCCGTCTAACGCCAGGCTGTGTCAATGGACATCCGCGTAGGAAAGAGGATTCCAAGGGTATCTATTTCACAAACTGCAGGCACACCGGAGCGAATACCTCTGCCTTCACTCCGGTTGGCTCCAGCTTCCCGCTCTCCTGGTCTATTTTAAAAACCACCACCGAATCCGAGTTCTGGTTGGCCGCCAGCAGGAATTGCCCATCGGGCGTTATGGTGAAAAACCGGGGAGTGTGGCCCTGGGTAGGTTCGATATCCACCAGCGCCAGTTTTCCTTCCTGAGATACGGAAAAGGCGGCTATACTATCGTGCCCGCGGTTGGAGACGTACAGGAACCGGCCATCGGGGCGCAGCTGGATGTGGGCGCAGGAATTCTCCCCCTTAAAGTCTCCAGGCAGGGTACTTTTTTCCTGGATAACAGAAAGGGCAGGGGTAGATTCCTTATAGGATAAGGAGAGGACGGTAGAGCTTAATTCGTTGACCAGGAAGGCCAATTTTTGAGTTGGGTGGAAAGCCAGTAGCCGGGGCCCGTTGCCTCCTGCCACTTTAAGGGCCGTTTCCCCTTCTCCTAAAGCTCCGCTGGTTTGATCAAAAGAGTAGGCAACCACCTGGTCAATACCCAGGTCGACGACATAGAGATATCGGTTGTCCGGCCTCCAGGTGGAGCAGTGAGCGTGCGGGCTTTCCTGGCGCTGGACATTGGGGCCGCTGCCCTGGTGTTGGCGTACCTGTGGGTTATCTTTCAGCTTGCCCTCCTTATCGAGTTCAAAGACGGCAAAGTTGCCGCCGGTGTAATTGGCGACGCTTAGAAAACGGCCATTTTCGCTTAAGCTAAGGTAGCAGGGATGTGCCCCACGGGAATTTTGATTGTTCAGAAGAGCCAGTTCGTCTCGTCCTGCCTTCCATTGAAAGCTGCTGACCCCACCGCCCTTTTGTTCTTTATCGGCTTCCGTTTCTTTCACTGCGTACACCCTGTTTTGATCTTTGGAAACAACCAGAAATGATGGCTCTTGCGTTTTTACCACCAGCCCTTCATTGGATAAGGATCCCGTAACCGGGTTGAAATCAAGCCGGTAGATACCTTCGCTTTTCCCCTGTGTGTAAGTGCCAACGAGTATCTTCATGGAAGTTACCTGAGTTTTTTTCTGGCTGCTGCATGCCGTTAAAAAGATAAGAGTCAGAATGTTGAAAAAGAGCCATGCTTTGTGGTATGCCATTAGAAGTAGTTTTGTTAAAGATAGTTTTTCCTTTGGAATCCTTGAAAAATAAATTTCCTGATTTTGAAATGGGTCACAGTGGGATACTCAGTTCGACTTTGGTGCCGGTAGCCATTCCGTTTTCATCTGTCATATCGATAACGTTGACGGACGTGTTGGTTTCGTAAATTTTGTTGATCGTCTGGATCCGGTCCTGGGTGATGTTCATGCCCATGGATTTTTTTCCCGAGGTGGACCGTTTTTTTAGCTCCACTGCTTTCTTTCGGCCGATGCCGTCATCTTGGATGGTACACTTTAGAAAGCCTTTATCCTTTGAAACGCTTAGCGTGACTTTCCCCTTGCCAGTTTTGTGCATCAGGCCGTGCCAGATGGCGTTTTCTATGAACGGCTGAATGAGCATGGGGGGAATTTCGATCTCGCTGAGGGCCAGCCCCGGCTCAGTCTGTACTTCAAAGTCGAAGCGGTGGTTGAAGCGAAGGCTCTCCATTTCCATGTAAAGCGTGAGTGTTTCCAGCTCATCTTTTAGGTTTACATAATTGGAGCGGGAATTCTGAAGGATCAGGCGGATCAGCCGGGAAAAGCTGTTGAGGTATTCGGATGCCTTGCGGGTCTCGTTCTTGATGATGTAATGGTCGATAGAATTGAGGCAGTTGAAGAGGAAATGAGGGTTCATTTGCGCCCTTAGGGCTGTGAGTTCCAGATTGGCCACCTTCTTATCGAGTTCGGCTTTCAGCCGTTCCGTTTTTCTTACCTGGTTCAGGCGATAGCGATAAAAAAAATAGACCCCGGCGAGGACCAGGAGTAGAAGGCTGCCCTGGAACCAAAGTTGCCGCCACCACGGGGTGACCACCACCAGCCTGATCTTTGCGGCTTCTTCGTTCCAGAGGCCGTCACTGTTAGCCACTTTGACCAAAAAAGTATAATGGCCGCCATCCACGTTGGTATACGCGGCGTAATTGCGTTGCCCGGCATTGACCCAATCCTGGTCTACCCCTTCCAGCTTATACTGATATTGGTATTTTTCCGGATGCGTATATCCTATTGCCGAAAACTCAAAGGAGAAATAATTCTGCTCATAGCCCAGGCTTATAGAACGGGTGTAAAAAAGGCTGGAGTCCGGCGCCCATTCGTTGTTGTATACTTTGAAAGAGGTGAGGTAGGGCAGGGGGCGTTCCCGGCTGGATTGCAATTGTAAAGGGTCAAAAATACTCAGGCCCTTGCGAAAACCCACGACTAACTCCCCGGAAGATAGCCTTTCCATCTGGTTGGCGGTAACCACTTTCAACTCTTCATCCTTCCACAAGAGGCCGTCCTGTTCATTGTATACCTCGAGTGCGCTTAGATCCGGTTTAAGCTTTATAAGCCCAATCGGGCTTATGCCCCAAAGGTTATTATTAGCGTCAATAGTAAGTTTGGTTATCCCTGATAGATCTTGTTTATCTCCTTTGTCAATGTGAATACGCCCGTTCTTTACCTGGGCTCTCAGCGAAAACTTTTCGTATAATCCTTGTTCCGGATGATCTACTTTTATTCGTCCCAGTTCACCATCTTCCTCATTACTTACCCATAGGAGGCCATCCTGGCCCTCCACAAAATCCTTGATGTTTTTGAAAGTGTTGTCATTGCGGCCGTTTTCCGAATAAGGAAAGAGCAAAAAGGTATCGCGCTCGTAGGAATAAACTCCGAAGCCGGTGCAATTGGATATCCACACATTTTGGCGGCTATCCTGGTAGAAAGCATAACGGAGGCGCACCTGCTCGCAGGCAGGAAACCATTCATTCAACGACTCAATCGTCCCTTTGCCGGGATCGATCCTGAATACTCCGGTATGCGCTCCGCCCAGCCATAAATAGCCCTGGCTGTCGACAAAGAAGTTTAGCCAGTTGCGTTCTTCCGGCAGTATTGAAGAGATAGGATGGGTTACCATGGAGCGGCCATCCTGAGAGAGCGTGAAAATTTCGCTACTTTCCAGGATGAGCAACTGGCCGTTCTTCAAAAAAGTGAGATCCTTGCCGTAAAACAATGGAGCACCGTAATCTTTGGGCCTTGAAATGAGCAGCCATTCCTGGCTTTCCAGGCCGAACCGGTAGATGCCCTCCCCACCGTTGACATTCAAATAAAGAAAGTGGTGATTGGGGCTTTCAATTACTTTTTGAGTAATATAAGGATGTATGGCGCCGGATGTTTCATAGACGTAATTCCGGAACTGCGTGGTTAAAGGGTCAAATACCTGCAGCCCCGCCGCACTGGCCGACCAAAGACGGCCCTGGGATTCCACAAAATCTATTTCATAGTTTTTTTTGTTTCGGATGTCATTTATCCAGGGGTAAGAAAAACTAAAGTCCCTGGTGTCCAATTCGGCAATGCCTTTATTGCAACTTAACCACAGTGCCTGATCCGACTTGCGGAGTATTTTATGGATGTTCCAACCTTCGCTGGGGTGCAGTTCCTGAATGGACTGATTGGTACCCGGATCATACACTGTGATGTTTCCCGCTCTGTGCAACAGGTATAGGTATCCGTCCGAATGGGAAAAGATCTGTTCCAACTCTTGCCATTGGGGGTGTTCATAATTGAACTGCCGGCTGTATTTATTGAAACTGAAAAAGCGAAGGTTGGTGCTGATCCACAGTAAGGAGTCGTTTTCCACTCCCTGGGAAATGGCGAGAATCCTTTCCTTGGGAGACTGGAGGTTAAGCCCTGCCTCTGGCGGTTGAGGGTGATAGTGTACAAAGGCATCTGTCTCTGGCTCGAAACGGGTTAGTATCTGGCTGCCGGAGGCCACCCAGGTATCATCCTGCCGGTCGACGTATACCCATTCGATAAAATTGGTATGCAGGGAAGTGGAGTCGGAAGCAGTATGAAAATAAGAACGGAATTTACCGGAAACCGGGTCAAAAACACTGAGCCCTCCATAGGTGCCCACCCATACTTTGCCGTCCTTTCGGCTTACCGACAGGCTGGCGATGGCGCTATGGGCCAGGCTGGTGGAATCATCGGCCTGGTGAAAAAAGGTTTTGATCTGCGTGCCGTCAAATCGGGCCAGGCCATCGTAACTTCCGGCCCATATAAAGCCGTAAGCATCCATTACCAGGCCGCGGAAGTAATGGTTGGGCAGGCCATCTTCCGCACGGATCAGCAAGCTGGGGCGGTTGAAATCGTACTTTTGTGCCATGAGCCCGCCCAGGCCAAGAACCAGTAGCGGCAACAGAAGGGCGTATTTTGTTCGGTTGTTTCCAGGCAGCTGCATGGCAATTGAGTAATTAATTTTTTTGGTTTTCGCCCCCCCTAATAGGGGGTTTTTCATTTTTGATACCATTTGGTTAGCCCTGTAAGATACATAAAATGGCTATTATGAAAATAGGATGTAAACCACGAACTTCCTGAAGGGCCATTTTTGTGAAATTCTTTAACTTCGAGCACTTATCATACTCCCCGAAGGAGGTATAGGATCATCATTTCATCTTTGACAGATGTAAAGGAGCCCTTGAAAGCTGGAACAAATGGCTCTGCACCACCTGAGTTCCCGAATGCAAAGGGGGCTCAATCCCATATCATTTGTCAAAGGCTCAAACCTAAAATTATTGTCAACTATGCCGGTATCCCATTTTCTTATCAAGCACTACTTACCCTTGTTTTTATTAGGAGCTTTATGCCTCTTGACGGAACATTCTACAGCCCAGCAATTAAAAGTGACAACAGTTGCCAACTCATCCGACCTGCCATCCTTGAACGGCAAAAAAATACTGGTCGTGCATGGCGGTTGGGAAGGCCATCAACCGGCGGCTTTCGCCGAAAGGGTGGGGGCCTGGCTGGAAGCAGAGGGCGCCGATCTGACGATCTCAGATTCCCTGGGCATTTACACCGATGAGACATTTATGTCTTCTGTGGACCTGATCATTCAGTACTGGACGATGGGCAAGATTACCAAAGAACAGGAAGCCGGCTTGCTCCAAGCCGTGAAAAACGGCGCCGGACTGGCCGGCTGCCACGGCGGCACAGGTGATTCTTTTCGGGATAACCCCAACTATCAATACATGGTGGGCGGCCAATGGGTGGCCCATCCGGGAGGGGAAATCGACTACCACGTCGATATCATCCATTCGGAGGATCCGGTTACAAGTGGGGTTCAGGATTTTGATATCCATACGGAACAATACTACATGCACGTCGATCCCAATGTAAAAGTACTGGCCACCACCGCCTTCACCGGAGCGCCCGACAGCTGGATCGATGGCGCCGTGATGCCCGTGGTGTGGAAGAAGTACTTTGGGAAAGGCCGGGTATTCTACCTGTCTATCGGCCATTCTCCGGATACTTTTGAAGTGCCGGAGGTGTGGGCGATGCTTACCCGCGGGGTCAAGTGGGCCAGCGGCAGTAAGTATCTGCCCAGGGAGGAGTGGCTGAGTCCGGTGTATGGGAGGTAGGGTGGTTAGATGGTTATATTGTTGGATGGCTGTATTGTTTTGGACAGACATCGAGCTGCCGGAGAATATGAAGCGGTCGATGGCTCACCAGGCCGAAGCGGAACGCAACCGGCGCGCCCGGGTTATCCTGGCCCTGGCGGAGAAGCAGGCCGCTACCAAGTTGCTGGAGGCCGGCCAACTGATCGACCAGTCGCCCTCCGCCATCAAATTACGGTTGTACCAGACCCTGGCGGATATTGCGGCGGAGAAGAACTCGACGATCGTATTTCCGTTCCCGGAGGAAATGGTGCCGGGGAAGGGGGCGTGAGTGAAGAGAACCATCCAGCAATATAACCATCCAGCAATATAACCATCTAACAATATAACCAGAGCCTCATGAGCAAAGGCTTTAACAACTTTCACCATTTTTATCCAGGCCCTTGGCAAGCCCTCACCTCCTTTTTTCCTCAATCGCATTCCTGATTTTCGCCGCGCTCTCATAGTCCTCTTTGGCCAGCACTTGTATAAGCAGCACCTCCAGTTCTTCCATACTGTAGTCCGTCAGTTTCCCTCGTTTGTTGGTGAAGGCCTTACTGGGGCTGTCCAGTATGATACCGGAGGTGGCCATGATGGCTTCGGTAGTAAAAATGCGGCAATCGAAACGAACGGCCATGGCGATGGCGTCGGAGGAGCGGGCGTCGACTTCAAGCGGCCTGCCGTCGGCTTTGATGCCGGTCATTTTGGCGTGAAAGGCGCCTTCTACCACATCGTGGATGAGGATTTCCGTAAGCTTTATCCCGCCGGCGTCTAGCGTTGTTTTGAACAGGTCGTGGGTAAGAGGGCGCCGGGGTTGCATTCTTTCCAGGAAGACAGCAATGGCCTGGGCTTCAAACGGGCCGATGATGATGGGCAGGCGGCGAAATCCATTCTGTTCCTCCAGAATGAGGGCGTAATTGCCCGGGCTGGATTCGCTTTTCGCCAGGGCTATGAGATTCAGTTCAATTTTCTTCATCGAATTGTCTATCCCTTCTGGTCCATTTTTATGAATTGGCAAAGCGTTTCTACATCGGCAAAGGGGGCGACCACCAGGCCAGCCTGAAGTAGCTTGAACAGATTTTTTCCTTCGATCTCAATAGTATATCCCTTTTCCAGCATCACGAGATTACCCTCCTGAGAAATGGCCTCGATGCCAAAATGGGCAAGGGCAAAAAGCAGAAATTCTTTTGGGTCGTAGTCCATGAGAGTGCACTATAGCGTTAATAAAGAGAGAGGTTCTCAGCCATCAGATAGGTTCCGTAACCGATGCAAAGGATCGAAGAAAGCAAGATGAGCCCTAATTGCATCGTGTCCGTGGTTAGTTTTTTTGAAAAAGGCATGCTGAAGAGGCCCGCCGCCACGAACATGCCGGCGATGGAGCCGAAGCCAAAAATGAGCAAATACATCATACTGTTAAAACTACTTTGGATCTCGGTCATCACCAGCAAAACCATGGCGCCACTACCGGCCAGGCCATGCATCAGCCCGACTCCGTAGGCCAGATGGTGGTTGTCATTGGGGTCGATGAGCTTGGAATGTAGTTTGAAGGGTTCGGCCGTTCCCGATTTTGCAGGGCGCCCCAATACGATGACGCGGATCTGATACAACCGGTAAAGCCCCAGGCTTATGAGCATCAGGCCGACAGCAGCTTCAAAATAGCCAAAGTATCCATCCAAAAAGGTGGCCCTTCCAATGATCATAACCAATCCGATCAGGAAAATGGTGGAGGTATGCCCCAACCCCCAGAAAATACCGTCTTTAACCGCCAAACCCAGTTTGTCCCGCTTGGTAACAATATTGCCTACGGCCACCAGGTGGTCGGCTTCAAAGGCATGGCCGAAACCGACAACGGCGGCAAAGAGGAGAGGAAAGGTAGCTTCCATTTTTTGTTCATTTTTTGGTTAATCCTCAGGCTCAATCAGGTAATTGATCACTACCCGGTGGTTGCCGGTATCGGCCACTACCATGGCCTTATTTTCGATACAGACCTGAAAGGGCCAGTACAGGCTGCCTTCCGTGCTCCAGATGGTATTTTTATTTTCACTGCCGGTGTTGAAATCATTTTGCCCCAGGAGATTATCAGCTACCTGGTTGTGAGCGCCAGGTATGTTTTCAAACCAAAGGATACGACTGTTGCCGGTATCGGCGACCCAAAGGCCTTGTTGATAGAAACAGCAGTCATAACACCAGTTAAGCGTATTGGCGCCAGGGAACCAACCAAACTGATTCTGGCCATTACTTTCGAAAGAGGGTTGCCCGATGATCACGTCCGCCTTTTTTTCAAAAGCACGTGTCCAGTCATTCCAAAGCAATACCCGGTAGTATTGTGTATCAGTGATGGCGATTTGCCCATTGGGGCCCACTTTGACCGAGTAGGGCCAGATGGGGTCCTGGTGGTCGTAGTCTCTTTCTTCAAAGCTTGGTTTTCCGATCACCTTATCGGCTTTGGTGAAATGCTCGGTGGGTATTTTTTCATAGAACAACACCCGCCGGTTGCC
>JAGQXQ010000646.1 GCA_020436535.1 Phaeodactylibacter sp.
TGGAGCTTTGAAAGCTGGAAATGAAGCGCCAGACTGAATCGTAGCCAGACTACAATACCTTATAACAGCAATACCAAAACACCGTTCTTATGTCCTGGCAAATAGGCCACCCCATCCAACGAGACGGCACAAGCCAATCCCAGCGGTTGCTTGACGCCCTTCGCCCGGAACGCAACCCCATCGACGCCCGGCGGACGGAGGACCTGTTGCTTTTTCTGTACAGGATGGCAGGCCAGTTCGCTTATTACAACGAAAACAACCGGGCTGACGGACACTGGCAAGCATTTTTTGAGGAGCTAAAGGATGGAGACACCGAAGTTACCCTCGAGAGTATCCGCCGATATTTGGCCAAAGCTTTGGAAAAACAGGACAACTCCTCCTTTATGAGCATTCTGCTGGCATTTCTGCAGCTATTTGGATACGTGCAGCAGGACATCAATGGGCTCACCCAAAAACATCTGGATTATTACTACGAACAAGTTTTAGGGTTCCGGCGGCTCCCGCCCAGGCCAGACGAGGTACACGTGGTACTCGAGTTGGCGCCTCATGTGCAACAGCACCTATTGCCGGCCGGCACCACCCTGGAGGCCGGTAAGGATACTTTGGGCAATCCGTTGTCTTATGTGACCAACAGAGAGATCGTCCTCAATAAAGCAAAGCTGGGCGCCATTAAAACCATACTGGTGGACGCCGACGGAGCGATCTATGCAGCAGAAACAGCCAATTCAGCCGATGGCCAGGGCGCTCCGCTGGAGGGAGAACCGGCGCGATGGCCTACTTTTGGGCATCCGGCAAATATGCAGCTGAGCACTGTAGGGTTTGCTATCGCTTCGCCATTATTGTTGCTGAGGGAAGGCGAACGCACCATCACTTTGAAGGTGGCCTTTGATCAGCTTCCTGAAGAAATCAAGGAGGGCGGGTTCGACAGTTTCCTGGCTTTTGGAAGCGGAGAAGACGACTGGGTACCGCTCCAGACGAAAATTCCCCGGATTTCCCAAAATGAAGTTACCTTCCATCTCATCGCTTCGAGTAATGTCCCGCCCATTGTCGCTTACAACCGGGAAAAACTGGCCGGACAGGCCGACACCTCATTTCCAGTTGTCCGTTTGGTTTTGAACCCGAACAAGCCGAAATACCACATTCTAAAAAGTCTTGTTATCACTAAAATAGACCTGGAAGTAACCGTTGCTGCCAGGAAAAACCAGGCAGGCGTCCGCCAGTTGGTGGTTCAAAGTGATTTGGGGGTACTAGATACCGGCAGCGCTTTCCAACCGTTTGGGATTATGCCATCGAAAGGCGCCTATTTTTATATCGGCAGCCACGAAGCTTTCAGTAAACCGCTGGATCGGTTAACCATTCAAATTCAATGGGCGAACTTACCCGATGAAGCTTCCAACTTAGCCATTCTTAATGATAGCGAGTCTCTTGAATTTCCGGTAACCTTCCAACTTTTGATCAACGGACAATGGACGGATGAATTTGGGAAGGTGGACAACCTTTTTGATATCAATACCAGACAGGTAAGCCCGGATAAAACCCTTGAATTATCTGGAGGGTATCTGTCAAGCCTCCGGCCAAACCCGGCCTCGCCGGAATTTGAAACCTATGAAACCAATCAAAAACAAGGATTCATTCGCCTGGTTCTGAAGAAGGATTTCGGGCACCGCAATTATTACAAGGCCCTGGCTGAGTATGCAAGGATAAGCGAGACCCCTCCTCCCCCGCCGACAATGCCCTACGTTCCAACCGTGCAATCCCTTTCCCTGGGATACAGTGCTTCGCAAACGATCACCCCCGGCAATCTGGGTACAGACATTCAATTTTTCCATCTTCTGCCCTTCGGCAGTGAAGAAGCTAAGGCGCCAACAATCTTGCGCTGTTTGCCACAACTGCCCAGGGCTTCCTTATATCTTGGATTTACGGACTTTGCTTCGCCCGCTAACCTCCAACTGCTTTTTCAACTTGCGGAAGGTTCGGCAATTTCCACAAACATCTTACAGCCGGGAGATATCGAGTGGACCTACCTCACCAACCAGGGTTGGCGGAACCAACCGTTGGAGGGTAGCGAAATATCCGCCGACACAACTTCCGGCTTGCAGAAGTCGGGGATCATCGCCTTTAGCATTGGCAGGGACGCCGGTAAGGAGTCCAGCTTAATGCCGGCAGGTTTTCACTGGCTACGAGCCAGCATCCAAAAGGATCCCGCCGGCGCTTCGCAGGCTATCGCCGTTCACACACAGGCCGTTAAAGCTATCTTCAAAGATCAGAATAATGCTCCCGGCCACTTGCAACAGCCGCTCCCGGCGGGAAGGATCACTGCGCTTGCCGAAAGCGAAAGCGCCATACGGAAGGTGGAACAACCCTACCCTTCCTTTGGCGGCTTACCCGCTGAAAGCAACTCAAACTTCTATACCAGGGTAAGTGAACGCTTGAGACACAAACAGCGGGCTATTACGCTGTGGGATATCGAGCGGCTGGTGTTGCAGCGATTTCCATCACTTTACGAAGCAAAAGTGATTCCACATACCGGCTTTACCGGGCCACGAAAGTTGTATTCCGAATTTTTGCCCGGGCAAATTACCGTAGTGGCCATTCCTCAGTTGCGCCATCAAAACGCAGCCAACCTGTTGCAGCCCAGCGTATCGGCCGTTATGCTCGAAGAGATCAGGGCTTACCTTCGGCCGCTGGCCACCCTTTTCGTAGGCCGGGCGGAGAATGCCATACACCTCATCAATCCTTTTTACGAACCCATTCAACTCTCGTTCAGCGTAGCCTTCCGGGAAGGCTACAGCGCCGGTTATTACGTGGAGGCCTTGAATGAAACTCTACGGCGCCATCTTTCTCCCTGGGCTTACGAAACGGGTGTGGATATCCGCTTTGGCGGAAAGATTTACAAATCCCAGCTATTGGCCTTTGTAGAAGAGCAGCCTTACGTGGATTATGTAACAGACTTTAAAATGATCCACCGAAAAAG
>JAGQXQ010000647.1:0-961 GCA_020436535.1 Phaeodactylibacter sp.
CCAGTCTGTAGAAGAATTCAATAAAAGATATAGCAAGGAAGCGGTATACGGCTTGATCTATCCGTACGCCAAGCAATATTTTGAGCAGAAGCGGTGTGAGAGCCGTTACCCCGAGGTCCGGCTGCTGGAGAACGATGAAGTGTTGCGCTTTGAGGCCATCGACCTCTGCCGGGAAGTCCTCACCGATGCCGCCAACCCGCTTTTGGCGGAGGCCCTAAATATTTTTGGGCTGAACTACAACTGGGTGAAACGCGAAAAACTGGATGTCACCATCGCTTACAAGAAGCTGGATACGGGCTTCAGCCTGTACATTACCATCGATGGCAAGTACGGCTCGGGGCTATACAGCCAGGTGGGCCGCGGCGGCTACTACAGCATGGAAATCGACTTCGACGAATACCTGGAGGTGTATGGCGACTTGTTCAAAGAACGGCTGCGCAATGAGATTTTGAAATAAAAAAGGATTGATGAGCACCACAACGGAGATAACATCCAAAGACATCAAGGCGCTGGTGGCTGACAACCGGCTGGAGGATGCTATTACTCAATTTATGGCCTACACGGAGCAGCACGGCCTGGCCGGCCTGCACAACCAGCTGGTTATCCAATCCGGCAAACTGCAACATTACCTCCGGGAGAAGAACCTCGGCACTACCGACTACGCCGACCTGGCCCGCACCCGCGTCAACATCAGCCTGGCATTGCTCGACTTGATTAACCAAATGCCGGAGGGTGAAAAAAGCGCCGGCCCTGGGAAATTGCCCGGCATCAGCGAGCAGTCATTGAAACGCCAGGTGCTGTTCCTGCTGGCAGTGGGCAAAGTGTTCCTGTTCCTCTACATCTTTACCCTCTGGCAATCCGGCGGGTTGACTTTTGAGGGCTTTCTGGGCACGATGGGCATCGTGTTTCCCGTTTTTGCCACTTACCTGTCCATGGCCTATCAGGATATGCTGCTGCACCG
>JAGQXQ010000647.1:1045-3716 GCA_020436535.1 Phaeodactylibacter sp.
GCCATTTTCATCGTACTCTACCTCAATACGGTCGGCGACATCCCCGACCCGGGCAAGCAGGGAGATAGCGGCGTGCCCAGCTACAAAAACCTCTTCGCCATGCTGGCGTTGGTGGAGAGTTTTATTGGGGTGTACATTGGCAAGCTTATTTTTTCATTATTCAAAAAGGAGGCATGATGATGCGTTGGTTTATCCTCTTTGTTTTTCTACTAACCGGTATGGCTGTTGCCTCCGGGCAAACCCGAACAGGCAAAGACCGCGCCCTCCTCTTCGCCGTCAACGACTACCGGGAAATGACGGACTTGAAAAACCCCATCCAAAACGCGCGGGACATTGCGGCGGAATTGGAGAGACGCTACGGCTTTGTGGCAGAGGTAGTCCCTAATCCGAGTTTCGAAAAAATAGAAACCAAGATTCAGGAATACCAGCGCGCTTACCGCAGCGGGAAATACCCTTCGGACGGGCAGCTTTTTATCTTTTTTAGCGGGCATGGGGTTATGGGGGGTAATAATGGTTACTTCATGCCTGCCGATGCTGACCCGGAGCGGCCCTACGCCACTGCTATGGATTATAATTACTGGCGCTCAGAGATCAATGCCATCGACTGCCAGCATATTTTGGTAGCCGTAGATGCTTGCCACTCCATCGCCTTTGACCCCAACTGGGAAAAAAAGCCGGACCGTAAGTTCGCCCGACCTGGAGAACAGCACGCCGACCAAACGCTGCTCAACCACGAACAATACCGGGCGCGCTTGTTCTTTACTTCTGATGCTATAGGCGACCAAACGCCAGACCGCTCCACCTTCGCCCGCCAGTTGTTGGAAGGGCTGCGCACCTACCAGGCTGCTGTCGGCTACCTAACTTCCAGCGAGCTGTTCGCCAACTTTCTGCTTAAAGCGGTGCCCACGCCTGGAGGGGGCGATTTTGGGAGCGACGAGCCGGGTTCCTGCTTTCTTTTCTTTCAGAAAGGCAACGGTACAGACCCGGAAGAAGAACGGTTCTGGCAGTTGGCTATGGAAATGAACACGAAGGAGGCCTATGGCTTTTACCTGCAGCGTTATCCGGATGGGAAATATGCGGCGGATGCTGAGAATAGGAGAAAACCGCTTGGTGATTCAAGTACTCCGCCTGTGGCGCCCGCTCGCCCGCCGGACAATATGGTGTTCATCCAGGGTGGCTCTTTTGAGATGGGGGATACGTTTGGGGGGGGAAGTGATGATGAAAAACCAATACATACGGTGACGGTAAGCGATTTCTACCTGAGCATCCACGAAACCACCTTCGATGAGTATGATGCTTTTTGCGATGCTACCGGGCGCGAGAAACCTGATGATAAAGGTTGGGGGCGTGGCCGTCGGCCGGTAATTTATGTATCCTGGAATGATGCGGTGGAATATTGCAACTGGCGCAGCCGGCAAGAACAGCTTCAAGAGGTTTATACGATAAGTGGTAAGAATGTTACTGCCAACTGGAACGCCAATGGCTACCGCCTGCCCACGGAGGCGGAATGGGAGTTTGCAGCTCGACAGCGCGACCAGAAAGTCCGCTTCGGCAATGGAGAAAATACTGCTGACCCGAAAAACATCAATTTTGATGGTAGTGCTAATTATAAAAAAGCGGGAGTATACCGAAAAGAAACGGTGCCAGTGGGCAGCCTAAGCAGGCCTAACAGCCTGGGCTTACACGATATTAGCGGCAACGTCTGGGAATGGTGCTGGGATTGGTACGATAGCGGCTATTACGAAATAAGCAATAATAGCCGAGACCCTAAAGGCCCTGACAGCGGCTCTGGCCGGGTGTTGCGTGGCGGGTCTTGGTACAGTTTCCCCACCCTCGTGCGTGTTGCCGTTCGCTTCAACAACACTCCTGGCAGCAGGGTCAGCGATATCGGTTTTCGTCTTGCCAGGCCTGTGGAATAGACAGGTCATTGCGGGGAAGATTCCACAGGCTAAAGGCGGTTCGTTAGATTTCTTCTCCGCCGTAGCCTTGGCGAAGGTGGATGTTTTTTACCTTTTTACAATAGAGATGGGCGTATGGTAAGCCCCGGTTCAGACAAGGAAGCTCCCAGTTCAGCGGTTAACTCCCGCCCGAAAGCGCGGGCACAGCCGCGCGGGGAGGGAGCTAACCGCTGAGCACCCCAGGAAAATATCCCTGCTTCGAAAAAAAATCCTCAAGGAAACCAGCAATAATATAGCCATGCAATTGAAAAAAATAACCCTCTACCTTTTACCCTTGCTTTGCCTGCCGCTTGCAGCAATAGCACTGAAAAACATAGGACAGCCCGGCCCGCCGTTCCGCCCCGGCAAAGACTACGCCCTGTTCTTTGCCGTAGAACAGTATCAGGAATGGCCCACACTCCACAACCCCATCGACGACGCGGAGGAGATTGCCAAAGACCTTCGGGAACTTTATGGGTTCGGGCCCAATACCGAAGTAGTACGCAACCCCACCCGAAATGAGATCTACGATAAGCTGGATGCCTACCAGAGAAAAGCATACTCGGAGGATGCCCAACTGCTGATCTTCTTCTCTGGGCATGGCGATTTCATCGAGACGAAAGGAGAGGGGTTCTTCATCCCCAAAGACGGCAAGCTCAACGACCGCTATCAGGATTCTTACATCCCTCATGCGCGCCTTCAGCGAATTATCGACAATATCCCCTGCTCTCATA
>JAGQXQ010000002.1:0-8087 GCA_020436535.1 Phaeodactylibacter sp.
TGGGCACCCCCCGGGTTTATTTTAACGGCAGTTCCGGCATTTCGGCGGGGCAGGTCTCTGCCTCTATGCTGCAAGACAGAGTGGGGCAATTGAGCCCATTGGCTATTCAGGTGCGGGAATCCGGCTCCTCGAACCGGCAGGTAGAAGTAGAAGTCTACTCCCTGGATGCCCCTCCATCCGGAGACCTTCGCCTGTTCGTGGCAGTTGTCGAAAAGGAAATCCAGTACAATGCGCCCAACGGCGAAACCCTGCATCACGATGTCTTCCGGGATATGCTGACCAATAAGGACGGCGACCCATTTAGCCCGGCGGCCGCCGGCGGGTCCGTTACCGCTTCTTTTAATTTTACGGTGGCCAATGACTGGAATGTGAACCAGGCCTACGTCCTGGCGTTTGTCCAGGATTATGCCACCAAAGAAGTGTTCAACTCAGGCACCCGCTTCGATCCGGTGATCAATTCCACCTCAGAAGAATTGGCCGGAACGATGCGCCTTTACCCCAACCCGGCATTAGAAGAGGCAGTGGTTGAATTTTCCGAAGCGGCTACCGGGGTCTTGTCCATCCGAAATGGCATGGGACAAACCCTCCTCACGCAGAATGCTGCCGGGCAGCGGACAATGAGAGTGGATGTGCAAAGCCTGCCCGCCGGGGCGTATTGGGTGAGCTTTGAAAGTGACAAGGGGCAGTGGGTGGAGACGCTATATAAACGTTAAGAGTATGTTCAAAATTCAATTAATAGCCTCCCCATACGGGCCCGTATGGGCAAAATTTGCCTTGTCTGAAATAAAATTTTCTCGCTTTCGACTCATCATCGAAATTTGAACACACTCTAATTCAGCCTTACTTCAACCGAAACGCCCGCAACATCTTCCCGAAGATTTCATTATTCTGATAGATTCCCATAAAAAAACCAGACCCCGGCCCGTAGGCGTATACCGGGATCAAAGATGCCGAATGCCCTCCCGTGGAGAAGGTTGGGTTGATGTGCCGGTAGTCGCTCTGCATCCGCACTTTGGCGGCGGAGAGCGACATGCCACCGGTCTCGTGGTCGGCGGTGACGATAACCAGCGTATTACCGTCCTTTTCTGCAAAGTCCAGTGCTACACCGATGGCCTTGTCGAAATCTAGGGTTTCCTGGATAACGTACTCAGCGTCGTTATCGTGGCCGCCCCAGTCGATCTGGGACCCTTCCACCATGAGAAAGAAGCCGTCTTTGTCCTGGCCGAGGTAGTCCAGCGCCAGTTGAGTAGCTTGTGGCAAGAAATCGCCGCGGCCTTCCTGCATTTTGGGCATGCCTTCGGGAGCGAGCAGGTAGCCGTACTTGTGCTCCAGGCTAAGATTGCCGGGACGCTCCAGTTTTTGGGGATTCACCACATAACCCCTGGAGGCAAGGGTGTCCAGGTAGTTTGCGCCGTCTTCGCGCTGAGTGAAAAACTGCAGGCCGCCGCCGGCGAAGAAATCAACCGGCGAGCTTGGAAGCTGGCTGGCGATGTCTTCTTCAAGGTTCCGGTGTGGTACATGGGCGTAGAAGGAGGCCGGAGTAGCGTGGGTGATGGAAGAGGTCGCAATCAGGCCGGTGCTTTTTCCTTTCCTTGCAGCTATTTCCAGGATGGTTTCCCGGGAAATACTGTCCGCATCAACGCCGATGGCGGCATTATAAGATTTGTAACCAGTGGAAAAGGCCGTGGCGCCGGCGGCCGAGTCCGTGATCAAGGCTTCGCTGGGCGGATTTCGGTGCAAGCCGATGACCGGGAAACGGACAAAATTGGGTTCTTCCTTCTGAAAATAAAAAGCAGTGGAGGCCTGCGCCAGGCCCATGCCGTCGCCGATGAGCAGGATGACGTTTTTGGCCTTTTTTTCGGATGCCAGCTGGCGGTATTGATCGTTGCAGCCACTGCTGAGGATCAGAACAAATAAGAGTATGGAAATGTGATAGCTTTTCATAGAAATAGAATGCTTTTGTGTTGTGCGTTGTGCGTTCCTGGAACGATCAACCGTCGACAAACAACAGATAACCAACAATGAATCTCACAAAAGTAGAAATCCAATCTATATTGAATGTTAAATCACCTGGCAATTTTCTCCCGCCCATCTGAAAACCAAGGCTGTGTCCAGGCAAAAAACTGCTCGTAGGAACCATCCGGATTTTGGCGGGTGTAGGCCAGCTTGCAGCGCACGTACGCTTCGGCGTTGCTCAGGCTATAAACGGCTTTAGTGCTCGCTTTCTTTTCCAGAAGCTGCCCGTTCGGGCCAATAAATTCAATGACATAGCCTTCCGAACCTACGCTGTCTCTTTTCCCGGCCACAAAAGGCGATTCCAACTCCTTCCGGGTTTGGGCCGTGTCGATCTGCACGCGGTACTGCTTGTTATCAAGAGAAACATCTGACAATATGATTCCGTTGGTTGCGTAAAAATCTCCGCGCTCTATAGCCTGGGTTATGGGGGCGGGCGCAAGAGTATCGCTGCGCACCATGACCCATCCTCTGCCGGGGTTGCTTTTTCTCGGGGCCCATTCCTGAAAAGTATGGGCGTCATCGGAAGAGACACCGTAGATGAGCAGGCCGGCGGTCAGCAGCGAGTCCCACTTCTGTTCGGTGGAGGCGTGCAGCTCATTGCCCCAGTTGTGCACATCGGGGTGGCCGTTGAACAGTTCGAACAGGTGCAGCCGGCGGATGTGTATAATGTCTTCAGCATGGATGCCCGAAACGTAATTGGGGTGGTTCAGAATAGGCGCTCCGCCGGCCTGCAGTACCGAGTCGACGTGCATCTGCAGGATGCGGCGTTTGGCCTCCCGGGAGTTGGCGTCCTGCTCGTTCATGAAACCGTCCGGCAGTTGTGCAGGTACGAAGCGACGGATGTTCATTCCGGTAGTGTGAATGGCCTCCCGGCCGGTGACTTCCTCTCCGGGAATGAGAATGAAGTCCGATCGTTTGTCGGCCGGCAAGGGTACGCTATCCGGGTCGATAAAAATATTATGCTCACTCAAAATCAGGAAATTGTAGCCGTGGTCGTGGTACCAGCGAGCCACTGCCTCCGGGCTGGAATCAGCATGCCCGCAAAGAACGGTATGGCTGTGGGTGTTGCCTTTGTACCATTTGGCGGGGGGCGTGGGCGCCTCTTTCTGGCCGGGATTGCAAGCGAAGAGCGCGAGGCTAAGGGCCCAGCAGGCTAGTTTTGAGAAAATCGGGTTAAGAGTAGGATATCCTTGTGGCTCGAACATAGAAAAGGAGTTTTATAGATTTGTTTACAAAGGCTTACTAGTCTTTATCAAGCTTAGCAATCCCTTTTATCATCAGGGAAAATCTGGTCACAAAATATATATTTTCCCTTACCAACCAGGTATGTTGATGCTCAGGAGAAAGATCTATGGTATTGTAGTTGAAATTGTCAAGCAATCAGCCTGAGTTTTAGGTGGAAAGAGAAATATGCACTAACTTGGTGCGTCTACAAAATACGCAAACATCATGAAAAAGAATGCTATTTCAATCCTGGCTGCAGCATTGATTTTTTTAAGCTTTAATGTCCTGCTGTCTTCCTGTGGCGGCGGTGATACGGGCGAGGGGTCCTCCACCGAGGCCAAGGAGAAACCGAAATCGATGATTGCCGAAGAAAAGCCCCCCATCGAAGTATCGGAAGATGGATCCACTGTTACCGTTCGCCTTACCGGCGATGATATGATGAAGTACAACCTGAACAAGATCGAGGTCAAAGAGGGCCAGAAGATCAAGCTGACCCTTACCCACATCGGCAAAATGCCCAAAGAGGCGATGGGACACAATTTCGTGCTGCTGAAACCAGACATAGCGATCGAGGCTTTTGCCAATGAGGCTGCCCTGGCCAAGGCCAACGACTATATCCCGGAAAGCCAGAAGGACAACATCATCGTGCATACCGACATGGTTGGTGGCGGACAATCCACCTCTATTGAGTTTGACGCTCCGGCTAAGGGAAAGTACAAATACCTATGCTCCTTCCCGGCTCACTACATAAATATGCAGGGGGATTTTGTGGTGAATTGACATTTTTCCCACATAGGATATGAGGCTGAGGTTGACACAAAGAGGCAATTTGCTCAACCTCAACCTCAGCCTTCCCCCACCAATACTTCTACCGCCTTCTCCACCTCCCCAAATGGAAAACCCTCCATTACCTTTTCCATCTTCTGTTCTATCTCCTCCAGGGACAAGTTGCCCAGGCTTCCTTCGTGGGTATGCCGCAACTCCTGTGGGGGCTCAAATTCCTTTTCTGCGATCTGTTGCCCTACTTGCCGGTAGGCTTCCCGAAAGGGCACACCCTGCAGCACCAGTTCATTGACCACTTCCACGCTGAAGAGGTACTGGTAGCGCTCATCTGCCAGGATGGAAGGGTTCACCTTGGCTTGGGGCAGGGCGTACGTGAGAATGCCCAGGCAGTCCTTCAAGTGCTGAATGGCGGGAAATATACTCTCTTTCAGCAGCTGGAAATCCCGGTGGTAACCAGAGGGAAGGCTGGTAGTGAGTTGACTCACCTGTACAGGAAGGGACTGCAAGTAGTTGCAGCGGGCACGGATCAGCTCGAATACATCGGGGTTTTTCTTGTGAGGCATGATGCTGGAACCGGTGGTCAGTTCGTCGGGAAAGGACAGAAATGAGAAGTTTTGGCTGACATACAACACCACATCGGATGCCATCTTACCGAGGCTGTGTGCGATGGCGGCCAGGGCGTAGCTCAGGAAGAGCTCCGTCTTACCTCGGCCCATTTGGGCATGAACGACGTTGTAATTCAGGTCTTCAAAGCCCAGCAGGCGGGTGGTCAGGTGGCGGTCCAGCGGGAAGGAGGTGCCGTAGCCGGCAGCCGAGCCCAGTGGGTTCTGATTGATGTTGTGATACACGCTCTGCAGCAGCCGCAGGTCATCCACTAAAGACTCCGCATAGGCGCTGAACCACAGGCCGAAACTGGACGGCATAGCCGCCTGAAAGTGGGTGTAACCAGGCAGCAAAATGTGGCGGTGCCGGCCTGCCAGTTGCATAAGGGTGGTGAAAAGCCGCTCTGTGAGCGCCACAATCTCCTGTAACTCCGCCCGGAAGTAAAGCCGCAGATCGACCAGTACCTGGTCGTTGCGCGAACGGCCGGCATGAATTTTCTTCCCTGCGTCCCCCAATTCCCGGGTCAGCAGCAGTTCTACCTGGGAGTGGATATCCTCAACTCCAGCTTCGATCTTCAAGTCTCCTTCGATGGCCTGTTGATACAGTTGCCGAAGTTTGGCTGATAGCTGCTGTTGCTCTTCCGAGCTTAGTAGTCCGATCTTTTCCAGCATTCGGATGTGAGCCAGAGACCCCAGAATGTCATAGGGCGCCAGGTAGCGGTCCAGCTCCCGGTCCTGCCCGACAGTGAATGTCTCGATCTGTTGGTCAACTGTATAGCTTTTTTGCCAGAGTTTCATGATTGAGGGAATGAATGAAGAAATGAAAAAATAAGTGTGCGTTTCGTAAATGCGGCCCCCGAATCCCACTCGTCTTTGTGCTTCCGCCAGGCCTTTGCCCGCGTCCGTCGCCATAGGCTTTGCCCGCCGGAGACGAAGGCGGGTGAAAATCACCGAGGTTGAACTGACGCATAGAGGCGGTTCCGAAATACCTCCAGGAGTTCAATATACTTCTTTATCCCCGCTTCCACCTCACTCAACCGGATATACTCATCAGCGGTGTGGGAGCGGGCAGAGTCTCCCGGGCCAATTTTAACGGTGGGGAAGGAACAGAGTGCCTGGTCGGAAAGAGTGGGGGAACCGTAGGTTTCCATACCCAGGGATCTTCCCGCCTTCACCAGCGGATGATCCAGAGGGATGCCGCTGGGGTTGAGGCGGAAGGAGCGGGCCGTTAGCTCGGCGATGGTATGCTGTTGCAGTAGGTCGAATACTTCCCGATTGGTGTAGCGCTCCTGCGTTCGCACGTCGATGACGTATCGGCAGGTATCGGGCACTACGTTGTGTTGAGACCCGGCCTCGATCTGAGTTACCGTTGCCTTTACCGGGCCCAGGGTAGGTGATATTTTTTCGAACGTATGTTCTTTTATCCATTGAATATCCTGCAGCGCCAGGTAAATAGCGTTGACTCCTTCGTCGCGGGCGGCGTGGCCGGCCTTTCCCCGAGCCACTGCATCGATGACCATCAGGCCGCGCTCGGCGATGGCCATTTGCATCTGAGTGGGCTCCCCGATGATGCCCACCGCTATCTCTGGAAGTTCGGCCAGAATGGAGGCAATGCCGTTCGGGCCGGAGATCTCCTCTTCGGCTGTGGCGGCCAGGATGAGGTTGAAAGGCAGCCCTTCGGTTGCATGAAAATGCAGAAAAGTGGCGATCAGAGACACCAGTGGCCCGCCGGCGTCGTTGCTGCCCAGGCCGAATAGGGTGTCGCCTTCTTGGGTTGGGGAAAACGGATCGCGCCGCCAGCCGGCGGCCGGTTTGACGGTATCGTGGTGGGAATTGAGCAGGACGAAAGGTTTAGATTCGTCCTGGTGTTTGGAATAGGCCCAGATGTTGTTGCCTCTGCGGTGGGTAGGGATACTGCGTTCCCGGAAGAAGGCCTCGATCAGCTCTGCCGTGCCCACTTCTTCCCGGGAGAAGGAGGGAGTGGCAATGAGTTGTTGGAGTAAGGATAAGGCCGTTTTTATTTGTTCGTTCATGTTTTTTGACGTGAGCTGATTCAAAACCTCAAAGGTTTTCACCTATTTCTATTCAGGGAAATCCGTCGTCCACATAAGCTGGGTAGCCTTACCCAACGCCAGCGCTTTCCGGCCTCCCACGTGTATGGAAGCTACCCCCGCCTTTAGCGCCCGAAAGGCATTGTCCAGTTTGGGGATCATGCCTTCGGCAATAATGCCCTGCTCACGGTAAGCGGCGTACAACTCCGGATCCAGATACCGGATCACGGAATCCGCATCGTCGATATCTGTCATCACGCCTGGTTTTTCAAAACAGTAGTAAAGATTGACCTGGTACTGCTCTGTCAGGGCGATGGCCAGTTCGGCGGCAATGGTGTCGGCGTTGGTGTTGAGCAATTGCCCTTGCCCGTCGTGGGTGATGGCGCATAGGGCCGGTGTCAGGCCGGCCTCCAGCAGCGTATGGAGGCTTTGAGTATTCACTTTTTTTACATCCCCTACATAACCGTAGTCGACCTCTTTCACCGGCCTTTTTTCGGCGAGGAGGACGTTGCCGTCGGCGCCGCTCAGTCCGATGGCGTTGCAATTCAGCGCCTGCAGCATACTCACCACTTTTTTGTTCTCCAGGCCGGCGTACACCATCACTACTACCTCCAGGGATGCGGAGTCCGTTATTCGCCTTCCCTCGTACATTTTGGGTTCGATGCCCAACTGCCGGCTCATTTGACTGGCGCGCCGGCCTCCACCGTGGACGAGCACTTTCCGCCCGGGCAGGTTGCCGAAGAAGCCCAGGGCCTCTTCGAGCTCTTCGTAGTTTTCCAGGACGGCCCCGCCGATCTTGAAAAGGTGTAGGGGTTCTTTCATGTTATCAGATCTTTAAGTTTTTCCATTAGATTTTCCAGATATGGAAAATCTAATCTTTGCCTTCCAAAATGCTTTTCAGCACCGCCATGGCCGCGTACGTCCGGTTATTCGCCTGCTCAATCGCCAGGGAGTTGGGGCCATCCAGCACGGCGTCGGCCACCACTACATTGCGGCGCACCGGCAGACAGTGCATGAACATTCCGTTATTGGTCAGCGCCATTTTCTTCTGCGTGATCATCCATCCGGCATCCTGGCTGAGGATCTGGCCATAATCCTGATAGGAGGACCAGTTTTTGGCGTAGATAAAATCGGCCCCTTCAAAGGCTTCATTTTGATGGTTGGTAACCGTTACTCCCCGAGTAAACTCTTCCGCCAATTCATAACCCTTCGGGTGAGCGAGGACTAAGTCCACATCGGCGCGCTGCATCCATTCGAGGAAAGAGTTGGCCACGGCCTGCGGCAGGGGCCGCGGATGGGGCGCCCAACTGAGCACTACCCTGGGGCGGTGCGCCGGGCGGTGTTCTTCGATCGTCACCCAGTCTGTCAATGATTGAAGGGGGTGGCGGATGGCGGACTCCAGACTGATGAC
>JAGQXQ010000002.1:8138-15735 GCA_020436535.1 Phaeodactylibacter sp.
CGCTCCCGCTCCTGCAGGCCGGGAAACGTGCGGATGCCGATGATATCGGCATACTGGCTGATTACCGCCGCGGCTTCTTTGATATGCTCTGCTTTGTCCAGATTCATAACGGCGCCATCCTCGAACTCCAGTTGCCAGCCCTGGCCGGCATTGTAGTCCATGACGGACATGCCCAGTTCAATGGCCGCTTTCTGTGTACTCAGGCGGGTGCGCAGGCTTGGGTTGAAAAACAGGAGGGCGATGGTGTGGTTTTGGCCGAGGTGGCGCAGGCTGCCCCGGGGCTGCTGCTTTAGTGCCAGGGCTTCCTTCACCAGTGCTTCGGGGTTGGGGGCGTCATGGACGGAAGTGAATTGCTTCATGCTACTTTCGTTTGCAGGGGTTGCTTCAATGTCGTATGCAGTTTTTCGAGGAAGAGGCTGGCCTCCTGCCGGCTCAGGCTTAGTGGTGGCAATAGCCTTAAGGTCTTGGGGCAGGAGGCGGAACCGGTAAATATTTTTTCTTTGAAAAGCAGCTCTTGCCGCAAAACGCTTACGGGGAAATCAAAGCTGGCGCCGATCATCAACCCTTTGCCGCGTACTTCGGCAATTTGGTTAAAGCGCTGCAATTCCTCCATCAGGTATTGGCCTACTTCTGTTGCATTGGCCATCAGTTGCTCCTGCTCAATGACTTCCAGTACCGCCAGGCCGGCCGCACAGGCCAGGTGGCTGCCCCCGAAAGTGGAACCCAGCATGCCATACCAGGCTTTGAACTCGGGGTGGATCAATACGCCACCGATTGGAAAACCATTGCCCATCCCTTTGGCCACCGTGATCAGGCCCGGGACAATACCCGCATGCTGAAAGGCAAAAAATGCACCGCTGCGCCCGTAGCCGGATTGCACCTCATCGAGAATGAGCACTGTACCTTGCTGGTGGCAGGCGGTAGCGATAGCCTGCAGGAATACAGGGTCGGGAATATAAATGCCGCCAATCCCCTGAATACCTTCGATCATCACCGCACAGACATCGCCCTGCGCCAGGCTCTCCAACACGCCTGCCGTGTCGTTCAGCTCGTGCCACACCACTTCGAAACCTTCGTTGATGGGCGCTACGATCTTGGGGTTGTCGGTGATGCGCACCGCGGCGGAGGTCCGCCCGTGAAAGCCCTGCCGAAAGGCGATGACCTTGCTGCGGCCGTTTTGAAAAGAGGCCAGCTTCAATGCATTTTCGTTCGCCTCTGCTCCGGAGTTACACAGAAAAAGCTGGTATGCTTCGCAACCGGATACCTGCCCCAGCTTGGCCGCCAGTGCCTCTTGCAACTCATTCTGCACCGAATTGGAATAGAACGGCAGCGCCTCTAGCTGGGTTTTCACCCGCTCCACATAATGAGGGTGGCCGTGGCCGATGGAGATCACTGCATGGCCGCCGTACAGGTCCAGATAGGCCTGTCCGTTCTCATCGTAAACGCAGCAGCCTTTGCCCCGTACGGGCTTGATGTCGAAAAGGGGGTATACTTTGAAAAGGTCCATGTTTTTTGTGTAAATGTGTTAAGGTGTAAGTAAGTAGTCGGGCAAAACAATATAGTCATCAAACAATGGATCCGGAACCCCAGGAAAATGCCCTTAGCGTCTCGAATTCGAAGCAGCACAGGTATAACGGAAGTTACACCCTTACACAAAAAGCTCTCCGCTAGAACGCCACCCCCTTCAACCACAGCCCTGCGGTTTCTTCCAGTCCGAACATCAGGTTCATATTCTGGACGGCCTGGCCGGAGGCGCCTTTGAGCAGATTGTCGATCATACTGATGATCAGGATCTTGCCCTCGTGTTTTTCCAGGTGTAGAATAGCCTTATTGGTGTTCACTACCTGTTTCAGGTCCGGGTTCTGTTCGCTGATGACGACAAACGGTTCGTCCTGGTAGTAAGTATCGTAAAGCTCTTTCAGCTTTTCCTCGTTGAGCTCGCTGTACATATAGGCGCTGGCGAAGATGCCCCGGGTAAAATTACCTCGCACAGGCAGGAAGTTCAGGTTTTTATCAAAACCTTCCTGCAGTTGCCGGAGGCTTTGCCGGATCTCCGCCAGGTGTTGGTGCTGGAATGCCTTATAAATGGACATATTGTTGTTGCGCCAGCTGAAGTGGCTGGTGGCGGTGGGCTGCTGGCCGGCGCCGGTAGAGCCGGTAATAGCGTGGATGTGAACATCTTCTTCGAGCAGTCCCAGTTTGGCCAGGGGCAACAGCCCCAACTGAATGGCTGTGGCAAAGCAGCCGGGATTGGCCACATACTGTGCCATGCGGATAGCCTCTTTGTTGAGCTCCGGCAGGCCGTAGACAAATTCGTGAGTATCGCTGTCCAGGCGGTAGTCGGTGCTCAGGTCAATGATACTCAAAGCTTCCGGCAGCTCATGGGCGGCAAGCCACGCTTTGGATTTACCGTGGCCGCGGCAGAGGAAGATCAGGTCTATCTCATCAAAATCCGCTTCCGGAAGGAAATTCAGAAAGGTATCCCCGATAAGGCCGGTGTGAATATCCGTTACCGGCCGGCCGGCCTGGCTGCTGCTCTGCACAAAGGCGATCTCCACCGCCGGGTGGTACAGCAGGATCCGCAAAAGTTCTCCCGCCGTATAGCCGGCGCCGCCGATGATACCTACCCTAATCATGATGTTCTGGCTGCTGGTTGACAAAATGGTGAATCTTCAGCTGGTTAGAAAGCACCTTGGTGAAGCCCTTGACGTCTTCGCCGGTCCAGGCTTTATTCATTTCCCCATATTGGCCGAAGCCGCTGTTCATCAAGTCATACTCGGATTCTATGCCAAGCAGCTCGAAACGGTAGGGGTGGAGTTGCGCAAAAACCGTTCCGCTGACGTTCTGCTGCGTATCTTCCAGGAAGGTTTCGATATTTCGCATTACCGGGTCGAGGTACTGCCCCTCGTGTAGCAGCATGCCGTACCAGTTGCCCAGTTGTTCTTTCCAGTACTGCTGCCATTTGGTAAGTACGTGTTTTTCCAGCAAATGGTGGGCTTTGATGATAATGAGCGGCGCCGCCGCTTCGAAGCCCACCCTCCCTTTGATGCCGATGATGGTGTCGCCCACGTGGATGTCGCGCCCGATAGCGTAGGGCCCCGCCAGCTCCTGGAGGGCTTGTATGGCTTGGGTAGGATGGCTGAACGTTTTGCCATCTACTCCGGCCAGCTCCCCTTTTTCAAACAGCAGGTTCACCGTCACCGGCTCCGTTTTTCCGAGTGGGGTGGGGTAGGCCTCTTCCGGCAGCGGTTGTTGAGAAGTAAGGGTTTCGACCCCGCCAACGCTGGTGCCCCAAATACCCTGGTTGATGGAATATTTGCCCTTCTCCCATGGCCAGTCGACGCCATTTTTCTGCAGGTATTCGATTTCTTCGGCCCTCGACAGCTTCAGGTCACGAATGGGGGTGATGATCTCCAGATTTTCGCCCAGGACCTGGAAGGCCAGGTCGAAGCGCACCTGGTCGTTGCCGGCGCCGGTGCTGCCGTGAGCTACCGCTTGCGCGCCGATCAGCTGGGCATATCGGGCTACTTCCAGGGCCTGGAAGACCCGTTCGGCGCTCACGGAGAGAGGATACGTATTATTGCGCAGTACATTGCCGTAAACGAGGTACCGGATACATTGATCGTAATACTGTGGAACGGCGTTGATGGCCTTGAATCCGGTGGCGCCGAGCGCCAGCGCGCGTGCTTTCAACGATTCGACCTCTTCAGCGCTGAAGCCTCCGGTATTGACCGTCAGGGCGTGCACTTCCATCCCCTTTTCCCGGGTAAGATATTTTATGCAATAGGAGGTATCCAGCCCGCCGCTATAGGCGAGCACCACTTTAGTATGGCTCATGGTTCTGAGTTTTAAATACGGTTGTTCGGAGTTTGGTTAATCGGTATTCGGGCGAATTGCGAATACCGAGCTTACCAGATGTTATTCACCACCAAATGAGTCAGATCAAACTGCATAGCTTCGCGGGCGGAAGGGGCCAGCATAGCCGTACAGAGGCACATGCGCCGTTGGCTGCGCTCCAGGATGTCAAAATTGGGGCAGCTGCGGCAGCCTTCCCAGAAGGCTTCGTCCTGGGTTAGTTCGGAGAAGGTGACCGGCTTGTAACCCAGTTCCGAGTTGATGCGCATAACGGGCAGGCTGGTGGTGATGCCGAAGAGGCGGGCTTCGGGGAATTTCTCTCTGGAAAGTTCGAAAGCCTTTTGTTTAATGGTTTTTGCCAACCCCTGCTTGCGGAATTCCGGCGCCACAATGAGGCCGGAATTGGCTACATAGCGGCCGTGGCTCCACACTTCGATATAACAAAAGCCGGCTAGTGTTTCACCGTGCAAAGCGATCACGGCGTTTCCGTTGTTCATCTTGGTGCAAATGTAAGAAGGCTGCCGCTCAGCAATGCCGGTTCCCCGGGCTTTGGCCGACTCGGCAATCAGGTGGCAGATGGCCTCGGCATACGGTTCGTGTTGAGGGCCGGCAATTTCAATGATGAATTCCATTTTCAGTTCAGATAGTCGTTAACACTGCTTGTAGATATATAGCAGTATGATGAATAAAAAGGGATACTTACCTGGCTTTATTGTTCAGGGAAAATGGTAGGTGATAAAGCCTACCCACGATGGGTAATATGTAAATGTTTCGCCCCTAAGGGCGACGGCGGGCACGTCGGCGATTAGCACCACAAGCGGCGCCATATGGCCCGTTGTGTGAAGTGGAAGGAATAATATGTACTTTCGCTTTCAACATGATAGGCCAAATGTATAGGGTATGCACTCAAAATGCAAGCCCGGTAGAAAATTTTATTATTTTTTTTACGAAACCCAAGCCTCATTTGAAGATTCGGAATATAAAGAGGGAATTTCGGTTTTTTATTGTATATCGATCAAATGCATCCAGGCTTGTGTGATGAATATCATTGACAAAGCAGCGCCGGTTGTCCAATTTTGCCAGCAAAAACCATGGCAGAAGAAGAAAATCAACTCATTACCCGGGACTATTTGGCCATCGAACGGACCCGCCTGGCCAACGAGCGCACCTTCCTGGCTTATTTCCGAACGGCGGTCGTTTTCCTGAGCGCCGGTTTTGCCATTTTACAGTTGGATGCCTTACAAGAATTGCGCCTCCTGGGCTGGTTTCTGCTTTGTTTGTCACCCGCGATCCTGGTGGTTGGGGTCATTCGGCTGGTGTATGTGCGACGGAAGATCAGAAAATATTATAAGCAATCTTAACGTAAGGTTTGAGGTTGAGGCGGGGGAGTAGCGGTATAAAGCCAGGCTTTCACTCCAATCCTTGCAGATTTCTCAACACCCCCTCTGGCATCCTGGTGTCCACGCCCTCTTTTTTTTCAGCTCGATGGCGCGTTCTGCGCAATAGATGCCATTTTTACGTTGATTAAATGTTGATTGTAGAAGCCTCCACGCCCTCCCGGGTAAAAGTGTGGGCGGCCATCCATTTGCAGGGGCCGCACCATTGAGTGCACGCATCCGCAAAAATGGGCTTGCCGGATTCGCGGGCCATTTGCAGGGTAGCCTTCCAGGCGGTGTCCAGAATGGCCAGCTGGCTGTAAATGAGTGTGTTGCAGAAAGAAATGGTGATCAGGGCGAGTATCCTCATGGCCAGTCATTTTCCAAAATATACATGAGAATACGCTGAAACAAAAGGGCTGCGAGGCCGTAAAACAATTACGTTATATGCTCCCCCCAACAAACATACTCAGGCGGATGGGCCCATTTCCGCAAAAAAATATACTATGATGAACGCTGCCATTCCCATCGACTACTTATTTATTGGAGCCGTAGTCCTGCTGTTCTTTTTCTGGAAACCCCGCATTGCCTTTGCATTATTGCAGGTGGCCTTTTTCCTGTTGCTTTACCTTATTGCGCTTCCCGCTTTGTACCATTGGCCGGATGTAGAGGCTACCTGGGAAGCCCACATTCTGGGAAGCCTGGCAATCCCTTTGGGCCTGGCTGTTGTATCGGGGGTTATTTTTGCGGCCGTGGCTTACTTCATCGACCGGGATTATGACCGGACACCTCAGGATGATTTCAAGGGAGGCAACCTTTTCTTCCGCTATGGCAGACGGGTTTTTGAGACGGTCATTCCTATTAGCCTGGAAGAAGGCGTCAAGGAAGAAGACGCGGAAAGCCTGCTGGAGCGATTCCGGGAATTTCTGTGGAATGCCATCCATGATCAATTTGAAGGCCTTAAAGAAGTGTCTCTGGAGCAGGAACATACTGTCAGGGATCTGGGGTGGAACAAGGAAGATAGCTATCACTACCGCCATGGGGAAAAGACGTTTTTAAAAGCCACTTTTCGAACTGCGCGAAAAAGCACCCTCTATTATTTTATTTACCTCAATTTGGTCGGGCGCCAGTTATTGGTGCATCATTATGTCTATATAAGGGGCCGGCATTTCTGGTATCACGCCCTGGTGTTTATTGTCAGCGCTCCTGCACACGTATGGCTTTGGGGCTATAGCTGGGTGAAAGGGCGGTACAGTATCCTCGGCCGTCTCAATCGATACCACGACAAGAGTTCCTATGACCTGATTGACCTGAAGTCTTATTTTGGATCCGCCTGTTTTGGAATGATAATGGCCACCAAGCGATTTGCCAAAGTCTATGGCTTGTTGACGGAAGAACTGGAAAAAGTGATATTTAATAACCTTCACAACTTACAAAATACCGATATTCGGGATAATTATAGCGTTTTCACAGTTGGCAGTGTTAATAGATCAGGGAGGGAAAGATAATATTTGTATTTCCAGTAAGGAAAGGCTAAATTGCAGGGCGAATAAGTAATTCAAACACTACTTTTTAAGAAAAAGGCCTCTGTAGCTTTGGCTGCAGAGGCCTTATTCTTTTTGGGAATTTGCGAAAGCAGGTTCGGTAACTGCTTGAACAGCAAAACTAGCGAGCGTACTTTTTCGGCAATTCTCCTTTATTGTTGACCCATTCGGAAAGAGCATAGGCAAAGCCTCGCCCGGAGTGCTCTACTTTCACCAGGGCTCCTTTCTTATTAGCCAGTTTGTGAAGGCTTCGGTTCAGCTTCACTTTGACCTGTGCTTCTCCAGACTTGATGTCCGGATTTGCTTTGGCAATTTCCAGAAAATCTTTGGTGATGAGGGCCTGCTGTTTGGATTGAAGGCTCTTGATCACAAACTCATCCCAATCGGAGAGCCGGAGATTGGAGTCGGTATCTTTTGGGGATTCTTTTTTGGCAGCTTTCGTGCTTTTTTTCTCGCTGGCGGCCTTAGGGGGCCGGCCCGGCCCTCTTTTCTTCCCTGTGGTTGTGGTATCCTTTTTTGCGGCGGTTGTCGTTTTCGTCCGTTTTGTCGCCGGTTTTTTAGTTTCCGGTTCCTTTACTTCTTCTTTTTTGGCTGCGGGCTCTTTAGCGGTTGTCTTTGTAGTTGCAGCAGATTTAGCTTTCGGCGGACGGCCCGGCCCTTTCCGTTTTACTTTGGGCGCGCTTTCTGCGGCGGCGGCTTTGGGTTTTGTTGCGCTCGGAAGGGCTTTAGCTTCTTCAGCGTATAGCACTTCCTGAACTTCAGCAGCCTGTTTTTCTAGTTCCTGAATAGTAGTTTGGATCTTGTGGACTTGATACTCCAATT
>JAGQXQ010000648.1 GCA_020436535.1 Phaeodactylibacter sp.
CCTATTGATGCCTGGCGGGGGGGGTAGATGCTTATTTGGGGTTTAGAAAGGTTTAGCTTGCCGTTAGAGGGCTTCTTACAGGCTCCTATAGCTAATGGGTACAAATGGGAATCGCACCCTGGGGCGCTCTTGTAGGATGGTAAGTGCCTGGACAAAAACAATATAACCATTTCACCCTTTAACAATATGGCCAGAACACCAGGAAAATGTCCTTAGAGCTTATATCCAGGTAATTAAAGTCAACAATTTCACTTATCTTTATTTGCACTACCTCATCAAGCTCCTTCACTCATCCAAAGCTTGTTTATATGCAACGCCTGGCTCTTTTAGCACTACTGATTTTCGCCTTCTCTATTCCTGATGCCGACGCACAACAGCATAAGCAACTGCGTTTCACCGCCGGCGCCCTATTGGGTATCAATGCCTCACAATTAGATGGAGACGATCAAAGCGGGTATTCCAAAAACGGAATAGTAGGAGGCCTGCGGGGCATTGCCCACCTCACGCCACGGTTCGACTTTAATGTGGAACTGCTTTACGCCCAGCGTGGAAGTAAGCCTTCTGCGAAAGGCAATAATGGGGAGCGCCCCGTCACCATTTTACTCAATTATGCGGAAACGCCATTTTTGATAACCTTTAAAACTGCAGAAGACTGGGATGGGAACTACCGCCTACAACTTTCTACCGGGCTTTCCTATGCACGCCTTCTCAACAGTAAAGTAGAGGAAACCTCTGGTAATACCCCGAATATTGCCGGCAATGAAAATAAGTTCAAAAAAAATGACATCAGCTGGAAAGCCGGGCTGGCCTATCTGATCACCCCCAAATTGAGCCTGGGAGTGCGGCATACCTTTTCCCTCACGCCTCTTCTCAAAGAAAACGCCATCTCTTCGGAAAGCAGGAACTCTCTTCGCTCCTATTACCTGAACCTCCACTTGGCCTATACCCTCTAATGGTTTTCCGTTTGGCGGTTGTAGAAATCGAAAAGGGCGATCAAGTCCTTTTCTTTTTTGGGGTTCAAGTCATTCTCCTTGGCGTATTTGGCCACTGCCTTGCGCCTTTTGTTGAGTACGTCAAGGACCGAACCTTTGCTGGTGCGCAGTTTGGCAGCAGGGCGGTTTTTGGATGAATAGTAGTACGCTTCTTCAATAACGATCTTGATGTCGCCAGTTAGTTTACGGCCCTGAGTAGGATGGATTTCGGCGGCTTGCTGCTGGATCGCCTCGTAGCGCTTGAGCAGTGAAATTTCCCCGGCGGCCAACACGACAAAAAAGCCCATTCCCGGCTTGTCCTTGTTTTCTATAAAAGCATGAGGGACAAAGACTTGCTCGCCGAGCCGGACTCCTTTTATACGTGCGGGGTACAAGGCTTTTGTTTTTCCATCGGAGAGAACCTGCATCTCGTCGTTGTAGGCATCGTAACGCAACTGCGCTCGGTAGAGCTCGCCCTCAAAGCTGAGGATGACTCCTTCCGCCCATTCCTGGTCGAGCAAGCCGTTGCCTTCTACATTAACTATTCCTCCCTTATTGAAAGTATAGTAAGGAAGCTCTTCCCGCGATGTACTGCCGGCAAGCTCGCTAAAAGCGCTTTGAAACACCATTTCATCCGCCTCCTGAGCCTGGCTGGTAATAGCCAGCAAAAAAAAGAAATTCAGAAAATAAAATGAGATTTTCATAGTCGGGATTTTAAAAAAAGAAAAGGGCTGGCTTATCCCTCCGAATAAGCCAGCCCTTCAAAATAAAAAATAATTCCAATACGCTAAATATCGCTTACTTGTCCCACCATACGGCTGTAAACTGAGTTACTGTCCCTGGAGAAGGTGTATTATCATTAGAATCTATTTCCGATTGCGGATAAGGCAACCGCAGCGGAATCTGGGTGCCCGTATTGGGGGTCAGGGAAGGAATACCCGTCCGTCTCCAATCATTGTAAACCTCTGGATCCGCGAACAGAGACAGGTACTTCTGCGTCAGTATCTGCTCTAGCGTGAGGTTGCCTTCGCCGGGGTCGGCAACCGCCAGGTAAGCATTGATAGCCGCTTCGTCTGCAATGCCGGCATCTCCTATGGAAGAGCGAATGCCGTCCAGGTAAGCCTGATGAGCAGCCGCAGCTCCATTCACCCGGAATTCCGTTTCCGCTTCAATGAACTTTGCCTCTGTATAAGTGAGAACAGGAAAGTCCTGGTCGGCAGCAAAATAAGGATGCGGAAGGTCCAGAGGGGCGCCGAAGACGTCTAAACGTGGATCCAGCGGATCGAACATGGCCACGTAGTTGCTTCCAACCTCGATATCATCGCGCTGATCGATGTACTGAAACCAGGGGGCATTTTCCGTAGCGGGGCTGCCAAATTTCACGCGAGCGTCATCCGCGCGGCCCGTCATACCTGCTTTCTGTACAGCGTTGAGGGCGGCCCCGTAGTTGGCGTCGTCTACCGCACCAAGGTGCAGGTAAGCCCTTGCTTCCAGTAAAGAAATGAATTTTTGCCATTGTTCCATATTGCCGCCGAAGAAGAGGTCATCCCCGCCTGGAACGAGAGGCCCGCTATCTGCATCAAAAGCAGCACGTGCCTCATTGATCAAAGCAAAGATGGAGTTATAAACCTCTTGTTGGGCATCGAAGGTAGGCTGAAGTGTCTCGGTGCCTTGAAAGGCTTGCGAATAGGGGACATCACCCCAAAGGTCGGTAGTCAGCAACATAGTATAAGCCTCTATCGCCTTTGAAACACCAATGTAGTCATTGAATCCTCCATCCTCGGCCAAACGCAACAGCTGGCGGTTATCCGCCATAATACCAGTGTAAAGATTGCTCCAGAGGTTGCCAACATCAGTAGGCTGCAAGCCGTAGTTCTGGTAAACAGTAAACTGGCGGGTCACCCCATCAATATGTTGGGTGTAAATGCCCGTGTAGCGAGAGGCGTCGCCACCTAATGTATAGGCCAGGCGAACTTGTATCTGCGGAAGCAATGCTCCGGGGGTAACCTCGAGCGGATTGTCCGGGTCCTGGTTGATGTCGCCGAAGTAATCCTCACAGGACGTCAGCGAGAACAGGCCCAGAAGCATCAATACAATATATGATTTTGCGAATTTCATATCGAAATTGATTTTGAATCAAAAAATAAATAGCCCAAAAAAGTGGAGGGCGCGATGAAGCCCCTCTCCTACTCTTTTCAGAATTTAACATTCAAGCCCAGAGCGTAGCTCCGCGTGCCCGGCATCTGGAAATACTCCAGGCCTTGTCCGTTAGAACTCGATCCCACCAGGCTCGTTTCCGGATCCACACCGGTATAATCCGTGATCAGCACCAGGTTGCGGCCGGTAAAGGTGACGGTCAGGTCCGACAAGCCATTGATCATATCGCCAAAGTTGTAGGAAAGGCTGGCGTAACGCAGGCGGGCAAAGGATCCATCCTCGATAAAGTGTTCAGCTACTGCACCAAAACCACCGCCATTGCCCGTGTACCAGTTCTCATCCAGTGGAGTACGGATGTCGTTCGCTGAACCATCCGACGCTTTGATGCCTTCAAATACGTTGGTAGCGTTGGCATAATCGGAATAGCCGTCTGCGTTGAGCGGATCGCGATCTTCGGTTAGCTTAGACGTCCCAAAGTAAACCATGGCGCCCTTGGTTCCGTTCCATATATCGCCGCCTTGCTTGATGTCAAACAAGAAAGACAGGGACAGCCCTTTGAAGTGCAGGGTATTGTTAATACCCAACAGGAAGTCGGGGTTCGGGTTGCCGATCACGCGCTGATTCGGGTCAACCAGTGGGTAGCCATAGTTGGTATTGTAATCATCCGCATTGGGATCCGGGGACCCGCTATCGTCGATGATCAATGCGCCATTAGGATTGTAAGGCAGGCTTGCGTCGAAAGAACGTCCATCTGGTGTGTTGGCATGTTGGAAAGCGCCGCCATATAGTTGGCCGTATTCATATACAATGCCATTTTCCTTATCAGGGGCAATATTGTAAATAGAAGTGCCGGTGAAACCATCCAGATACTGGTTGGGCACTCCTTCGGGCAGGGCCTCTACCGTAGTCTTCCATTTGGAGAAGTTGAAGTTGAGATCCCAACTGAAGTCAGGTGTCTTAACCGGCGTAATGCCTAAGATCACCTCTCCGCCTTTTGTATTCAGCAAGCCGGAGTTGAATACAGAGCGCTGGAAGCCGGTCGTGTTCGCAACGTTGATCGGAATGATCTGGTCTTTAGACTCCCGGGTGTAGTAAGAAGCATCCAGGCGGAGCTTGTTGTTCAGGAAGCGCAGGTCAAGTCCAAATTCAATATCCGTAGTGGTGGAAGGAGTAAGGTTGGCGTTGCCTTGCAGTGCGTTGTAGGTAAATCCACCAATGCCCTTATAGGGGAACAAAATACCATTCGTCCAACCATCATTTAAAGAGTTGATGGTACCGGTCGTGTTCGGGACGGTATAGTAGGTATCCGTCAGATAGGCAGCCGGTGCGCCACCTCCCACTTGCCCGTAAGAAACGCGGGCCTTGCCAAAGGACAGCGCACGCGAGTCAATGAGCTCACTGAATACCAGGCTCAGAGAAGCAGAGGGGTAGAAGACGCTGATATCGCCGGCGTTGAAGGCTTTGGAGGGAGCAACCAACGTGGACAACCAGTCGTTGCGTCCGGTCAGGGTCACGTACAGGAAGCTGCGGTACCCCAGGTCTAAGCTGCCGAACAAAGAGAAATTCCGTTCGTTAAAGTTATCAATAAGGGAGGATATAGACTGCGCATTGCTCAACTCGCGATAGCCAAAGAAATTCAGCCCATCGCCCTGAATGTAGTTGTTCTTATTGCGCTTGTTCCATAGGTTGGTGCCCAGGTTGTAGCTGAGGGTTAAGTCATCGGTCAGGTTGCCATTACCCAGAACATTCAGGTAAATATCGGTATGGAAATAGTTCCATTGGTCTTCGATCACCTGCCCGGCGGGAACGTTCCTGGATCCCACCTCAAACTCCTGGGTGCGGTTATCTGTGTAAAAATCGGTGCCAAAAGTACCGCTGAAAGTCAACCATTGATCCACGGTATAGGCTGCTCTGAAACTACCGTACATACGGTTGACGTTGTCGAAGAACGGGTTGAGGTTGATCAGCCAGTAGGGGTTGTCATACCCCCCGCCGCCGCGAAAGTTGCGTTGCCTGTTGTTGGGGAATACGTAAGCTTCCGGGCTATCCGCAGGGTCGCTGGTGCCATTGGAGTTATCGAAGCTGATCGGCGTACGGAACAACCCCAGGTTCAAACCCGAAGTGTTAGACCCCTGCTGTATGCGCCGGCCGGCAGTCTTCACATAGTTAACCGAACCACTGATGTCCAACTTGTTATCCAGCAGCCTGGCGCCGGCGGCAAGGCCGACATTGGTACGTTCGTAGGTGTTCTTGGGTACGATACCAGTCTGATCGGTACGGCCGAAAGAAAAGCGATAGTTGGATACATCGTTACCCCCGGAAAAAGAAAGGTTGTTCGTCCACATCCGGCCGGTTTGATACAGGTCGCCAGCATTGTCGTAAGCCTTGAAAGGCGTCTGAGCACTGGGGTCGCTCTGCCCAACGATGCGGCCATTTTTATCATATTGGTAATCAGAACCGTCCCAGAAAAGGGTGTCGGCGCGAGGGCCAAAACTGAGCGGCCAGCCGGTTTCCGGGCCGAGCCATTCGCCGCTAATCCCCTGGACGTATTGGTCCTGAAATTCCGGCAGCTTATTCACCTCTGAAAGGGTGTAGCGGGTTGTAAAGTCTATCTTGATGCCTTTACCGGAAGCGCCCTTCTTGGTGGTGATGAGCACTACACCACGCGCGCCTTCCACACCATAAAGGGCGGAAGCAGCTGCACCTTTCAGAACCGTTACCGATTCGATGTCATTCGGGTTGAGGTCCATACCCCGGTTGGAGTTGGCTACCCCACCCAAGCTGCGCTCGGTGTGGTTTTCGGAGTTGTCGAGACGAACGCCATCGACCACAATGAGGGCTTCATTATTGCCGTTAAACGATGTTTGTCCACGTAGTACGACACGGGAAGCCGCGCCGGCCGCGCCGGAAGCCTGAGTGACCTGCACACCGGCCGCTTTACCACTTAATGCGTCGATAAAGCTGACGGCGTTAGTTTCTTCCAATTCGCCGCCGCCCACTTCCTGGACAGCGTAACCAATAGCTTTTTCCTGCCGTTCCACGCCCAGGGCGGTAACGACAGCAGTTTCAAGGGTGACTCCTTCCTGCAACGTTACGTCGAGGACATTAGAAGCACCCAACTCTACTTCTAGTGTAGAATATCCTGTGTAACTGTAAACCAAAGTATTTCTATCCTTCGGCACATTTAGAGAATACGCTCCTTCAACATCAGTTACTGTGCCGGAGGTTGTCCCTTTAACAAGCACACTCGCGCCAATTAGCGGAGTGCCCTGATCATCGGTCACTGTACCCGTGATGGTGCGTTGCGCTACTGCTAGCGTAAATGCCAATAACACCATCGGCAGAACCATTAAAAGTTTCTTCATGATAGAGTTTTTTGATTAGGAAAAGTGAGTATAGAGTTATTCAAATGCCATATAGAGTAGCACCCCAACGGACGGGATGCCGTTAGTTACTTTTCCAATCATATAAGCCCAAAAAGATGTTTAGGCTGGAGAGTTTTTTCTCTCAGCCGGGTGGTTTGATGAAATGGCGAGTGTTTACAGAACAGTAAATTTAAATTTTCCGACTGAATTGCCAAAATAACGAACAGGATTTTCATCCATCAGCTACTTTAGCTTCTTCTTAGTGAAAGCGGAACAAAATCCAGCGGTCAATAGTCCGAATTTTCAAATTCAACTGGTCCTATTACAACGATCCAAATGGATTTACGCTGCCTTATACCCATAATATTATATTCGGGATAAAAAAAACAGGCTACAGTTCGGCAAAAACCTCCCTGCAGCCTGTCCTTCAGCAGTTCAATCCGTCCTGTGTTAGATCTTCGTGAGCTTTAGCACCAGCGGCTCGGCCACCGGCTGGCTGCAGCCGCCATCGACGTTGTCTAGCAGCGTGATGGTGAATTCCTTGTCATCATTGTATTCATTGATCCCATCCTGTTCGAAAACCAGGTTCGGGCCACCGCAACTCAGGCCGGTATCGGTTCGATTGACTACCAGGATACCACAGGTGACCACAAAGGTAAAGTCCTGATCGAAAGTGAGGTACTTACCCGTAAAGGTTCTCTGGATGGGGCCGGCGGAAGTCAGCGTAACCTCTTCGGGCGTCCAGCGGTAATCATTGCCGAAGAAGGGGTCCGGCGGCCCGGAAACCTGTTCCAGCATGTATTTGCCGGTGGCAAACCCATCCGGTAACGGGCATTGTACAAAGACGACGATTTGGCTGGTAAAGCTGGTCGTCGCTGACGAGTTCTGGATATTAGGTGTCACATTGTTGACGGACACCTCGTTATTGATCTCGATAACCGAAGGATACACCCTGCCATCTTTCAGGGTAGTGGTATTGTAAAGAGTCACCTGGTCCAGCCCGTCGAAATCTGCCACCTCCAGGCCGAGGGCGTTCTTGATCTCATCGAAGGTGATCTCCACACCCCGCAAAACACCATCCTGGAAGCTGGATGGATCGATCGTCCTCAAAAAGGAGCGATCCGAGGCCGTCCCTTCACTAAAGTCCAGGAAATCGATGTGAAGATCCACTTTTTCAACATCTTCAATGTTTTCGGAAAAAAAATCCAGGACGACTTTGGCCGATGCCGGGTCTTCCTTATTGATGGTAGAAAAATCCGGATCTACAACGATACGCATGTTCACGGCATCCTGGAAGTCCGGGAAGGGGCTGTCTTGCTCCACACAGGAGTTCAAAAAGGCGAGTGCGCCCGTGAGAAAAAATACAATTAGATATTTTGATGTCTTCATGATCGTTTTTGCTTTTGATGATTATTACTTATCCCAAAAAACTCCATCCGTCGTAATATTGCGCTGCCCGGGTGCATTGGGGTTTCGGTTCAGTTCACTTTGCGGATAGGGGAAAGCCAACGGGTATAGCCGGGCCGAAGCCGTCACATTGAGGTTGTCCGTGTTCGGATCGTGCAGCTTTGGGTAACCAGTCCGGCGATAGTCCGTATAAGCATCTACGCCAAAGCCGTAGGTGGCGATCCACTTCTGGGTCATGATGTGTTCCAGCTTGCCTTCCGCATCAGCTGCATCGTAGCGTTCCAGTACGGCTGCAATGTAAGCCTCAACATCTTCCTCCACCAGAGCGGGAGCACTGGCAGCAGCGGCGATCTCATCTACTTTGTCAAAAGAAGCACGAATGGCTTCTTCCAGCAAAGCGCGCGCGTCTCCATCCGTAACGCCGGTAATGGCCAGCTCGGCTTCCAGGTATTTTCGGGCGTAGTAGGTCAGCAACCGCTGCGGCGTATCCGCAGCG
>JAGQXQ010000649.1 GCA_020436535.1 Phaeodactylibacter sp.
AGTGGACCAGGGAGAGGTCCTTGTTTTCCAGTTGCTTCAGGTAGCGCATCATATTGGTTTCGGTGTGGAAACGGTTGAAGATGATGTGCTCCAGGAAAGGCGTTTGCCGTTGCAGGGCCTCCGGCAGCTGAGGGCCGGCCGGTTCGGCGCCGTTGAGGGAGAAGGACGCCCCTTTGGCTTCAGCGAAGATGGCCAGAATGGCTTTCAGTTGCTCCATGCCCACCGTCTCATCCAGGCTGATCTGTACGGCATTGTTTTCGTAGAAAAAGTTCGTTTCGTGGGCCAGCGCAATGCGGCGCACTTCTTCCACCATCCTGCCGTCCATTTCCAGGCGAAGGGTGTCGAAGTAGTGTTGGTTCACCTGGTTGTAGCCCAGGGTTTTCAGCTGTTGGCCCAGGATTTGCGCCAGCGTGTGGGTGCGTTCGGCGATGGCTTTAATGCCTTTAGGGCCGTGATAAACGGCATACATGCTGGCCATGACGGCCAGCAGGGCCTGGGCGGTGCAGATGTTGGAGGTGGCTTTCTCCCGGCGGATGTGTTGCTCGCGGGTCTGCAGGGCCATGCGATAGGCCCTTTTACCATGAACATCAACGGAAACGCCGATGATGCGGCCGGGGATCTGCCGTTTGTGCTCCTCACTGGTAGCGAAGAAGGCGGCATGCGGGCCGCCGTAACCCATCGGTACGCCAAAGCGCTGGCTGTTGCCCACCACTGCGTCGGCGCCCCATTCGCCCGGAGGCGTCAGCAGGGCCAGGCTGAGCAGGTCGGCGCCTACCGTCACATACACTTCCTGAGCACGGGCTTTTTCCACCAGGGCCCGGTAATCCTCCACGGAACCTTCCCGGTTGGGGTACTGCAGCAGTAATCCGAAAGTTTTATCGGTCAACTCAAAGTTGCGCCAGTCGGTTACAATGACTTCTATGTCCAGCGGCTTGGCGCGGGTTTTCAGCACGTCGATGGTTTGCGGAAGGGCCTTATCGGAAACGAGGAACTGGTTCATCGCATCGCCCTTATTCCGCTTGTTTTTGATACCGTAAAACATGTGCATGGCCTCGGCGGCGGCGGTGCCCTCATCGAGCAGGGAAGCATTGGCAATAGGCAGGCCGGTGAGGTCGCTGACCATGGTCTGGAAGTTGAGCAACGCCTCCAGGCGCCCCTGGGATATCTCGGCCTGGTAGGGCGTATACTGAGTATACCATCCCGGGTTCTGGAATACATTGCGCAGGATGACGGAAGGGGTGATCGTCCCCGAGTACCCCATGCCGATGTAGGATCGGTACACCTTGTTCAGGTTGGCCGTCTGGCGGAGTTCATCCAGATATTCGTATTCCGTGATAGCTTCCGGAAGGGCCAGCTCTTTATCCATCCGGATGGCGGGCGGTACCGTTTTATCGATGAGCTGGTCGAGCGAGGGTGCGCCGATGGCCTGCAGCATCTCCTGCAGGCTCTGCTCATTGATCCCAATATGGCGATTGACAAAACGGTCGAATGGTGCAGTCTTATTCATTGTTAAGGTTTCGTTTTATTTGGCCAGGTATTTTGCCTCAAATTTACGATAAAATATTGGGTGTTTAACAATGATAATGGTCATGTTGTTGGTGGTGATGCGCATTTTCTCCCGGACGATAAAACGGTGTTTAACAATGACAACGGCCATGTTGTTGGCCGTCGTTGTCAAGGATGTAATCGAGGATCTCTTCCAGGCCTTTCCTGGGAGGTTCTGTAACAGTTACCTGGTACGTTTTAGCCATTGTTCGGAATGCCTGCTTTGAACGGCCACTACTAAACTGGCTGGCACACGCTACCCTCTAAAAGTGCTATGCTGCCGCCCATAGCGCCGCGCTACCTGGTTCCGGTTTTCCCGCAATCCTGCGGGACAGGCTGTACAACTCCAGTTATTATAGGCTGGTTTTATTTCTAATTATCTTCACAATTCGACTATACATTATTTCTGATAAATTCCAATTGTAACCTTCAAAGTCGACCGTGTTTGTAAATTGAATGACGACCGCATCGATGTCCTTGTGATATTTGGCAATCGTTTGATAACCAGGAATCAAGCCAGTATGTTCATACTTATAAATTGAGGAATAGACCTCCTGCTCCTTTTTATCCTTAAATACGGAGCCATCATTCAAGGCCCTTATGAATTTACCCAAATCCTCTGCTGTAGCCAACATCGAGCCAATATCATCTGTTTTTAAATCGGTGTCGTAACCAACATAGTAACCACTCATGACATCATCCATGTTTACTTCTTGAATAGAGCCATACGTATGGTTTAGATGAAGTGGCGTCAAAATTTCTTCCTGGATATATTGATAATGATTATATCCAAGCACCTTGTCCATAATTCTTGCGAGCAGCAAGTAATTGGTGTTCGAGTATTCATAGTCTTCACCGGGTTCGAAATTGGCAGGCAAACCAAGCACTAAGGCAAGTTTTTCATCATCGCTTTCTTTCGGCGCAGCCCAATAATTAAACGAGTCGGTGAAATTTGGAATTCCACTTCGATGCTGCACCATCATTTTCA
>JAGQXQ010000027.1 GCA_020436535.1 Phaeodactylibacter sp.
CAGCTCGTAAGTTTTTTGCCTTTAATAGTGCTTCCTTCCCAACGGCTATAGCCTGATCGGAGGCTCCTTTTTCCAACTCAATGAAGCCCTCCTCTAATTGTCTTTTCAGCATTTTTATTTCCGAGTCAGCCTGGCCGAATGTGGAGGGCTGGAACAATACCAATGATATGGTGAGCGGTATGAAAAAAATTAGTAGTCTCATTAATAAACCCATTTTACCTCAAATAAATAACCGTAAACTCAAATATAATCTAAAGTAGCTACTACTTTACTTCTCTTCTGTTTCTACCCCGATAGGTAGTGCGTTGGAGCAACTGTTCCTCTTTCAGGCTTTGGTTTTGTAGTTTTTGTTCATTCAATTCCAGGTTGACTTCCAGCTTCTCGACTTCCTGCCGCGCTTCGGCGCTTTTGATGCTATCCTTCATATAATGATATGCCGAAAAAGCATTATAAGCATCCCGATATCTTTTAAGTGCGTAAAGGGTCTGCGCCTCATGGTGTATAGCTTGATTGAGCATCAGCATATCATTGGTGCCAGCGGCCCGTTTTTTGGCGCTCATCACTAATGGTAGGGCTTCCGCTGGCCGGCCCAGATAGGATAAAGCCCGGGCAGCCAGGACCTCCGTTCGGGCGGCTCTAATTTGATCTTCGGCCTGATCAAAATAAACCAGGCATTCTCGCAACCGGACCAAGGCTTGTTCTTGTTTTCCTTGATCAATCTCTGTTTCCGCCAGTTGGTATAAGGCCGTATGGGCATCATTTTCATACCCCAGCTCCGAGGCTTGTTCATACTGTAGTTGGGCAAAATAGGCAGCAGAATCCAACTGCTCCAAACCATAGTAGGCTCTGAAAAGCTGGGTATAGAAGTTGAGCAGGACGGTCAACGCCTTTGTATTTTGTGCATATTGGTAACCGTTTAGCAGGATTTCTTTTGCTTGGAGATAATCATTACTCCGCAGAAAGGAAGTGGAAATATTTAAATGAGCCAGCGCGATGGCCAGATCATCCTTAGAAGCATAGGCAATCTCCTGAAATTCCTTCATAGTGGCCTGATGGGCTTCATTCTGGCCGGTTCGGGCATATATTTCCACTAGGATAGGATACATGCGGGATACCAATTTTATGTAGGTGCTATCCGGAATTTTTTCCTCGTGGCCCTTGGCATAGTCCAAAGCTTCTCGATAGAGGATTACGGCTGAATCAAAGGCCTGAACGGAGTAGTATCCATAGCCTGCATATAAGTTATAAATCTTCAGTATGATCTGTGGATCACCGTAGGCTATCGCTTTCTTTAAGGCACTGGTGCCTTCCTGCTGAACTTTTGTGTAATGGCCTTGATTGCCATGAGTGAGTAAGAGTTGGTAATAGGCATCAACTTCTGCCTTTAAATCCTGTTGGGCCTGAGCCAATTCGAGCCATTCCTGCACCCACTGCAATTTTTTGGACAGTTCTTTTGTGTTTTTAGTCAACAAAGACAGCAATTCAAACTTGCGGTTCGGAGATTGAGCGGTATCCAATTCCGCAGCCCAGTCCTCGATTTGGGCAGATGGTGAATAAGCGAACAGTAAAATTAGAAGAGGTGTGATTACTTTTCTCATTGTGCCATTTGTTTGTTTACATATAGCCTCGCATTGAGAATTGGGGACTTTGGGCACGCCAACGGTCAAAGTATGAAATTACTACTTTATGCCCATCTAATACTACTTTGTTAACTTAACAGGAGCGCGGACCTCCAGGTCCGCGAAGGCTGCCCCGGGCAGCCTTTAAAAAGGCAATATCGTACTAAAAACCTGCTCCAAGCAGATTTTTGCGGACCTGGAGGTCCGCGCTCCATAGCCTCCGACCATGCCATATTTTAAGTTAACAAAGTAGTACTAAGTAGCCGGCTAAAATTGTTTGACGGCTGAAATGGTTAGATGGCTCCTGTGGGTTACCAACAATCTAGCAATCCAGCAATTGAACAATTAAATAAAATCCAACTACTTAAAGCTCCATTCCAATTTTCTGCTTCAAATAGAGGCTTAGTTTGAAATTCAGTAGTACAGTCCTGTATGTATCCTGGTGGATAAGGGGAAGCGTTGATACTCTTTCATAAAGATAGGGCTTTTGAGTGGAAGACAAAAGGCTTAGTATTATAGTATTTGTGATGCAGAGAATTATGCTTCAATAAAAACTGCTTGAATCTATTTTCCAGGTATTTGCAAGAAGTTAATTTCTATATATTTATACAAAATATAGCTACTTTTTGCCTATTTCTGAGGGGGATGTTTTCTGGTAAAATGTCCTATTTATTTTTGCCATTGTTTACATTTTCCCTAGTGCATTTCCTTTATTCCACCTGTTCCGCCTTCCATCCCTCCACCGCCTTATGTGTACTGCTGAAATTGACCCCTACCAGCACCACCTCCTTACTGCTTTGCCGGTAAGCATCAGCATAGCCCCGGCTATGAATCTGTTCCAGGGCCGCCTCGGCGCTTTGGTCCAGTTTGAACTCAAAAAGGTAAATATGGGTGGGCGTTTGCACCACACAATCCAACCGGCCGCGGGCCGTATTGACTTCAGACTGCGTATAGATGCCCAGCAGGCGAAAGGTCAGATAGACCAGGGAATGGAAATAGGCTTCCCGCTTTTGGAGGAACAATTGGTGTGGGATGGATTGGAAAACACTGTCCAGCACCTCTATGGCAGTGGGCAAGTCGTTGGCGTACAGGGCCTGCCGCAGGTCGATAACGGTGGGCCCGGAAGCGCCGACCTCCTCGTGGCGAAATTCGCTGAACAAGTGGCGCATCATCGACTCTTCCACCTCCAGGTTGGGGTAGCCCAGAGTGTAGATGCGAAATTCGTCCAGGCTTTTGATGGTGAGGTATCCGGTTTGGAACAGCAGGGCGTAGGTTTCCAGCCGTTCCAGATTATAGCTGTTGAACGCCACGGCGTCGAGGCGGATATTATCCAATTGCACGACGTTGCGCTCGCGCAATAGCTTGACCAGGAAGGTGGGCGTGCCGCTGGCAAACCAATAGTTGTTGAATTGGCGGTCGCCGAAGAAATTAAGCAGCGAAAAAGGATTGTACAGAAAATTTTTGGCGTCGAAGCTATAGCCGTTATACCAGCGTTGAATATCGGCTCGCAGGGTAGCTGGCAGCATCTCTTTTTCTGCCGCAATAAGGTCCATTTCGTCGCCAAAATAGGCTTCCAGTTCACTTTGTGTAATACCGGCCAGTGTGCTGAAGGCCGGGGAGAGCGTGATGTCGCGCAGGTTATTCAAGTCTGAAAATACCCCCACCTTGCTAAACTTGCTCACCCCGGTGATGAGCAGAAAGTGAATATTCGCATCGTTGTCCTTGATGATGCTATAAAATGATTTGAGGATCTTTTGGTGAGCCAGAGCAGTAGGCAAGTTGTCTTTATCGAGGTAGTCGATCAGCGGCTTGTCATATTCATCGATCAGCAGCACTACAGGCATTTCCCGAGCTGCCTTTTTAAGTAAATCCTGAAAGCGGTAACTAATGCCCTGGCCGCTCAACTCCAGGCCCATTTCCGCCGCTTTCCTATCCAGGGCACGCTCAATGGCGGCCTCCAGCCCGACTTCCTTATAGCCCATGCTGCTGAAACTAAAGTGAATCACCGGATACCGCCGCTCCCAATCCCAGTTCTCTTCCACCCACAGCCCCTCGAACAACTCCCGGCTGCCCTCAAACAACTCCTTGATCACCGAAAGAGTCAGCGACTTACCGAAGCGGCGTGGGCGGCTCAGGAAATAATAATCGCCCTCGGTGACAAGCCGGTGGATGGCCTGCGTCTTGTCTACATATAAAGCGCCGGAGGTGCGGATTTTTCGAAAATCCTGTTGGCCGATGGGAAGCTT
>JAGQXQ010000169.1:0-245 GCA_020436535.1 Phaeodactylibacter sp.
GATTGGGATGTATGATAATGAATGAGGTATTGTATAAATTGTCTTCTCTACTCCGGCCAATCAAAGAACGATCGTAGAGAGGGCAACTTAAACCCTTGTAAGGACGGTTGTTACAAAACCATTGAAGTATTAGTAGTGGTAGCTTTCTGGTAGAGTTGGCTCATTTATTAGCAAACCTGTCTCTTTGAGGATAACACTGTTGAACCTGGCTGAGATGATTTGTTTAAGAGTTTGTTCAAATTTCG
>JAGQXQ010000169.1:324-3139 GCA_020436535.1 Phaeodactylibacter sp.
GCAATCCGGCGAAAAATTTAACGCCGTCTGGAACAAAATTTGCCGCTTGTAGGCCATTGATTGAAATTTGAACAAACTCTAAGCGCAGTAGATTTTCAGAAGGATGGGCAAGATATGAATTTTTTACATCTTTAGAGTGGGGTGGGAATGTTAAAATCTATCGGGGTCGAGAAAGTTGGATTTAAGAAGGGATAAAACTGCCCCTACTTTAAAGTATTCAACCAGCAACGCCACCTGGGCAAAGCCTACGAATGGGTAAAGGAAATCGCGCTTCCCTACGAGGAAAATGTCTTTTCCTTCGAATTTACCAGCCTGCATTTCACCCAATCCAACCGCATCCGGTACCGGTACCAACTGGAGGGTTTTGACGAAAGGCCGGTGGAGGCCGGCAGCAAGGAGCGCGTAGCGACCTACACCAACCTTTCTCCCGGGGACTACAGGTTCATAGTCCTGGCCAGGAATGCCGACGGTTTTGAGACCACAGAAGAAGAGGGTTTGGTTATTAACTTAACGGTTCTCCCCCCCTGGTACCGCACCTGGTGGGCCTATGGCCTATGGGCCGCTTTGCTAACCGGCTCCCTGCTCGCTTTCTACCGCTTTCAACTGAACCGGCAGCTGGCTCAGGCCGAAGCCCGCCGCCTCCAGGAGCTCGATGTAGTCAAAACCCGCCTCTACACCAACATCACCCATGAATTCCGCACGCCCCTTACTATCACCCGGATCATTTATTGAATGTCGTCTCCAACCTGTTGTCGAATGCGGTGAAGTTTACGCCGGAAGGGGGAGAGGTCAAGTTGGAAGTGGGAAGCCAGCAATCGGAAAGGCCGTCTACTTCCCTCTTCCCCCTTCCGACTTCCGGCTTTCTGCTTCTTCCCGTCAGGGACACTGGCATCGGCATCCCCGAAGAGAAGCTTCCTTTTATCTTCGACCGCTTCTACCAGGCAGATGATGCTCATACGCGAAAGGGAGAGGGAGAGGGGACCGGTATCGGATTGGCATTGACCAAAGAACTGGTAAAACTCATGAAGGGAGAGATCGAGGTGAAAATTGAGGCAGGACGAGGCACGGTATTTATCCGGGAAGCGCCACCGGCGGCGGCGCAGGAGAACCAGAGCGCCGTAAACCTGTTCTCTACTTTATCAGAAACGGGCCAGTTAAAGCCTCACCCCATAACAGTAGCCGATGAAGAAAAACCCACCGCCCTGATCGTAGAAGATAACCCGGATGTGGCCAGATACCTGATCGCCTGCCTGGAAGGGAAATATCGGCTGGAAGTAGCCTACAATGGCCAGGTAGGCATCGACACCGCACTGGAACTGGTGCCCGACATCATCATCACCGATGTGATGATGCCGGAAAAGGATGGCTTTGAATTGTGCGACACCCTCAAGCGGGACATCCGCACCAGCCACATCCCGATCGTGATGTTGACCGCCAAGGCAGATATGCAATCGAAAATCTCCGGCCTGCAAAAAGGGGCCGACGCCTACCTGGCTAAGCCTTTTCACGAGGAGGAACTGCAGGTGCGTTTTGATAAGCTGCTGGAACTGCGGCGACGTTTACAAGAGAAATACAGCTCTCCGGATTTTCTCTCTCCGATGGAAGCGCCCGCCGAACCGGAGCCTTCTCTGGAAGATATTTTTTTACAGGAAGTTCACCGGCAAGTGGAGGAGCACCTGGATGATCCTGGCATGGACGTCTCCAAACTGTGCAGGCTTATGGCGATGAGCCGCACGCAGCTGCACCGCAAGCTCACTGCACTAACTGGTATGTCAGCTAACAGATTCATCCGCTCCATCCGACTGAATAAGGCCCGGGAATTGCTCCGCAACCCCAACCTGAGCATTACGGAGGTTGCCTTTGACTGTGGTTTCAGTACCCTTAATTACTTCAGCCGTGCGTTTTCAGATATGTTCGGAATGAGCCCGACGGAGTACCGGGAAAGGTTGAATTAAACTACCAAAAATAAGCCACCGACAACTGCAGCGACCGCGTCCGGAAATAATACACCCCATTGATGCCCGTATCCTCGTCGAGGAAGTGCCCCTCCCCTACCCGCACGTTACCCAGGCTGTAGCGCAGGCTGGCCAGAATAGAGCGGGAGAGATGGAAAGAAGCCCCCAGCAGCCAGGCGAAGTCGGCCCGCTCCATAAAAAGGGCTTCTTCGGAGCTGCCCAGCAGATAGCCCCCTTCGATGCCTATATCCATTGACCAGCGCTCGATGGGGATCAGGCGAAAGAAAATGGGCAGGTTGAGGTAATACAGATCAGAAATAGTTTCCTCCTCAAAGGGGTCGCCAATGGGCGCCAGGCTCCAACGGCCGCCTTTGCGGGCGCCCAGCAATTCTACTCCCAACACCAGATGCTTGCCGATGGGCTGCTCCGCCACCACCCCGGCCTGAAAGCCGTATAATTGCCCCAGGCTGGAGTCACCAAATTCATTGGGGATCTTCGTCATCAGAAGGTGAGATATATTGGGGCCGGCCTTGACCCCAAAATAGGTCTGGGCAATGGATGAATCTTGGGCCAGGCCCAAAAAGGCCAAAACGGAAAAGGCATATGGCACAATTTTCCAAAAGTCTGGAGGGATTAAAGGCTGCATCAGGATTATGATTCTATTTAGCAAATAATGGATGTATTTATTGAAGAACGAGAAGAAACCCGCTTCATTTTCCTGGATGCGATCCTTAACAAAAAAGGCAGCTGCCCAACGGCAGCTGCCCTCTATATAGATTCTATCGGAAAATTTATTCGAACGACCAGGAATTCTCAATATACGCTAAAACTCCCGCCCCCTCAGCATGCCGTGCCAGTAC
>JAGQXQ010000170.1:0-4350 GCA_020436535.1 Phaeodactylibacter sp.
CGGTAGATCTCCTGAATGATATTGATCTGTTCTGAAGAGAAATTCCTTCGGCGCAGGCCAATGCTATTCACTCCTGCATAGGAGAGGGGTTCCCGGGCGGCCTTGACGTAGGGTGGCACGTGTTTGCGTACCAGAGAGCCGCCGGCAATGAAGCTGTGCTTACCGATCCGGATGAATTGCTGTACGGCTACCAGCCCTTCCAGGATGGCCCAGTCTTCGATCTCAACATGGCCGGCAAGGTTGACGTTATTGGCGAGAATAACGTGGTTGCCGATCATACAATCGTGAGCAACATGTACGTATGCCATCAGCAGGCAGTTGCTGCCCACGACAGTCTTGTCTGAGTAAGCTGTTCCCCGGTTGATGGTTACAAATTCCCGGATGGTGGTGTAGTCACCAATTTCAGCCGTCGAGGGTTCATTCTCGAATTTGAGATCTTGCGGAATGCCAGCGATCACTGCGCCGGGGAAGATCCGGCAGCCTTTACCGATACGCGCCCCTTCAAAAATAGTGACGTTTGGCCCCAGCCAGGTGTCATCTCCGATAACTACATCCTTATCAATATAAGAGAAGGGCCCGATCGTAACATTCTTGCCGATCTTGGCATCAGGATGGATGACACTGTTCAAGTTGCTATTGTAGTAATTCATTGTTATGAGCGCTTGACGATTTGAGCAGTTAACTCGGCTTCAGATACGATCTTATTACCCACGTAAGCGGTGCCAAGCATCTGGCAGATGCCTCGGCGGATAGGAGCCATCAGCTCCAGTTTGAAGACAACCGTATCGCCGGGAACGACTTTATGTTTAAATTTAGCGTTCTCAATTTTCAGGAAGTAAGTATCCCAGTTGCCGGGGTCTTCCACGGTGGAAAGCACCAGCATGCCACCTGTTTGGGCCATAGCTTCGATCTGAAGGACACCGGGCATGACCGGATTGTTGGGAAAGTGTCCCTGGAAAAATTGTTCGTTAAAGCTGACGTTCTTCACGCCCACCACATAAGTATCGGTCAATTCGATGATCTTATCCACCAGCAGGAAGGGATAACGGTGGGGCAGCCACTTGGCGATCTGCACTACGTCAAAAAGGGGTTCCCGGTCGGGGTCGTAATGTGGTTTGCCACGTAGCTTGCGCTGTTCCTGATAGCGTTTCTTAAGAATTTTAGTAAATTCTACGTTAGCATGGTGGCCGGGCTTGGTGGCCATGATCTTACCCTTGATGCGCTGGCCGAGCAGGGCTATATCACCTAGTACGTCGAGCAGTTTGTGGCGGGCCGGTTCGTTTTTGTAGTGGAGCTTGATCGTGTTGAGGATGCCTTCCTGGTCAACCGTTACGCTTGGTTTCCCCAGCTTTTCGGCGATCCGGTCCAATTCGTCCTGGCTGACGACCCGGTCGACGATGACGATGGCGTTGTCCAGGTCACCTCCTTTGATGAGATTTTGTTCAAAGAGGAATTCCAGTTCATGCAGGAAAACGAACGTGCGGCAGGGAGCGATCTCCTTTTCATAATTGGTCGTGCCGTTGAAGCGGGCGTATTGCTGTCCCAGAACGTTGGAGTTGAAGTCGATCATAGCGATGAGCTCAAAGCCATCGTGGGGCAGGGCCAACAGCTCGGCTCCTGTTTTTTCGTCTTTGTAATGAATGGGAGTTTCAATGACGAAGAACTCCCGGTCGGCCTCCTGTGGTTCGAGTCCCGCCTTTTTGAGCGCCTTTACAAACGGGGCGGCGCTGCCGTCAAGGATGGGCACTTCGGGGCCGTTCAATTCAATAAGGACGTTGTCGATGCCAAGGCCGACAAGGGCGGACAGGGCATGTTCCACAGTGTTTACCTCCGCAGTCCCTGATTTGATCGTGGTGCCTCTTTGAGTAGAAACTACCCGGTTGACGTCAGCATTCAACACGGGGCCGCCTTCAAGATCTATGCGTTGGAACTTATAGCCATGGCCTACTGGCGCGGGCTTGAAGGTAAGTACTACCTCCTTTCCGGTATGTAGTCCTATGCCCTTTACCGTGACTGGCTTTTTAATTGTATTTTGTTTCATCATAAAGTCGTCGGCTGAAAATTTTTGCAAAGATACAGTTTTTAACTACTTGCGTCCTGGTTAGGTGCATCTTGCTGCTGGTTGACCTGGCGTTCTAGTTTTGCGATCTTTCGATAGAGCTCGGGAAGCTGCTTAAAGACGGCATAGGATCGAATGTAGTTATTGTAGTCAATAGCCGGAGAGCCAAAGAAGCGGTGGTTGCTTTCTTCAATAGGAGAGGCTATACCACTTTGGGCCTGGACCTGAGTTCCATCGGCAATCTCAATATGGCCCACAATACCAACCTGCCCGCCAATACGGCAGGACTTGCCGATCTTAGTACTGCCTGCAATGCCGGATTGGGCAGCAATGACCGTATTTTCTCCGATATCGGCATTATGGCCAATTTGTATTAGATTGTCCAATTTAGCTCCTCTACGGATATAGGTGGATCCTATGGTCGCCCGGTCAATAGTCGTATTAGCTCCAATTTCCACATCGTCTTCCACGACTACCTGGCCCACGTGGGCGATCTTCTTGTACGTTCCATCTTCCAGAGGAGCAAAACCAAAGCCATCGCTTCCGATGACCACATTTGGGTGAAGGATACAGTTATTGCCAATTTCGCAGTTGTCCAATATCCGTACGCCCGGGTAGACCGTTACATTTGACCCCAGTTTGACCCCTTTTCCGATGAAGGCCTGAGCCTTTATTCTGCACCCCGGCCCAATCTGTACCCCGGCCTCAATAACGGTGAAAGGCCCGACGGCGACCTTCTCGCCCAGCGTTGCACTATCGTGGATGTAGGCTTGCTCAGAAATAGTCGGGGCTTCCTGGTCGTTATTCCCAAAAGCATCCAGAAGTTTAGCTACAGAACTATAGACATCCTCTACCCTCACCAATGTTGCCGTTACGGGCTTCCTGGCTTCGAAATTGTTACTTACCAGCAGCACAGAAGCAGTAGTGGTATAGGCATATTCTTCATACTTAGGGTTGCTGAGAAAAGAAATAGTCCCCCGTCCCCCTTCTTCAATCCTGCTAGGGCGGCCAACCTTTACCTCCGGGTCTCCTTCAACTGTCCCGTTGAGGAATTGCGCTAATTCTCTGGCTGATAGTTGCATGGGGCAAAGGTAGAAAAAAGTTTGGTACTGTTGGGATTATCATTTTCGAATTTACGGCGACAACAGCGGGTACTACTGGTTCGGATTGTGGCCCTTATCTCCTATATTTGGGGCAAAAATCAATATTTTGAACAAAACAATAAGGATCGGCACCCGAGGCAGCAAGCTGGCTATGTGGCAGGCGGAATACACCCAGCAACAACTCCGGGCTGCTGGTATTGAATCTGAACTGGTGATCATCAAGACTCAGGGTGACCGCATTCAACACCTGAGTTTCGATAAGTTGGAAGGCAAAGGCTTTTTTACGAAAGAGATCGAAGAGGCGTTGCTCCGCGGCGATGTCGACCTGGCGGTTCATTCTATGAAAGACCTGCCCACCAACTCTCCGGATGGGCTGTCCATCACTGCTGTTTCTTACCGCGAGGACCCTGCCGACTGGCTGGTGGCCCGCAAGGAAACACTGGAAGAAGGGGCGCTTTTTCAGTTGCGGCAAGGGGCCGTAGTTGGGACTTCTTCGGCTCGCCGCAAAGCACAGATGCTGGATTTTAGGCCGGATATTGAGATCAAGGATATCCGGGGCAATGTGCCGACGCGCCTGCGCAAGCTTAGCGAAGGGCAATTTGACGCCATTATGCTGGCCGCCGCCGGCCTGACTCGCCTGGAAATGGATACCTCTGGCTTTCACATCGTCAAATTTAGCCCTAAAGAATTCATCCCTGCCCCTGCCCAGGGCGTTCTGGCCTGGCAGGCCTGTACCGATGATAAGCCTACGCGACGGGCGCTGAAACACCTTCACCAGGCTGATGTGTCGGCGGCCATCAATGTAGAACGGCGAGTGCTCAACCTCCTGGAAGGCGGCTGCCAGATGCCATTAGGCGTCTATTGCGAGCGCGACGAACAAGGCAACTACCATGTTTGGGCGGCCAAGGCCGATGCCTGGAATGCTCCGGTTAAAAGGGTGCGCCTTTCGCAGAGTACCAACCACATGCTGGCGGAAAGGGTAATGGAGGCACTGAAGGGGTGAAGCGAGATTCGTGTATCCGGCCCGGCGCCAGCTTCCTGAGCATGAAGCCATCTAACCGTGATCCTCATGAATCAACAAACCCCAAAACCGTGAACTCATGATCCCCAAAATATTTATCAGCCGGAAGCTTGAAGAGGACAGTATCTTTCGAAAACGGCTCAGAGACAGAGGGCTGGAGGTAGTGG
>JAGQXQ010000170.1:4466-13595 GCA_020436535.1 Phaeodactylibacter sp.
CTACCTGATATACAATGGGCGGCACTCGGGCGTGGTACTGCCGCAGCTCTTTACAATCAGGGCATTACACCCGATTTTATCGGTACAGGAGAGCCGGAAGGAGTGGCGGAAGCGTTTGTTAAGGACGCGGTGGGCCAGCGGGTGCTTTTCCCCCAGGCTCAGCACTCCCGGCAAACAGTGCAGGAGGCTCTGAATGGGCAAATAGAGGCCATCACGCTGGTCGTGTATGACAACCAGCCCAAGCGGGTATTCAATATCCCCCTTTGCGAAGTGCTCGTCTTTACCAGCCCGCTGAATGCAGAAGCTTATTTCGGAAAACATACCTTGCAGCCAGGGCAGGCGGTAGTGGCTATCGGGACAACCACGGCGGCAGCTCTGCATCGACTGGGAGCGGGAGAAGTAAAGGTGGCGGAGGAACCGTCAGAGGCTGGCCTGGCAGCAGCGGTGGAAGCCGAAATGGGCGATTGGCCGGGTAACAGAGATACTTCCGGTTAACCATGGATTTATGCCAAAGCTGCTCTTTTCCTGTACACCGGGGCGTTCCCGTTCTGCTTCGGAAAGGGTTCTCTTCAAGAATTAACCTGCCTGCCCCTGTACCATTTCCAATGTCCTGCGTTATACTTAGAAAGAATAAACCATGAAGTGGATCTCGATCGTTATAATGACTACCCTGGCGCTTTCCCTTTTTTCCTGCCGGAACCAAAACGGCAGTAATGTTAAAGAACAATTGCCGGCTGAATATCAGGGCTTTGCAGACTTTTACGAACGCTTCCACCAGGATAGCCTTTACCAGATGGAGCACATCATTTTTCCACTGGAAGGGCTTCCCCGGGAGGCCGACAGCATCCTTATTGCCGAGGGCGCCTTCCGCTGGCAAAAAGACAGCTGGCGGATGCAGCGCGGGTTCAACCTGCAGAGCAGCAGCTTCGAGCAGCAGTTGATACCCGTTAGTGAGGACCTCATCATCGAAAAGATCAACCACAAGTCCGGCGACCTGGGCATACAGCGCCGCTTCGCCCGCTTCGGGGAGGATTGGTATCTGATTTACTATGCTGACCTGAACCGGATCAGCAAGGGAGGGGGGATTAGTATTGATGGGGGGTTTTAGCAGAAGTTGAACGTTTTAATAGATTTCCGAATTTGCCGCATCCACAGCATCTATAGCATCCTCTCCTCCAAGAGATAACCTTTCACATAATCCTCAATCCCCTCCTCCAAAGAATAGAAATCCTTTTCATATCCCGCTTCCCGCAGCTTGCTCATATTGGCCTCGGTGAAGTACTGGTAGGTGGCGCGAATATCTCCAGGAGTATCGATGAAACTGATGTTGGGCTCCAGTCCCATGGCGCGGAAAGTGTTGGCGGCCAGGTCCTGGAAGGAGCGGGCTTTGCCCGTGCCCAGGTTGTACAGGCCGTTGGCGGGCTGTTGCCGGAAAAGCCAGCACAAGATGTCAACTACATCTTTGATATAGACAAAATCGCGGCTCTGCTGGCCATCCTGATAGTCTTCGCGGTGGGAGCGGAAGAGCTTCATGCCGCCGGTGGCTTTGATCTGGCGCACGGTGTGGAAGATGACGGAGGCCATTCTGCCTTTATGGTACTCATTGGGGCCGTAGACGTTGAAGAACTTCAGTCCGTACCAGTGAGGCGGTTGTTCTTCCCGGCTAAGCGCCCACAGGTCGAAGCGGTTTTTGGATTCACCGTAAGGGTTGAGGGGGTGGAGCTGGCCCACGATGTCATGCCGGTCGTCGTAGCCGTGCTCGCCTAGTCCGTAGGTGGCGGCGCTGGAAGCATAGATCAAGGGGATATGATGTACTGCGCAGAGCTCCCACAGGGCCTTGCTATAGTCCAGGTTGAGCTCCTGGAAGATGGCCCAGTCCTTTTCCGTAGTATCGGTTCGGGCGCCCAGGTGGAAAATAGCGTCGACGAAGTAGTATTTTTCCCAGAGCCAGCCAGGGAAATCGTTGCGGTGTATTTTTTCTGTGAATTTTTTGCCTTCCAGGTTGCGGTTTTTTTCCTCGCGGCTAAACTCGTCGACGACGACGATGTCGGAGAATCCCTCGTCATTGAGCTTTCTAACCATACAACTGCCAATAAAACCTGCGGCGCCGGTGACTACGATCATCTTTTTAAGGGCAAAGATAGGGATGTTCTACAATCTTTCTGTAGTCAATATCGCTTCAGGCCTTGTCTTTTCTGTACCGCCCAATGCTGCACACTTATATCTTCCTTCATAGCGATAGATTTACTATTAAAGGAGCTATTCGTCGCGGGAAAGCTTTATTGGGCGCTGGTTTTTTAGCCGGGCATATCAGATTTTGTTAGCTTTACCTGCCAGTTAAACAGGCCCGAATGACCTCCTCCAAAATGATCTCAATCTCAATTCTGATGAACATGAAAATCCATCGTATCTCTTTACAACGCTCTCTTTTAGTATTATTCGCCTTTTGGGGAGTATTCAGCCTATTTGCCCAGCCTACCTGCACCGGTAATCTGGGCGCCAACATCTTCGACGCCGGCGATTTCGGCTCTGGAACGACCAACCTTATTACTTCTGATCCGGGCATCGCCCCCGGCTATACCTATACTTTGTCGCCCCCTCCCCAGGATGGTTTTTACACCATCACCAACAACACGGGCGCCTGGGGCGGCCTATATGGGACCTGGTTGCGGACCAGAGATAACAGCACCGACCCCAATGGCTATATGATGGTAGTCAACGCCAGTTATTCAGCCGGTATCTTTTATGAGCAGACGGTGGACGGCCTCTGCGAAAATACACTATACGAGTTTTCCGCCGATATTCTCAACCTGATCCAGTCGGGAACGGCCAACCATATCAAACCCAACGTTTCTTTTCTGATTAACGATGAAGTGCGCTACAGCACGGGCGATATCCCTCAGAATAATATTTGGAACACTTACGCCTATACTTTTACAACCGAGCCAGGCGAAACTTCGGTTAAGCTGACGCTGCGCAACAACGCTCCCGGCGGTATCGGCAACGACCTGGCGCTGGACAATATCTCTTTCCGGGCGTGTGGGCCGGCTGCCCTCATCCTGCCGGTGGAGGTGGCCAATATTTGCGAAGACGGCAGCCCCATTACCCTGAACGCCACCGTGCAGGGGGGGCAGTTCCCTACCCCGGCCCTGCAATGGCAGCAAAGTTTTGACGAGGGGGCTACCTGGGTGGACATGGCCGGAGCAAACGGCACCTCCATACAGCACACCCAGCTCTCCGGAGGCTATTATTACTACCGCTACCTCCTGGCCAATTCGCCCACCAACCTGGCCAATTCCAAGTGCAGGATCATTTCCAATGTAAAGGTGGTGTATGTCCAGCCCAAGTTTCATTCGGTACTGGATACGATCTGTGAAGGGGGGACTTTTTTGTTTGGTGATACGCCTCTTATGCAAGGGGGCGTCTATATCGATACCCTGATCTCTTCGATCGGGTGCGACAGTATCGTCACCCTCGCCCTTACCGTCGTGCCCGATGGTGGCCTCACAGCTGAGATGGTTGCTAATGGCCCCACCTGTGCCGGCTACCAGGACGGCGCCATTGAAATATCTGATGTCCGGAATTTCTATCCTCCTGTTTCGATCAGCCTGGATGGCGAGGTGGTGATGGCGGAACAGGCCTCCTTTTCTAACCTGTCCGCCGGTTCCTATTTCCTGTCAGTCTATGACCGGTTGGGCTGTAGTGTTGAATACAACATCGTATTGAGTGAGCCCGACTCGTTGAGGATCAGCCTGGGGCCGGGCCGGGCCATCGGGCTGGGCGACGAGGTAATATTGCCAGTCACCTCCAATTATCCCCTGGCCAGCGCCGAATGGGCGCCCCCGGAGCTGGTGATTTGTGATGCTGACTGCCTTAAGCCACTTTTGCAGCCTTTACAAACAACTACTTTTTATCTTACAGGGATTACAGCGGCAGGCTGTTCAGCGACGGATTCCATCCTCATCGAGGTCAATGAAGTGCGGTCTGTCTACATACCTAATGCCTTCTCTCCCAACGAGGACGGGCGCAACGACCGCTTCGCCCTCTATGCGGATGTGCCCAATGTGCAGGAGGTGGTGAGTATGGAAATTTTTAACCGGTGGGGCGCTTTGGTTTTTGAGCGTGATAATTTTCTACCTAATGACTTATCCCTCGGTTGGGATGGAACTTTCAAAGGCAAGGAGGCGCCAGACGGTGCTTACGCCTATGTATTCCGGGTGCGCTTTCTGGATGAGGTGGAATTGGAGTATACAGGGGTGGTGCATTTGGTGCGATAAGTAAATGTTTGGAAAAAATAGTTTTACCCATTTTGCTAAGCAGACGGATACCTTTTTTACAACTTGTTTTTACCTCCCTTGGGCTGTGGTGTATTACTACCCTTGCCGCTCAGGAGGTATGCACCGGCAATTTAGGTGAAAATATCTTCGTAGCCGGCGACTTTGGTTCGGGGGCCAGTAATCTGATTCCCGTTGATCCTGGCATAGCTCCCGGCTATACCTATACCTTCTCACCTCCGCCCAATGACGGCCTCTACACAATTACGAACGATATGAGCGCCTGGCCCTTTCTTTTTCCAGGTTGGATGCCGGCAAAGGACAACAGTAGCGACCCCAATGGCTACATGATGGTGGTCAATGCCAGTTATGCCCCGGGGATTTTTTACGAGCAGACGGTGGACGGCCTGTGTGACAATACACTTTATGAATTTTCGGCGGATATTTTAAACCTGGTATTTACAGAAACACTCAATTACATCAAACCCAACGTATCCTTCCTGATCAACGATGAGGTGCGGTATAGCACAGGGGATATTCCCCAGAATGAAATATGGAATAACTACGGCTTTACCTTCACGACCGAACCCGGAGAAAATTCAGTCAAACTGACCCTTCGCAATAACGCTCCCGGCGGGGCCGGCAACGACCTGGCGCTGGACAACATCTCTTTCCGGGCATGCGGCCCGGCGGCCCTCATCCTGCCGGTAGAAGTGGCCAATATCTGCGAAGATGGCAATCCCATTTCCCTGGATGCTACTGTCCAGGGTAACCAGTTTCCGGACCCGGCCCTGCAATGGCAGCAAAGCTTTGACGAAGGGGCTACCTGGGAAGACATCCCCGGCGCCAACGGTATTTCCATACAGCACACCCAGCTTTCCGGAGGGTATTATTACTACCGCTACCTGCTGGCTAACTCGCCGGCTAACCTGGCTAACCCCAAGTGCCGGATCATTTCCAACGTGAAAGTGGTATACGTACAGCCAAAATTTCATTCGGTGGCAGATACCCTTTGCGAAGGAGGCAGTTATTTTTTTGGTGATATGCCTATTACCACAGGGGGCATTTATACAGACACTTTGGTCTCTTCTATTGGATGCGACAGCATCGTTACCCTTACTCTGGAGTTCGTCCCCGGCCAGGGCATTCTAGCGGATATAGCTGCCGTTGACCCCAGCTGCTACAACTTTCAGGATGGCGCCATCGGCATATCGAATGTCCGGAACTTCTACCCTCCTGTTTCCATTAGCCTGGATGGAATGGTGGTAATGGCCGAAGAGGCTTCTTTTCCGAATCTGGGCGACGGATCTTACCACCTGTCTTTCTATGACCGCTTTGGGTGCCAGGCAGACTATGATATCGTCCTGACAGAGCCTGGCCCTTTGTGGGTTAACCTGGGGCCCGATCAGGCCATCAACCTGGGCGGCAGCCTGACGTTGCCCGTTATGTCCAACTATCCACTGGCCAGCGCCGAATGGATGCCTTCGGCATTAGTTATTTGTGATGACGACTGCCTGCAACCGACTCTCCAACCGCTGCAACCGGCCATTTTTTATTTTACAGGGAGTATGGCAGCCGGTTGTTCGGCAACAGATTCCATTCGGATAGATGTCAGGGAAGTCCGGTCTGTTTATATTCCCAATGCGTTCTCCCCCAACGACGACGGGCGCAACGACCGTTTCGCCCTCTATGCGGATGTGCCCAATGTGCAGGAGGTGTTGAGTATGAAAGTTTTTAACCGGTGGGGCGCCACGGTTTTTGAGCGTGATCATTTTCTACCCAATGACTTGTCCATTGGCTGGGATGGTACTTTCAGGGACAAGGAGGCGCCGGACGGGGCTTACGCCTACGTTTTCCGGGTGCGCTTTCTGGATGAGGTGGAGCTGGAGTATACCGGGGTGGTGCATTTGGTGCGGTAGGAAGGTTGAAGGCTGGCTGGTTAGATGGCTATATTGTTAGCTTGGCGAGGGCTGTAGAAGGAATCGGCCATAGTGAATAAGTATATTGGGTTTGCGGGAATTGTTGACGGTATTATTTTGCTTAACTTTGATCGAAAACCAAAGCCAAATTGCCGTATGAAATATTGCACTGTACTTTTCCTTCTTATGGTACTCTTCGCCTGTCAATCCGAAAAAAAAGAAACGCCCCTCTACCAATCCGACGCCTTCACTCTGTACGCCGACAAAGTCGTGCAAGGAGAAAACCAGGCTACAGCCCTTTCGCCCACCCACCTTACCTCTAACTACAAAAGCCCCGCCAGCAAGAGCTACTCCCGGCTAGTCACCTTTAAATTCAGTATCAATGAAAAGGACAACGAGCTGCCGTCGGGCAAAGACCATTGGCTGGTTATCGGTGAGGAGCACGAATCACCCATTCTGCGTTTTGGGGAGTTACCTGAAAACGCTCCGGAAGGCCCGGGTACTTTCCTACCGGTCAATTACGAGTATACCTTCCGGGTGGATATGTCTCCGGTTGTAGAACAGTTTGAAGAAAAAGGCTTTTACGAAACCTACGACGGGAGCCGCGTCGCCAAAGCCGATTTTAAGAACTTCTACATCGCCGGCGGGTCGGAGCCCCTTACCTGGGATTTCGTCAACCTGGAAGAGGAGGGCCTCCAACTGAAAGATCCCGACGGTGACAACATCTACGAGATTACCCTGACGCTTAACCCCTATAACCCGGAAGATTACCAGGACAAAGAATGGAAACTCACCGCGGATCTTTCCAACCGTCCGCAGTACCAATCCGATCAGCCCATTGTCGACGCCCTGTTCAACCTCTCCCTGGAAGAGGCTCTTTTGAACATCGAGCCGGACAGCACTCTCCGGACGGGCGCCAAGTGGGCAGGTGTGTGGACGCGCGACATCAGCTACAGCATTTTCCTGGCCTTTGCTTACCACGAACCTGCAGTGGCGAAGATCAGCCTGATGAAGAAAGTCAAGCGCGATAGAATTATCCAGGACACCGGCTCCGGCGGCGCCTGGCCGGTTTCTTCCGACCGTACCACCTGGGCGCTGGCGGCCTGGGAGATCTACAAAACCACCGGCGACAGGGATTGGCTGCAGCAGGCGTATACGATCATAAAAAACACGCTGGAAGATGATTACAAAGTGTTGAAGTCTACCCAAACGGGCATGTACCGCGGCGAGTCTTCCTTTCTGGACTGGCGGGAGCAAACCTACCCCAAGTGGATGTCCAACATGGATATCTACGTCTCCGAAAACCTGGGAACCAATGTGGTGCACTACCAGGCGCATATCATTCTGGCGGAAATGGCCAAAATACTGGGTGAACCGTCCGAGGTATACACTGCCCGGGCGGAGGAGATCAAAAAAGGCATCAACGATTACCTCTGGATGGCAGATAAGGGCTACTATGGACAGTACCTCTACGGCCGGCAGTACCTCAATCTTTCTCCCCGCTTCGAAGCCCTGGGCGAGGCGCTGGCCATCCTGTTGGGCGTGGCCGATGGCGACAAGGCGCAGTCCATTATCGCCAGGTCGCCGGTAACGGATTTTGGGGTTACGTGCATCTATCCGCAGATCCCGGGCATTCCGCCTTACCACAACGACGGCATCTGGCCCTTCGTCCAGTCCTACTGGAACCTGGCGGCGGCCCGGGCCGGCAACGAAAAAGTGCTCAACCACGGGCTGGCGGCTATCTACCGTGCCGGCGGCCTGTTCCTCACCAACTACGAGAACTTCGTGGCCGGCACCGGCGATTTTCTGGGTACCGAGATCAACTCTCATCGCATGCTGTGGAGCATGGCGGGCAACCTGGCCATGGTGCACCGGGTGTTTATGGGCATGTCTTTTGAGGTGGACGGCCTGCGGTTTAGCCCAGCGATCCCCAGTTCCTACCCGGGAACAAAAAAACTATCCAACTTCCGGTACAGAGGCGCTAAGCTCAACATTACCGTGGAGGGCTTTGGCAATCAGATCGAGTCGGCGATGCTGGATGGAGAACCTATGGAGGAGGCATTCCTGCCCGCCGACATCAGTGGGGAACACCTCATCGTTATCAAAATGAACAACAAACCGTTCGATGGCGCCGCCATCCATCTCGTGGCAAACCACTATTCTTTGCCTGCCCCTCAGCTTAAACAGGAGGGGGCTGCCCTGCTATGGGAACCGATACCCGGCGCTGTAGAATACCGGGTATACAAAGACGGCGAATTGCTGGAAAAAACCACTGCTACGGAGTTGGAAGTATCGAAGGAGGAAGTGGCCGAATATAAAGTCAGCGCCATGGACGATACAGGCTATGAGTCCTTCACCAGCGAGCCGCTGCGGGCCGCGCCCGAAACGGTTGTAAAGATCGTAGAGATCGAACAGTTTACCGGCGCTTCCCAACTGCCTTATACCAATTATTCGGGAACCGGGTTCGTGGAGGTTTCCAATGAAAAGAACCGCTCCATCGAGGTGCTGATAGATGCCGAAGAAGCCGGCGAGTACCTCATTGACTTCCGCTATTCCAACGGCAGTGGCCCCTGGAATACGGATAACAAATGTGCCATCCGGGACCTTTATTCCAATGGGGAGCGGGTTGGTTCCCTGGTATTCCCGCAGCGGGGCACGGATGAATGGTCGGATTGGGGGTATTCCAATGCTTATGTGGTGGAGTTGAATAAGGGGAGGAATACCCTTACAGTTTCCTTCGAGCCCTGGGATGTGAATATGAATGTGGAGGTAAACCGGGCGATGCTGGATTATATGCGGGTGGTGGGGCTTTGAGGCGCAGTTTTTATCCGGACATTAAAACCTTTGAGGTTTTCAAAACCTCAAAGGTTTTAATTATAGTATTTTGGCAGGCTAACAAAGAAACAAGGATGTCTTTACGGCAGGCAACCTACCAT
>JAGQXQ010000650.1 GCA_020436535.1 Phaeodactylibacter sp.
TCCGCAGGAAGCTAAATAGTTACAATCTTTTTCAATTAACAAAAATTTTTTTCTGGGAAAACCAAGTTAATGATATTTCACCTCTACAAAACCTTACTCGATTAAACTCATTAGAATTTACCGAAAACCAAGTTAATGATATTTCACCTCTGCAAAACCTTACGCAGTTAAACCACCTGGACTTCAGAGACAACCAAGTCAGTGACATCAAACCTCTCGAAAACCTTACTCAATTAAACCACTTGGACTTTAGTGGAAACCAAGTTAGTGACATCAAACCTCTCGAAAAACTCACTCAGTTAAAAGAATTGAAATTTAGCTCCAATCAGGTCAGCGATATCAGCCCAACTGGCTTTTTGAATGAAATAACTCAACTGCGATTAGAGAACAATCGAGTCAAAAATCTTGAACCCCTTATCCATTTATTACGAACGGGTGGCACTGTTAAGGAAAACTTAGATTATGGCGGGAATGAGATAGCCCTCCACTCCAACCCCCTCTGCATCCCCCCACCCGAAATCGCCGACCTCGGCACTGAAGCCATCCTCTCCTACTTCGAACACCCCTACGCGCCCCTCAACGAAGCCAAAGTCATCCTGGTCGGCGAAGGGGCCTCCGGCAAAACCTCCCTCATCAAAGCCATGCTGGGCGAAACCTTTGACGACCACGAAGACCAAACCCACGGCGTGCGCATCCGGCGAGAAGCCATTCCCATCAATGAAGAGGACGTCACCATCCACTTCTGGGATTTCGGCGGGCAGGAGATCATGCACGCCACCCATCAGTTTTTCCTCTCCAAGCGCTCGGTCTACGTACTGGTACTGGACAGCCGCAAGGATGAAAAGGCGGAGTACTGGCTGAAGCGCATCCAAAGCTTCGGCGGCGACTCGCCGGTGATCGTAGTGCTGAATAAGATCGACCAGCATCCCTCCTTTCGGGTCAACGAGCAGTTTTTGCAGGAGAAATACCCCTTTATTAACGACTTTTTCCGGCTGTCCTGCAAAACGGGAGAAGGGGTAGGAGGATTCAAAGAAAAACTGTGGGCGGAAGTATGGGAGCTGCCCATGCGGGAGGCCCACCTGCCAGTCCATTGGCATAGCGCCAAGCGAGCCTTCGAAGAGATGGAGGAAGACTACATCAGCTACGAGCAGTTCCGCGAAAAATGCCGGGCACACGATATCACGGAGGAAAAGGAACAGAACATCCTGCTGGAATACCTCAACGACCTGGGCATCGTGCTGCACTACGAAAAGCTGCGCCTGCATGATACCCAGGTGCTCAACCCGCTCTGGCTGACTAACGGAGTGTACCGCATCATCAACTCGCCCATCGTGGCGGAGCAGAACGGCCGCTTTTCCATCCACCAGCTCAACGACATCATCAACGACGAGCGCTATCAACCTGAAAACCCCAAGGCAGAGCAAAATGTGCAGGGTTACCAGGCGCCAAAGCCAAGGCGCCGCTACCCGGAAAACAAACTGTATTTCATCGCGCAGATGATGCGGCAATTCGAACTATGCTTCCCCTTCGATGAAAAGCAAGAGCAGTACATCGTACCCGACCTGCTGCCGGTGCCTCAACATGCGTTGTCTTTTGCACCGGATGAAAAGGTCATCCGCTTTGTGGTGGAGTACCCGGAATTTCTGCCCGATACTGTCTTTCCCCGCCTGATGGTGCGCCTGCACCAGTATCTGATGGAAGAACGGCAGTGGCGCAACGGCATGGTATTGCAGGAAAAGGTACTCTTCCAATCCCGCGCCAACGTGGTGGTCGACAAGGAGGCCCGAAAAATACAGTTGCAACTGGCGGGCGAGCGCCGCCGGGATTTCCTCACTTTCATCCGCCAGTCGCTGAAAGATATTCACAGCAGCTTTGCTGAACTGAAAATACAGGAGCTGATCCCCCTACCCGATCAGCTCGATGGACGCCCCCTCCATGTCGATTACCAGGAGCTGATCGGCTACGAAAAAGAACGGATGGAGGATTATTTCTCCGGCAAGCTGCGCAAGCGCTATAAAGTGGCTGACCTACTCAACGGAATCGAATCTCCGGAAGCCCGGCAGTTTGATTATCCGCTCCGGGCATTTATCTCTTACAGCCACAAAGACGGGGCTTATATGGAGGCCCTAAAAACCGCCCTCAGCCCCTTGCTCCGCTCCAATCAGGTGCAGCTGTGGGACGACGGCTGCATCTTGCCTGGCGAGCCCTGGGAAGACAAAATAAACCAAAGGCTGACAGAGGCGGATATGGTATTCTGCCTCATCAGCCAGGATTTCATCGCCTCCGATTTTTGCTACAACAAAGAACTGTCTGCCGCCCTGGCTGCCCACCGCAAGGGCGAAAAATCGGTCCTCCCTATCCGCATCCGCGAATGCTTGTGGGATCAGCTGGAGATCAGCCAGCTCCAGGGCCTACCTGCCAACTGGATGACCAGCCCCAAAGAAGACACTGTCTGGACGGAGA